>JBIQHP010000174.1:0-2087 GCA_044508495.1 Clavibacter sp.
GCTCGAAGTGCTCGAGGGTGAAAGTCGGCGCGAGCGGGTCCGGACCGAGCCGCGCGATCCCGGGCACCTCGCGCGGGTCGCGCACGACGTGGATCGCGAGGCTCTTCTTCGTGCCGGCCTCGGTCACGTCGAAGCCGGAGCCCTTCGCGAGGGTCGTGCCGTCGTGTCCCGTCCCGTCGTCGAGCACGAGGCGGGCGGCGAGCGGGGTCTTGCCGGGGCGACCGGACCGCTGCGGGGCGGCCTCGCGCCAGCGGATCCAGCCGGCCCGGGCGAGGTGCATGACGAGGTGAAGGTCGCCCTGCCCCTCTTCCTCGAGCGTCAGGTCGAGGAACTTGCCGTGCCGGGTCGCGTCGGCCACCGTGCGGCCGGCGAGCGCCGAGACCGGCGGGTCGAAGGTCTTGAGCGCCGCGAAGGCCACGATCTCGAGCCGCTCGACGACCCGGCCGCGCAGGCGGGTGCCAAGATCCGTCACGAGGGCGTGCACCTCGGGCAGCTCGGGCATGTCACCAGTCTTCACCGCGCCGCCGACCCCGTCCAGCGGCGGATCGGCGCCGCAGCATCCGACCATGACGGGTTTCGTGTCCCATGAGGCAGAACTCTCGCCGTCCTGGGGCACAAACGGCGTCATGGTCGACCAAGGGAAGGTGAGAGAAGCTTCCGAGCACCCGGATGCGGCGATGGGTTAGGCTTGCACGCCGGATTCCCGGCCCGACCAGGAGAAACCCATGACGGACGCGACGCCCGCCACGCCCGACGACGCCCAGGATCAGGCGGCTCAGGACGAACCGCTACAGCACGAACCGATTCAGGACGAACCGGCCACCGAGGAGTCCGGCCAGGATCGCCCGCACTGGAAGCGCGACATCGTCGTCTTCCTCACGAGCCAGACGATCTCCCTCTTCGGGTCGATGCTCGTGCAGTACGCGATCATGTGGCACCTGACGCTCGTCACGAAGTCCGGCGTCGTGCTCGCGCTCGCCGCCGTGTTCGGCTTCCTGCCGCAGGCGGTGATCTCGATCTTCGGCGGCGTGTGGGCCGACCGCGTCAACCGCAAGCTCCTCATCATCTGGGCGGATGCCTCGATCGCCGTCACGACGCTGGCTCTCGCGATCTTCATGCTCGCAGGGTTCGAGGACCTCTGGCTCATCTACGCGACGCTCGCGATCCGCTCGACCGGGGCCGGCATCCAGATGCCCGCGGTGTCCGCGCTCATCCCGCAGCTGGTGCCGACGAAGCATCTCCTGCGCGTCAACGGGATTAACGGGTCGATCCAGTCCGGCATGGCGCTGCTCGCCCCCGCCATCGGGGGTGCGCTGTACGCCACCGCGTCCATCGTCTCGATCTTCTTCGTGGACGTCGTGACCGCCGTCATCGGCATCGGCCTGCTCGCGACGCTCGCGGTGCCCACCATCCGGAGGGCCGGGGACGAGCATCCGAGCTACTTCGCGGACCTCGTGGAGGGGGTTCGCTACGTCGCCCACCACGCCTTCGTGCGCTGGCTGCTCGTGGTGTTCGCGATCGTCTTCGTGCTCATCGTCGCCCCCTCCTATCTCACGCCGCTCATGATCGTGCGCACCTTCGGCGACGAGGTCTGGAAGCTCGTGGTCAACGAGCTCGCGTTCAGCGTCGGGATGATGCTGGGCGGCATCCTCATCGCCGTGTGGGGCGGGACGAAGAACCGGGTCGTCATGATCGTGATCTCCTCCTTCGTCTTCGGCATCCTCTCGATCGGCTTGGGGCTCTCGATCAACCTCTGGGTGTTCTTCGCCTTCATGTTCCTGCTCGGCCTCGCGGTGCCCTACTTCTCGACGCCGTCGATGACGCTTCTGCAGGAGCGGGTCGAGCCGGAGCGCCAGGGCCGGGTCTTCGGGTTCGTGGGGATCGTCATGGCGGTCGCGATGCCGATCGGCATGGTCGCCTTCGGCCCGCTCGCCGACACCTTCACGGTCGAGTCACTGCTCGTGATCGCCGGCATCCTGCTGTTCGCCGTCATCGCCGTCGCGGTGCTCGTGCCGGCCGGGCGCCGGGCGATGCGGGCGGCTGCGCGCGGCACATAGCGGCGAAGGCCATTTCCGGCCTTCGCGTGC
>JBIQHP010000053.1:0-15476 GCA_044508495.1 Clavibacter sp.
CCAAGGCCCTCGCGGATGTCGTGCTCGTCTCCGGCCACGACGGCGGCACGGGCGCGAGCCCGCTCTCCTCGCTCAAGCACGCCGGCACGCCGTGGGAGATCGGCCTCGCCGAGACCCAGCAGACGCTCATGGTCAACGGGATGCGCGAGCGCGTCGTCGTGCAGGTCGACGGCCAGCTCAAGACCGGGCGCGACGTCATCGTCGCCGCCCTGCTCGGCGCGGAGGAGTTCGGCTTCGCCACGGCGCCGCTCGTCGTCTCCGGCTGCGTCATGATGCGCGTTTGCCACCTGGACACCTGCCCGGTTGGCGTCGCGACGCAGAACCCGGAGCTGCGCGCGCGGTTCACCGGCACGCCCGAGTTCGTCGTGAACTTCTTCGAGTTCCTCGCCGAGGAGGTGCGCGAGTACCTCGCCGCCCTCGGGTTCCGCAGCATCGAGGAGGCGATCGGGCATCGCGAGCTCCTCGACACGGATGCCGCCGTGTCGCACTGGAAGGCCGACGGCCTGGACCTCTCGCCGATCCTCTCCGGCCCGGCCTTCGCCGAGGACGAGCCGCGGAGCAACCGCCGGCAGCAGGACCACGAGCTCGACGCGCACCTCGACCGGAAGCTCATCGCGCTCAGCTCGGACGCGCTCGAGAACCGTCAGCCGGTCGTCATCGAGCTCCCCGTCCGCAACACCGACCGCGCGATCGGCACGATGCTCGGCCACGAGGTCACGAAGCGCTACGGCGAGGCAGGCCTTCCCCGCGAGTGCATCGACGTGACGCTGCACGGCACCGCGGGGCAGTCCCTCGGCGCCTTCCTGCCGGGCGGCATCATCCTGAGACTCGAGGGCGACGCGAACGACTACGTCGGCAAGGGGCTCTCCGGCGGCGAGATCGTCGTCCGGCCGCACCGGGAGAGCGTCTTCCCGGCCGAACGCAACGTCATCGCCGGCAACGTCATCGGCTACGGCGCGACGAGCGGGCGGATGTTCCTGCGCGGCATCGTCGGCGAGCGGTTCCTCGTCCGCAACTCGGGCGCGACGGCGGTCGTCGAGGGGGTCGGCGACCATGCCCTCGAGTACATGACGGGCGGCACGGCGCTCATCCTCGGACCCGTCGGCCGCAACCTCGGGGCGGGGATGTCGGGCGGGACGGCCTACGTCCACCGGCTGCGCCCCGACCGGGTCAACCGGGAGGCGCTCGACAGCGGCGAGCTCGAGCTCGGCATGCTCGACCGCGCGGACGTCGAGCTCGTGAGGAGCCTGCTCGAGCAGCACCTCGGGCTGACCGGGTCGACGCTCGCCACGCGGATGCTGCGGGACTTCGAGTCGACCGTCGTGGACTTCGTGAAGGTCGTCCCGCGCGACTTCGCGGCGGTCTCCGAGACGCGCGCCCTCGCCGAGCTCGAGGGACTCGACCCGGACGGCGAGATCGTCTGGGGACGGATCATGGAGGTGACGGGTGGCTGATCCGAAGGGCTTCCTCACGACCCGCTCCCGCGAGCTGCCGGCGCGGCGGCCGGTGCCCGTCCGGCTCATGGACTGGCGAGAGGTCTACGAGCCGGGGGACGAGAACGCGCTCAAGCGCCAGGCCGGCCGCTGCATGGACTGCGGCATCCCGTTCTGCCACCAGGGTTGCCCGCTCGGGAACCTCATTCCCGAGTGGAACGACCTCATCCGCCGTGGAGAGGGCCGCGAGGCGAGCGAGCGGCTTCACGCGACCAACAACTTCCCCGAGTTCACCGGTCGGCTCTGCCCCGCGCCGTGCGAGAGCTCCTGCGTGCTCGGGATCAGCCAGGAGCCGGTGACCATCAAGCTCGTCGAGCAGTCGATCGCCGACCAGGCCTGGGCGAACGACTGGGTGCAGCCGCATCCGCCCGAGCGCCTCACCGGCAAGACCGTCGCCGTGGTCGGATCCGGTCCGGCGGGGCTCGCCGCGGCGCAGCAGCTCACGAGAGCCGGCCACACCGTGGCGGTGTTCGAGCGGGACGACCGGCTGGGCGGGCTGCTGCGCTACGGCATCCCCGACTTCAAGCTGGAGAAGCGGCACATCGAGAACCGGCTGCGCCAGATGCAGGCGGAGGGGACCCGCTTCCGGGCAGGGGTGGACATCGGGGTCGACATCGGCTGGAGCGAGCTCCGCAGCCGCTACGACGCCGTGATCGTCGCGACCGGCGCCCTCGCACCGCGGGACCTGCCCATCCCGGGGCGCGATCTCGCCGGCGTCCACTTCGCGATGGACTACCTCGTGCAGCAGAACCGGGTGGGGGCCGGCGACGCCGTGCGGAACCCCATCACGGCCGAGGGGCGCCACGTCGTCATCCTCGGCGGCGGGGACACCGGCGCCGACTGCCTGGGCACCGCCCACCGTCAGGGCGCGCTCTCCGTCACGACTCTCGCGATCGGCACGCGCCCCCCCGAGGAGCGCCCGGAGCACCAGCCCTGGCCGACGCATCCGCTCGTCTTCGAGGTCTCGAGCGCGCACGAGGAGGGCGGAGAGCGCCTCTTCCTCGCCTCGACGGTCGAGTTCCTGCCGAACGCGGCGGGCGAGGTGCGCGCCATCCGCGTCGCCGAGACCGAGTACCTCGACGGGCGGAGAGTGCCGAGATCGGGGACCGAGCGCGAGATCCCGGCCGACCTCGTCCTCCTCGCGCTCGGCTTCACCGGAACGGACAGCGCGGGTCTCGGGGAGGAGCCCGACATCGCCGTGGCCGACGGCGTGGTGGTCCGCGGCGACGACTTCCAGTCCGGCGCCTCCGGGGTCTTCGTGGCCGGCGACGCCGGTCGCGGCCAGTCGCTCATCGTGTGGGCCATCGCCGAGGGCCGCGCGACGGCCGCCGCCGTGGACCGGTACCTTGAAGGGGAGACCGAACTGCCGGCGCCGGTCCGCCCGCGCGACCGGGCGCTGTCCCTCTGAACCATCGTCGACGGCAGTTCACGAACAAAGGAAACCAGTGAGACGCGCAAAGATCGTTGCGACCCTCGGACCCGCCACCTCGAGTTACGAGAACATCAGGGCCATCGTCGATGCCGGGGTCGACGTCGCGAGGATGAACCTCAGCCACGGCAGCCACGCCGTGCACGAGGAGGTCTACGCGAACGTCCGCAGGGCGGCGGATGCCGCGGGTCGTGCCGTCGCGGTGCTCGTCGACCTGCAAGGCCCCAAGATCCGGCTCGGCACCTTCGAAGGGGGACCGTACGAGCTCGCCGTGGGCGATGAGTTCCGGATCACGATCGAGGACATCGTCGGCGACAAGGGCATCTCCTCCACGACCTACAAGGGCCTGCCGGACGACGTCAAGCCCGGCGACCCGCTGCTCATCGACGACGGCAAGGTCACCCTGAGGGTGACCGCGACGGACGGCACCGTCGTGACGACGACCGTCGAGGTGCCCGGCGCCGTGTCCAACAACAAGGGCATCAACCTGCCGGGAGTGGCCGTCAACGTCCCGGCGCTCTCCGAGAAGGACGAGGCCGACCTGCGCTGGGGCCTCGGCCTGGGCGCCGATCTCGTGGCGCTCTCCTTCGTCCGCAGCGCCGACGACATCGTGCGCGTCCACGAGATCATGGCCGAGGAGGGGCGGAAGATCCCGGTCATCGCGAAGATCGAGAAGCCGCAGGCGGTCGACAACCTCGAGGCCATCATCGACGCCTTCGACGGGATCATGGTCGCCCGCGGCGACCTCGGCGTCGAGCTCCCGCTCGAGGCCGTCCCGATCGTGCAGAAGCGGGCGGTCGAGCTGTGCCGCCGGATGGCGAAGCCCGTCATCGTCGCGACACAGATGCTCGAGTCGATGATCTCGAGCCCGCGGCCGACCAGGGCCGAGACCTCGGACGTTGCCAACGCGGTCCTCGACGGCACCGACGCGGTCATGCTGAGCGGTGAGACGAGTGTGGGGGAGTTCCCGGTCATCACGGTGCAGACGATGGCGCGCATCATCGAGTCGACCGAGGAGCACGGCCTCGAGCGCATCCCGCCGCTCGGGGTCAAGCCGCGCACCCAGGGGGGTGCGATCACGCTCGCCGCCGCCGAGGTCGCCGACTTCGTCGAGGCGAAGTACCTGTGCGTCTTCACGCAGTCGGGCGACTCGGCGCGGCGCATGGCCAGGCTGCGGTCGAGCATCCCGATGATCGCCTTCACGCCCGAGATCGGCATCCTCAGGCGCATGGCGCTCACCTGGGGCATCCGGTCGTTCCTCGTGGACCTCGTCACCCACACGGATGCCATGTACAAGCAGGTGGACGACATCCTGCTCGCGAGGGGCCTCGCCGAGATGGGCGACAAGGTCGTCGTGATCTCCGGTTCGCCGCCCGGCATCACCGGCTCGACCAACGACGTGCGCGTCCACCGCATCGGCGACGCGCTCAACGCGGTCGCGCCGGCCTGGGCGCAGTAGCGGCAGGGAGATCCGTGCCGGTGGTGGGACTCGAACCCACACGCCCTTTCGGGCAAAGCATTTTGAGTGCTCCGCGTCTACCATTCCGCCACACCGGCGCACCGCCGTCGTCGCCAGACTATCGCACCGCCGATTCCCGTAAGCTTTGACTGTGAGCGACCAGGAGAGCACGTCCCCCGTCCCCCGCCGCGTCGTCGTCGCCGAGGACGAGTCGCTCATCCGTCTCGACATCGTCGAGACCCTGCGGGACAACGGGTTCGACGTCGTCGGGGAGGCCGGCGACGGCGAGACCGCGGTCGCCCTCGCGACCGAGCTGCGCCCGGATCTCGTCGTCATGGACGTCAAGATGCCGAAGCTCGACGGCATCTCGGCGGCGGAGCAGCTGAGCAAGAACCACATCGCGCCCGTCGTGCTGCTCACGGCCTTCAGCCAGAAGGAGCTCGTCGAGCGCGCGACCGAGGCCGGCGCGCTCGCCTACGTCGTCAAGCCCTTCACGCCCAACGACCTCTTGCCGGCGATCGAGATCGCCCTCGCGCGCCACGCCCAGATCGTGACCCTCGAGGCCGAGGTCGCCGACCTCGCCGAGCGGTTCGAGACCCGCAAGATCGTCGACCGGGCGAAGGGCCTGCTCAACGAGAAGATGGGGCTCAGCGAGCCCGACGCCTTCCGCTGGATCCAGAAGGCCTCCATGGACCGTCGCCTCACGATGCACGACGTCGCGGTCGCGATCATCGAGCAGCTCGCGCCGAAGAAGGGCTAGCCCACTCCGCGAGCCTCACACCGGACGCGCGCCGAAGAAGACGACCAGGTAGGGAGCGACGACCCCCAGCGCACCCACCACGACAAGCGCTCCTGCGATCCAGAACAGCCAATGGTCGAGTGCCGGCGGGAATCTCTCGATCCAGTGCCGCGAGATGAAGGCGAATGCCAGCAGGAGCACGCCGGCGAGCAGCAACCACATCGTCGTACCCTGGATGGCGAAGAGCATGTCCATATGCCATGCTCCCACGCTGGGACTCGGCCCGCGCCCCACGCGTCGCGGCGGAGAGCTACGCGTCGCGCAGCAGGTTCGTCATCCGTACGGTCGAGAGGCGGTTGCCCTCGTCGTCGGTCACGACGATCTCGTGGACCGTGATGGTGCGGCCGAGGCTGATCGCGGTGCAGGTGCCGGTGACCCAGCCGCTCGAGACCGAGCGAGAGTGGCTCGCGCTGATCTCGATGCCGACGGCGTAGCGGCCCTGGCCGGCGTGCAGGTGCGCGGACATCGAGCCGAGCGACTCGCCGAGCACGAGGTGGGCGCCGCCGTGCAGGATGCCGTACGGCTGCGTGTTCCCCTCGACGGGCATCCGGGCGATCGAGCGCTCGGGGCTCGCCTCGAGCACCTCGATGCCCATCTTCCGGCCGAGGAGTCCCGCGGGGGCGGCAGGGTCGACGCTCGTGCTGGGGATGCTCATGGGCGGAATTCCTCGGGTCTCGGTGTCGGTGCCGGCGGCTAGGCTGGCTCTCGTGTCGGACAACGAGAAGCCTACCCTCATGGTCATCGACGGCCATTCGCTGGCCTTCCGGGCCTTCTACGCCCTGCCCGTCGACAGCTTCGTGAACCGTGAGGGACAGCACACCAACGCGATCCACGGCTTCATCGCGATGCTCATCAATCTCCTGCAGAACGAGAAGCCGACGCACCTCGCGGTCGCCTTCGACATCTCCCGCTACTCCTTCCGCACGCGCGAGTACCCGGAGTACAAGGGCACGCGCGACGAGACCCCGCCCGAGTTCATCGGTCAGGTCCCCCTGCTCGAGGAGGCGCTCAAGGCCATGGGGATCACGACCGTCAGCAAGGAGGACTTCGAGGCCGACGACATCCTCGCCACGCTCTCCGTGCAGGGTGCCGAGCAGGGCTTCCACGTCTACGTCGTCTCGGGCGACCGGGACACCATCCAGCTCGTGAACGACACGGTGACCCTGCTCTATCCGAACGCCCGGGGCGTTTCCGAGCTCAAGCGCTACGACCCGGCCGCGGTCCTCGAGCGGTACGGCATCCGGCCGGAGCAGTATCCGGACATCGCCGCGCTCGTCGGCGAGACGAGCGACAATCTCGTGGGGATCGACAAGGTGGGGGAGAAGACCGCTGTCAAGTGGGTTCTCGAATACGGCGGTCTCGACGGGGTCCTCGAGCACGCCGAGGAGATCAAGGGCGTGGTCGGCGAGAAGCTGCGCGAGCAGAAGGATCGGGCGATCCGCAACCGGAAGCTCAACCGGCTCGTGACGGATGTCGAGCTTCCGGTGGGGCCGGCGGATCTCGAGCGGCGCCCGATCGACACGGCCGCGGTGCGCGAGGTCTTCGACAAGCTGCAGTTCCGCACCCTCCTGGATCGCGTGCTCAAGATCGCGGCGGCCGAGTCCGGGGGCGAGGTGGTGGCGGCCGCAGCGGCGTCCACCGCGGAGCCCCCCGTACGCAAGCTCGTCGACGAGGAGCTCGCGAAGTGGCTCGCGGCCGCGGTGGGGGACGGCTCGCGGCCGCTCGGCCTCATCGTCGACGCCGTCGACGGAGAACTCGCCGGGTTGGGGATCGCGACGCCGGAGGACTCGGCCTACGTCCCGTGGGGGGCGCACCGCCCCGATTACGCCGCGGTGGAGGCCTGGCTCTCGAGCGACGCCCCCAAGCACCTCTTCGACGCCAAGCGAGCCGTGAAGACGCTCGCGCGCTCCGGAGTCGCCCTCGACGGCATCGCCTTCGACACGACCCTCGCCGCCTGGCTGCTCAAGCCGGGAGGCAAGGTCGAGTCGCTCGCCGGCCAGATCTACACCCACCTGGGGGAGACGGTGGCCGAGCCCGACCAGAACCAGCTCGTCCCGGAGAGCGAGGGGCTGAGCCCCGCGACGGAGGCCTGGTACGTCCTGCGCGTCGCCGAGGAGCTCGCCGGACGGCTGAGCAAGGGCTCGCTCGAGGTCCTCGAGGAGATCGAGCTCCCCCTCGTGCCGGTGCTCGCCGGCATGGAGCTCGACGGGGTCGCGGTCAACGCCGGCGTGCTCGAGAAGCTCAACAAGAGGCTCACCGAGCGCGCGGCGGAGATCGCCTCGAACGCCTACGCGATCATCGGCCGCGAGGTGAATCTCGGCTCTCCCAAGCAGCTCCAGCAGCTCCTCTTCGAGGAGCTCGGGATGCCGAAGACCCGGGCGACCAAGACCGGCTACTCGACGGATGCCGCCGCTCTCGCCGACCTGCAGGACCAGCTCCCCGAGCCCCACCCCTTCCTCGACCTCCTGCTCCAGCATCGCGACGCGACGAAGCTCAAGCAGATGATCGAGACGCTCGAACGCGAGATCGGGCCGGAGGGGCGCATCCACACGACCTACGGCCAGGCCGGGACGAGCACCGGGCGCATCTCCTCGAACGACCCGAACCTGCAGAACATCCCGGTCAAGACCGCGGAGGGGCGCGAGATCCGGGCGGCCTTCGAGACCGGCAAGGGCTATGAGACGCTGCTCACCGCCGACTACTCGCAGATCGAGATGCGGATCATGGCCCACCTCTCCGGCGACGCGGGGCTCATCGAGGCCTTCAACGCGGGGGAGGATCTGCACCGGTTCGTCGGGGCGCGGATCTTCGGGGTCGACCCCGGCGAGGTCACGCCCACGATGCGCACCAAGGTCAAGGCGATGTCCTACGGCCTCGCCTATGGGCTGAGCGCCTTCGGGCTCTCGAAGCAGCTGCGCATCGACGTCGCCGAGGCCAAGCAGCTCATGGTCGACTACTTCGCCCGCTTCGGCGCCGTGCGCGACTACCTGCGCAATGTCGTCGCCCAGGCCAAGGTCGACGGCTACACCGAGACGATCTTCGGGCGCCGCCGGCCGTTCGGGGACCTCAACTCGAACAATCGCGTGCTGCGGGAGAACGCGGAGCGCCAGGCGCTCAATGCCCCGATCCAGGGCTCGGCGGCCGACATCATGAAGATCGCGATGCTCCGGATCGCCGCCGACCTCCGCGAGCGGGAGCTCGGCTCCCGGATGCTCCTCCAGGTGCACGACGAGCTCGTCTTCGAGGTCGCCTCCGGCGAGCTCGACGTGCTCTCCGGCATCGTGCGCGACCGCATGGGGCATGCCGCAGAGCTCAGGGTCCCGCTCGACGTACAGATCGGCACGGGACAGAACTGGGATGCCGCGGCCCACTGAGATCACGTCCCCGCTTTCGCACGGCCGTTCCACGCGCCTAAGCTCGGAGCATGACCGCTGACAACAAAGCCCACGAGGCTGCCCGCACCCCCACCGCCGTCGACGCCATCGCCGAGGAATGGGTCACGACCCTCGCCGACCTCGAGCCGGGTCTCGCCATCTGGATCGGCATCCCCGGTCGCTACGAGGAGTACGGCGACCAGTCGCCGGCCGGCCGCGAGCGCATGATCGCCGAGGCCAAGAAGGTGCTCGCCAAGCTCGAGAAGACCACGGCCGCCGACGACGTCGACGAGGTCACCAAGACCGACATGACGAACGAGCTGACCCTCGACGTCGAGGCGCACGAGGCAGGGCTGTGGAAGCGCGACGTCAACGTGATCGCCTCGCCCGCGCAGGAGATGCGCGACATCTTCGATCTCATGGCTCACGACACCGTCGAGGAGTGGTCGACCATCGCCGGCCGCCTCGGCAACCTCCCGGGCGCCGTGGACGGCTACATCGAGACCCTGCGCCTCGGCATCGCGGACGGAACGACCCCGGCGCGACGCCAGGTCGACGAGGTGCTCACCCAGGCGCGCAAGCACGCGGCGCAGGACGGCTTCTTCTTCGCCTTCACCGAGGGCGCGGAGACGGGGGACGGCACCCAGCTCCCCGACTCGCTCAAGAACGACCTGAGGAAGGGCGCGGAGGCCTCCGCGGCGGCCTACCAGAAGCTCGCCGACTTCTTCGAGAACGAGCTCGCGCCCGCCGCGACCGAGGTCGACGCGGTCGGACGTGAGCTCTACGCGCTGCAGTCCCGCCGGTTCCTCGGCGCGAAGATCGATCTCGACGAGACCTACGAGTGGGGCATCGAGGAGCTCGCCCGTATGGTCGAGGAGCAGACGCGCATCGCCGGCGAGATCA
Source organism: Clavibacter sp. (assembly GCA_044508495.1). Lineage (GTDB taxonomy): Bacteria > Actinomycetota > Actinomycetes > Actinomycetales > Microbacteriaceae > Terrimesophilobacter. The sequence continues at coordinate 9,458 of JBIQHP010000053.1, forward strand.
AGCCGGGCGCGAGCGTCGAGGAGGCCATCGCCATCCTCGAGGCGGATGAGAGCCGCAAGCTCCACGGGACCGACGCGCTGCAGAAGTGGATGCAGAAGCTCAGCGACACGGCCGTCGCGGAGCTCTCGAAGTCGCACTTCGACATCCCGGACCCGATCAAGAAGCTCGAGTGCATGATCGCGCCGACGCAGGAGGGCGGCATCTACTACACGAGCCCGAGCGACGACTTCTCGCGCGCCGGGCGGATGTGGTGGTCGGTTCCCGAGGGCGTCACCGAGTTCGACACCTGGCGCGAGACGACGACCGTCTACCACGAGGGAGTCCCCGGGCATCATCTCCAGATCGGCCAGGCGGTCTACAACCGGGCGAAGCTCAACACCTGGCGGCGCCAGCTCGCCGGGACGAGCGGTCACGCCGAGGGCTGGGCGCTCTACGCCGAGCGCCTCATGGAGAGCCTCGGCTACCTCGACGACCCGGGCGACCGGCTCGGGATGCTCGACGGCCAGCGGATGCGCGCCGCGCGCGTCGTGCTCGACATCGGTGTGCACCTCGGCAAGAAGCGGCTCGACGGTGCGGGCGTGTGGGACTACGACTACGCCTTCGACTTCATGAAGAAGAACGTCAACATGAACGAGCCCTTCGTGAAGTTCGAGGTCAACCGTTACTTCGGCTGGCCGGGGCAGGCGCCCTCCTACAAGGTCGGGCAGCGCATCTGGGAGCAGCTGCGCGACGAGGTCAAGGCGCGCGAGGGCGCGGCCTTCGACATCAAGGAGTTCCACCGCAGGGCGCTCGACCTGGGCGGGGTCGGGCTCGACACCCTCAAGTCCGCGCTGCTCACGTAATCGCGTTCGAAGCGATGTCGCCGGCGCAGTCGCCCTATGAGGCTGCGCTGGGCGACGCCGCCTTCGGCGCGGGTGGACTGCATCCCCGCCTCCGGGCCTACTTCTCGGCGATCCCCGAGGGGATGCGAGGTGTCGGCGAGGGCGTCTTCGCCACGGTGGGGACCCCGCGCGCGTGGCTGCGCCCCCTCATCCGCCTGTTCGCGGACCCGGATGTCCTGTTCCCGGTCTGGGCGCGGGACGTCCCGTTCTCCGTCGTCAACCTCCCGGCGGCCGAGGACGGCCGTCCGGCGGTCACGGGCGAGCGCACCTTCCACCTGCCGGACGGGGACCGGGTCATGCGCGATCTCATCCTCGCGGCCCCCGAGGGCCTCGTCGACATCCTCGGCTCCCGGCGCAGCCTTCGCGCGCTGTTCGCCGCCGAGATCCTGGACGGGGCGCTGCGGCTCGCGTCGAGCCGGGTGTCGCTGCGGATCGGCCGGCGATGGCTCCGCATCCCGGGACCTCTCGCGCCGCACGTCGAGCTCGTCGAGCGGTTCTCGGAGGAGGACGACCGTCAGCACGTCGAGGTCGCCCTGAGCCTTCCTCTGGTCGGTAGGGTCTATGAGTATGCGGGGTCGTTCCGCTATGAGCTGAGGGCAGGATGAGAGTCGTGATCGCGGGGGCGTCCGGCTTCATGGGCGGCCACTTCACGGCGGCACTGCGCGAGCAGGGCCACGAGGTCGCCCACATCGGACGGTCGGCCGCCGTGCGCTGGGGACAGACCGCGGCGATGACCGACCTCCTCGAGGAGGCCGACCTGCTCGTCAATCTCGCCGGGAAGAGCGTCAACTGCCGCTACGGTCCCGGCAACCGGGAGGAGATCCGCCGCTCGAGGGTCGACACGACGCGCGAGCTCGCGGATGCGGTGCGCGCCTGCGAGCATCCGCCCGCTCTGTGGGTCAACTCCTCGACCGCGACGATCTACCGCCATGCCGAGGACCGCCCGATGACGGAGGTCGCGGGGGAGCTCGGCGCGGGCTTCTCGGTCGAGGTCGCGAAGGCCTGGGAGGCGGCGTTCTTCGAGGGCGAGCTGCCCGGGACCAGGAGGGTCGCGCTCCGCTCGGCGATCGTGCTGGGCCCTGGCGGCGCGCTCACGCCCATGCTCGGGCTCGCGCGACTCGGACTCGGCGGACCGCAGCTGGACGGGCGCTGGTTCGGAACGCGTGCCCGGCGCGCGGCGGGGGTGTTCCACGAGTTCCGCGCGCGGGGCGGTCGACAGCGGTTCTCCTGGATCCACGTGGCCGACGTGCTTCGCATCATCCTCTTCCTCGTCGAGCATCCGGAGCTCGACGGGATCGTCAACGCCGCCTCCCCGAACCCGGTGGACAACCGCACGCTCATGCGCACGATCCGGAAGGTCCTCGGCATCCCGCTCGGGTTCCCGGCCTTCCGCTGGATGACGGAGCTCGGCGCGATCGCGATCCGCACCGAGACCGAGCTCATCCTCAAGAGCCGCTGGGTCGTGCCGGAGAGATTGTCGGAGGCGGGCTTTAGCTTCGAGTATCCGCAGCTCGAGGGAGCACTGCGTCAGATCGTGGAAGGGGAATGACATGGCGGTTCGCTGGTACAGCATCGTGGTCGACTGCAAGGACGTCGCGGCCCAGGGCCGGTGGTGGGCGGAGGCGCTCGACTGGCGCGTCGTCTACGAGGCCGAGGACGAGGTCGTCATCGTTCCGCCGCGGGCGCTCGAGGAGCGCGCCAAGGACATCCCGCTCGACGAGCAGGGGCCTGGGCTCGTCTTCGTGACCGTCCCGGAGGGCAAGACGGTCAAGAACCGCCTGCACATCGATCTCGCGCCCGGCCCCGACGACGATCACGCCGCCGAGGTGGCACGGCTCGAAGCGCTGGGCGCGAAGCGGGTGAACGTCGGCCAGGACGAGTCGAAGGTTCCCTGGGTCGTCATGGCCGACCCCGAGGGCAACGAGTTCTGCGTCCTGACGCCGCGCGGCTGATGTTGGCGCCGCCACCCCTGGCACGCTAGGCTGGAACGTCACGTCTGTGCTGTCACGGCCATGACGTTCTTATCCGCCTGCCACGGCGAAAACACACCGCAGCACCCTCTCCGTGGCCCGACTATGTCCCTACTGGAGCACCAACTACATGACAACCGCAACGACCGCAGGCCCCAAGCAGGTCGCCATCAACGACATCGGATCTGCTGAAGATTTTCTCGCCGCGGTCGAAAAGACCCTGAAGTTCTTCAACGACGGAGACCTCATCGAAGGCACCGTCGTCAAGATCGACCGAGACGAGGTCCTCCTCGACGTCGGTTACAAGACCGAGGGGGTCATCCCCTCCCGCGAGCTCTCCATCAAGCACGACGTCGACCCGGAAGAGGTCGTCCAGGTCGGCGACACGGTCGAGGCCCTCGTCCTCCAGAAGGAGGACAAGGAAGGCCGGCTCATCCTCTCCAAGAAGCGTGCCCAGTACGAGCGCGCCTGGGGCGACGTCGAGAAGATCAAGGATGACGACGGCGTCGTGACCGGAACGGTCATCGAGGTGGTCAAGGGCGGGCTCATCGTCGACATCGGCCTGCGCGGGTTCCTTCCCGCCTCGCTCATCGAGCTGCGCCGCGTCCGCGACCTCACGCCGTACCTCGGCCAGGAGATCGAGGCGAAGATCCTCGAGCTCGACAAGAACCGCAACAACGTCGTGCTCTCCCGCCGCGCGCTGCTCGAGCAGACGCAGTCCGAGAGCCGCAGCTCGTTCCTCGGCAATCTCGCCAAGGGCCAGGTGCGCAAGGGCGTCGTCTCCTCGATCGTCAACTTCGGCGCCTTCGTCGACCTCGGCGGCGTGGACGGACTCGTGCACGTCTCCGAGCTCAGCTGGAAGCACATCGAGCACGCGAGCGAGGTCGTCGAGGTGGGCCAGGAGGTCACCGTCGAGATCCTCGAGGTCGATCTCGATCGCGAGCGCGTCTCGCTCTCCCTCAAGGCCACCCAGGAAGACCCCTGGCAGCTCTTCGCGCGCACCCACGCGATCGGCCAGGTCGCACCGGGCAAGGTCACCAAGCTCGTCCCCTTCGGCGCCTTCGTGCGCGTCGCGGACGGCATCGAGGGCCTCGTCCACATCTCCGAGCTCTCCGGCAAGCACGTCGAGCTCGCCGAGCAGGTCGTGTCGGTCGGCGACGAGGTCTTCGTCAAGGTCATCGACATCGACCTCGAGCGCCGCCGCATCTCGCTGAGCCTCAAGCAGGCCAACGAGGGCGTCGACCCCGAGGGCACCGAGTTCGACCCGGCGCTCTACGGCATGCTCACCGAGTACGACGAGGCGGGCAACTACAAGTACCCGGACGGCTTCGACCCCGAGACGAACGAGTGGAAAGAGGGCTTCGAGGCCCAGCGCGAGAAGTGGGAGCTCGACTACGCGGCCGCCCAGGCGCGCTGGGAGGCCCACAAGAAGCAGGTCGCCGCGGCGGCGGAGGAGGGCATCGGCGAGGCTCCGGCCGCGGCGGGCTCCTCCTTCTCCGGAGAGCCACCGGCGTCATCCGGCACCCTCGCCGACGACGAGTCCCTCGCCGCGCTCCGCGAGAAGCTGTCGGGCAACTCCTGACCTCACGACCAGGCGGCCGGTTCCCTCACGGGAGCCGGCCGTTTCGTCATTCCCGACGGGCCCGTCGCCGGCGGAGGCGCGCTCGCACGACGAGCCAGACGACCCAGGCCACGAGCGGGACGACGAGGATGACGAGGAGGGGCACGAGCAGGGCGAGCAGGGAGACCGCGACGCTCCCGACATCCTCGGCGGCGCTCACGACCGGCGTCGCCGTACCGACGGTGGCCGCATTGACCACGGGCCGGGCGGAGGCCTTCGCGAGGTGCACCCCCAGCGCGATGAGCGCCCCGACCACGATCGGAACCCACTGGTTGCTCGAGAAGAACGCCGCCGGATCGGCGACGGCTGCCGTGGTCGCCGTCGACCCCGAGCCGAAGGCGAGTCCGCCCGCGGCGGGCCGCACGACCGTCTGCAGCCAGTCGTTGACATGGTCGACGACGGGGATCTTGTCCGCGACGAGCTCGATCACGAGGAGCACGCCGAGGATGCCGAGCACCCAGGGGTTCTCGAGCCAGGCCCACCCCGCCGGCAGGTCGACGGCGTCGAGGAATCGCCCGGCGAGGCCGAGCGCGAGCAGCGGGATGTAGGCGTTGAGCCCGGCCGAGATCGCCAGACCCGTTCCGGTCAGGAACTCGAGCATGGATCCCCTCCCTCCTGGTGCGGCCAAGCTAGCATGAGCGGGTGTACCTCATCGGGCTGACGGGCGGAATCGCCTCGGGGAAGACGGTGGTGGCCAGGCGGCTGGCCGAGCACGGGGCGGTGCATATCGACGCCGACGAACTGGCGAGGCTCGTGGTCGAGCCCGGCGAGGCGGCACTCGGGGAGATCGCCCGCGAGTTCGGTCCCGGGATCCTCGCCGCGGACGGCCGCCTGGACCGCGCCGCCCTCGCCGGGATCATCTTCGTGGACCCGGAGCGGAGGGCCGCGCTCAACGCCATCACGCATCCTGCCGTCAAGGAGCGGGCCAGGAGCATCATGGACGCCGCTGCGGCCGCCGACCCGGATGCGGTCGTCGTCTACGACGTGCCGCTCCTCCTCGAGGCCGGCGTCGACGCCGAGCACGCCTTCGACCTCGTGGTCGTCGTCAACGCGAGCACCGAGACGCGCATCCGGCGGCTCGTCGAGCTCCGGGGCCTGACACGCGAGGAGGCCCTCCATCGGCTGGGCTCCCAGGCGAGCGACACCGAGCGGCTGGCGATCGCCGACGTCGTGATCGACAGCAACGGCACCATCGACGAGACCCTTCGGCAGGCCGACGCGCTCTGGGCGAGCATCCGCCGTTCCGCCGGAAGCAAACACGCGGACTAGTGTCGGCGGCTGTGCCTAGGCTGGAGTGATGCAACCCACGCGCGCGGTCCGCCCCTTCGAGGTCGTGAGCGAGTACGTGCCGAGCGGCGACCAGCCCGCCGCGATCGCCGAGCTCGCCGCGCGCATCAACGCGGGGGAGACGGATGTCGTGCTGCTCGGCGCGACCGGAACCGGCAAGTCGGCGACGACGGCCTGGCTCATCGAGCAGGTCCAGCGGCCCACGCTCGTGCTCTCGCACAACAAGACGCTCGCCGCCCAGCTCGCGAACGAGTTCCGCG
>JBIQHP010000175.1:0-2064 GCA_044508495.1 Clavibacter sp.
CTTCGCCGCGGTCGCCGCGAAGCTCGCCGTCCGGAAGGGCGGGAACGGCCAGCACAGTGGGGGCACCCTCGCCGGCACCATCACCCTCACCGGCGGTCTCGGCGGCATGGGCGGCGCGCAGCCGCTCGCCGTCACGATGAACGACGGCGTCGCGATCTGCGTCGACGTCGACCCGAGTCGCATCGCCCGCCGCCTCGAGCATCGCTACCTCGACGTCGAGGCGCGTTCGATCGAGGAGGCGCTCCAGCTCGCCTACGACGCCCGCGACGCGAGGAAGCCGCTCAGCATCGGCCTGCTCGGCAACGCCGCCGACGTGTTCCCGCGCCTGCTGGCCATGGGCGCCGAGATCGACATCGTGACCGACCAGACGAGCGCCCATGACCCGCTCGCCTACCTGCCGCTCGAGTTCTCCTTCGACGAGTGGGACGGCGCGCGTAAGGCGGACCCGATCGGCTTCGCGGATGCCGCCCGCCACTCCATGGCGAAGCAGGTCGAGGCCATGGTCGGCTTCCAGAAGGGCGGCGCCGAGGTCTTCGACTACGGCAACAACATCCGCACCGAGGCGAAGGCCGCCGGGTTCGCCGACGCCTTCGCGTTCCCCGGGTTCGTGCCGGCGTACATCCGCCCACTCTTCTCCGAGGGCAAGGGGCCGTTCCGCTGGGCCGCGCTCTCCGGCGATCCGAAGGACATCGCCGCGACCGACCGCGCCGTGCTCGAGCTCTTCCCGGAGAACGCCTCGCTCGCGAAGTGGATCCGCATGGCGGGGGACCGCGTGCACTTTCAGGGGCTGCCCGCGCGCATCTGCTGGCTCGGCTATGGGGAGCGCGACAAGGCCGGCCTGCGGTTCAACGAGCTGGTCGCCTCGGGCGAGCTCTCGGCGCCCATCGTGATCGGCCGCGACCACCTCGACTCCGGCTCGGTCGCCTCGCCGTACCGCGAGACCGAGGCCATGAAGGACGGCTCGGACGCGATCGCCGACTGGCCGCTCCTCAACGCGCTCGTCAACACCTCGTCGGGCGCGACCTGGGTGTCGATCCACCACGGCGGTGGGGTCGGCATCGGACGCTCGATCCACGCGGGCCAGGTGACGGTCGCCGACGGCACGCCGCTCGCGGCCGCGAAGCTCGCGCGTGTGCTCACGAACGACCCCGGCATGGGCGTCATCCGGCACGTCGACGCCGGCTACGACGAGGCGATCGAGGTCGCCGACCGGCTGCACATGAGAGTGCCGATGCGCGAGACTGGGGCCTGATGGCCACCACCGCGCTTCCCTCCGACCCGCTCTGGCCGCGCGCCGGGAACTGGCCGGCGCCCTCCGGTCGCAGCGATCTCGCCCTCGTGGGCGTGCCCACCTGGCGCACCTCGATCTCGGCGACGAACGCGGGGATGACCCCGGATGCTGTGCGCGTCATGATCCCGCGCTACAGCCAATTCGCGCACGCGGGCGGCCGCGCTCTGACTTTCGCCGACTGCGGGAACCTCGCCGACCCGGATGCCGACGAGCAGCGCGCGATCGCCGAGATCTCGGCGGTCGACGCCGAGCTGCTCGTGGCGCTCGGCGGGGACAACGCCGCGACCGTGCCGACCGCCCTCGGCCGTTGGGGCACCCGGATCGCCACCGCGGGCCTCGTCACCGTCGACGCGCACTACGACCTGCGCGACGGGGTCTCGAACGGTTCGCCGGTTCGCCGGCTCATCGAAGCGGGCCTCGCGGGAACGCGCATCGTGCAGGTCGGCATCTCCGACTTCGCCAACTCCGCCGAGTACGCCGCGCGGGCACGCGATCTCGGGATCACGGTCGTCCTGCGCGACGAGCTGCTGCGGCGACCGATGGCGGATGTCATGGCCGAGGCGCTCGAGCTCGCCGGCTCGGCGGGCGGGCCGATCCACGTCGACCTCGACGTCGACGCGTGCGACCGCTCGGTCGCTCCGGCCTGCCCGGCATCCGTTCCTGGCGGCATCGCGGCGCACGAGCTGCGGGCGGCCGCACGCGTCGCCGGAGCGCACCGGCAGGTCGAGTCGATCGATCTCGTCGAAGTCGACGCGACGGCCGACACCCCGGAT
>JBIQHP010000054.1:0-2524 GCA_044508495.1 Clavibacter sp.
AACCCGCACCGGAGACTCCCGCGCCAGAACAGCTAGCAGCAGTGCAGCCAGCAGCAGAGCAGCCCGAGCCGGCGCAGCCTGAGCCGGCGCAGCCCGAGCCGGCACAGCCCGTCGCCGAGCAGCCCGTGGCTCCCGCGGCGCCCGCGGCAGCGCCCGCCGCACCAGCCGCGGCGGCACCCGTGGTTCCCGCAGCCGGGAACGCCGGCTACGTGACCCCGCTCGTCCGCAAGCTCGCCAACGACAGCGGGATCGATCTCTCGACCATCGCCGGCTCGGGGATCGGCGGCCGCATCCGCAAGCAGGACGTGCTGTCCGCCGCATCCGGCACCGCCGCATCCGGGGCACGCGCCGTGCGCACGCCGCTCGCGACCTCGCCCCTGCGCGGGACCACGGTTCCCATGTCGCGCCTGCGCAAGGTCGTCGCCGAGCGCGCCGTCGTCTCGATGCAGACCTCCGCGCAGCTCACGACGGTCGTGGAGGTGGACGTGACCGCGGTGGCGACGCTGCGCGACGAGCTCAAGGCCGACTTCCAGAAGAAGACCGGCACGAAGCTCACCTTCCTGCCGTTCTTCACGCTCGCGGCGGCCGAGGCGCTCAAGGCCTACCCGATCATCAACGCGACGATCGACGGCGAGAGCATCGTCTATCCCGGGCAGGAGAACATCAGCATCGCGGTCGACACCGAGCGCGGGCTGCTCACGCCGGTCATCCGCAACGCGGGCGACCTCTCGATCGCCCAGCTCGCCACGGAGATCGCGGACCTCGCCGAGCGCACGCGCGACAACCGGCTCAAGCCGGACGAGCTCGCCGGCGGCACCTTCACGGTGACCAACACCGGTTCGCGCGGCGCGCTCTTCGACACACCCGTCGTCTTCCTGCCGCAGTCGGCCATCCTCGGAACCGGGATCGTCACGAAGAAGCCCGTCGTCGTCACCGACAACGGGCTCGACGCGATCGCGATCCGCTCGGTCGCCTATCTCGCGCTCTCCTACGACCACCGCATCGTGGACGGCGCGGACGCCGCCCGCTTCCTCGTCGCGGTCAAGGAGCGCCTCGAGGCCGGCGACTTCCGCGGAGAGCTCGGCCTCGGCTAGGGCGAGCTGGCCGGCTCGACGTCATCCGCGAAGACCAGATCGCGGATGCGCCAGCCCCGCTCCGTCCTGACGAGGAGAAGCGAGGCCACCGTCACGCCCGCGCGATCGAGGGAGAGCAGAGCGCTGTCGCCGAGCCGGTCGACGAGAACGGCCTCGGCCCCCGTGAGGCTCGGCTCCGGGCTCCGGATCCCGCCCTCCTGCGCGATCCGGATGCGGTAGGCGTCCGCTTCGCTCGCCGCCGACCCCGGCTGGTCGGCCCCATCGAGGCACAGGATCGAGGAGGCGCCCAGGCATGCCGCTCGCGCCGCGAGCAGCGCGCCTGCGGCGGCGAGAGGGTCATCGCCTCCGATCGCGGGGTTCGCGGCCTGCGGGGCGGCCGTGGCCGCCGGCTCCTCCGCGACGGGGGTGAGAACCGGTTCGGGCGCTCCCGTCTCCGACGAGCCGCCCGGCATCGTGGCCATCGCCGCGACGACCGCGAGGGCCACGACCCCGGCCACGATCCACACGGGCCTGCGCACCGAGCGAAGGGCCCGGTGCAGCCTCGGGCGCAGCGTCGCGAGGGGGCCGGACTCGAGCAGCGGAGACAGGCGGTCCGCGAGAGGACCGATCACCGACTCGCGCAGGGAGTCGGGGAGGTGGAGGAGCGCGAGGGCCTCGCGCAGAGGACTCGCGAAGGGGGCCGGCTCGTCGGCGACGCTCTCCGCTCCTGTCATCGGCGCTCCTGTCACCCGGGCTCCCGTGATCGGCGCTCCCGCGATCCGTGCCGGCAGCGCCGGCCGACCATCCGGTGCGGGCTGTCCCGGCAGACTCTCCCGCACGAAGCGCACGGGCTCGGGATCGGCGAGCCCGAACAGCCGATCGGCGAGCTCCTGCAGCCAGGCCTGGGGGTCCGCCGCGACGGCGGCATCGCTCTCCTCGCCCCGGAGGACCCCGTCGAGCCCCGCCGCGGCATCGCCGAGCGTCGCCCGGCAGACCGCGGCGAATCGCCGCAGATCCGAGGCGACCCCCGGCTCTGCGGCGAGGCGTGCGGCCGGCAGGCCCGCGGCATCCGGCGACGGGAGCTCGCCCAGGACGCCGGCCGAGCCGAAGCGGGCGAGCACGGGAGCCCCCTCGGCGTCGAAGAGGACCGCGGAGGGGCGGATCCCGCCGTGGGTCACCCCGACCCGATGCAGTTCGGCGAGCGCGAGGGCGAGCGGGGCGAGCACCGTGACGCCCTCACCGGCCGGCAACGGCCCCGCCGCGAGAAGACCCTCGAGGCTCCGGGACGAGAGGCGCTGGAGCATGAGGCTGGGCAGCCCGTCCGGCGCCATCGCGAGGTCCTCGAGCCGCAGCAGGTGGCGGTGGGAGGCGCGGGCGAGCGCCTCGATCTCGGTGTCGACCTCGGCCTGCGCGGAGCCGGCGCGGTAGACCTTGACCGCGACGGTCTCGGT
>JBIQHP010000054.1:2624-15286 GCA_044508495.1 Clavibacter sp.
TCCGCTCTCCGGCCGCTGCCGAGGAGGCGCACGAGCCGGTAACCGCCGATCGAGTCCACGACGGCATCCTCCCGCCCCGCGGCGGTGCCTCACGACAGCGCACCCCTCGATGGTGCGCAGCGGGGCCCAGGGCGTCCTGGGGTGGAGGGGAGCCGGTATCCTTGACGCATGGCACGCACGAAGGACTCGAAGCCGAAGCCCGCGAAGGAGCCCGGTCGTCTCAAGCAGATGTACCAGGTCTTCCAGATGACCAGGCGGTACGACTCCACCGCCGTCTGGTGGATGGCGCTGGGATTCGCACTCCCCCTGCTCGTCGGCGTCCTCCTCGCCCTCCTGCTCTCCTCCGACAGCGTCTTCGGCATCGTGCTGTGGATCGTGGCCGGCGTGCTCGCAGGCGTGCTCGGATTCCTCGTGATCCTCGGGCGCAAGGCCGAGAAGGCCGCCTACTCGCAGATCGCCGGGCAGCCCGGTGCCGTGGGCGCCGTCCTCAAGAGCTCGCTCCCCCGCGGCTGGACCGGAAGCGAGATGCCGGTCGCGATCAGCCCGAAGACCCAGGATGCGGTCTACCGCGCCGTCGGTAAGGGCGGTGTCGTGCTCATCGGCGAGGGGCCGGCGACCCGCACCCAGAAGATGATCGACGACGAGCGGAAGAAGGTCACCCGCATCCTGCCGAACGTGCCCGTCAACGTCCTCCAGGTCGGCCCCGACCCGGAGTCGATCCCCCTGCACAAGCTCTCCCGTCGCCTCGGGAAGTACAAGAAGGCGCTCAGCAAGGCCGAGGTCTACGCCGTGAGCAACCGGGTCGGCTCCCTGCACAAAGGACCGAACCTGCCGATCCCGAAGGGCATCGACCCCACGAAGGTGCGGGCGCAGCGCGCCCGCTGAACTACCTCACGACCAGGACGGTGCCCGCCGCCTTGTCGTGAAGCCCGCGCTGGTCGCGGTCCCAGATGAGGGCCGGGATCACGACGCACAGGAGGATGGTGCGCACGAGCGGACGCCACGCGCCGATCCAGCCGCCGGCGAGCGGGACGACGCGCATCCGGAACACGAGGTGGCCGACGCTCCCGTTCACGAGCGCGAGGAAGACGAGCTGGGTGAGGGCGAACACGCCGAGCGTCGCGAAGGCCTCGTACCGGAAGAACGCGACCGAGACGAGCACGCTCAGCCCCCAGTCGACGACGAGGGCGCCGAGCCGCCGGCCGAAGCGCGCGACCGAGCGCGGACCGGACTCCGGGAGCCCGAGCCGCTCGCCCGGCCAGCGCTGGCCGCCCGAGAGCCCCTCGGACGGCGGGGAGTTCGGCGACACGGGCACCACTCGATCCTAGGGCGGACGCGAGGCGAAACATGGGCGAAACAATGGCGATACGCCGGGGAAACCGGCCCGGCATAGCCTCTCACTGGTTGCTCGTGGCAACCGCCCCCGTTTCCGCAGCCAAGGAGCCCTGAATGTTCAGCGATTCGTCCGAAGTCCTCACGTTCATCAAGGACACCGACGTCAAGTTCCTCGATATCCGGTTCACCGACCTTCCGGGTGTGCAGCAGCACTTCAACATCCCGGCGACGAGCGTCGACGAGGAGTTCTTCACGGTCGGCCAGCTCTTCGACGGCTCCTCGATCCGCGGCTTCGCGTCGATCCACGAGTCCGACATGCAGCTCATCCCGGATGTCTCCACCGCCTACGTCGACCCGTTCCGCGTCGAGCGCACCCTCGTCATGCTCTTCGACATCTACAACCCGCGCAACGGCGAGATCTACTCGCGCGACCCGCGCCAGGTCGCCCACAAGGCCGAGAAGTACCTCGCCTCGACGGGGATCGCCGACACGGCGTTCTTCGCGCCGGAGGCCGAGTTCTACCTCTTCGACGACGTGCGCTACGAGGTGAACCAGCACTCGAGCTTCTACTCGGTGGACTCCGAGGAGGGCGCCTGGAACACCGGGCGCGCCGAGGAGGGCGGCAACCTCGCCAACAAGACGCCGTTCAAGGGCGGCTACTTCCCGGTCAGCCCGGTCGACAAGCAGGCCGACCTGCGCGACGACATCAGCCTCAAGCTCATCGAGGCCGGACTCGTGCTCGAGCGCGCCCACCACGAGGTCGGGACGGGTGGCCAGGCCGAGATCAACTACCGCTTCGACACCATGGTCCACGCGGCGGACGACATCCTGAAATTCAAGTACATCGTCAAGAACACCGCGCAGCAGTGGGGCAAGACGGCGACCTTCATGCCCAAGCCGCTCTTCGGCGACAACGGATCGGGCATGCACACCCACCAGTCGCTGTGGAACGACGGCAAGCCCCTCTTCTACGACGAGAGCGGCTACGGCGGGCTCTCGGATGTCGCCCGCTGGTACATCGGCGGGCTGCTCCGGCACGCCCCGGCCGTGCTCGCCTTCACGAACCCGACCGTCAACAGCTACCGCCGGCTCGTCAAGGGCTTCGAGGCGCCGGTCAACCTCGTCTACTCGGCGGGGAACCGCTCGGCGGCCATCCGCATCCCGATCACCGGCACGAACCCCAAGGCCAAGCGCATCGAGTTCCGCGCCCCGGATGCCTCGGGCAACCCCTATCTCGCCTTCGCCGCCCAGCTCATGGCCGGCATCGACGGCATCCGGAACAAGATCGAGCCGCACGAGCCGGTCGACAAGGACCTCTACGAGCTCCCGCCGGAGGAGGCCAGGAACATCCCCCAGGTGCCCGGCTCGCTCGAGGAGGCGCTCGCCGCGCTCGAGGGGGACAGCGACTTCCTCACGGCCGGCGGCGTCTTCACGCAGGACCTCATCGACACCTGGATCGCCTACAAGCGCGAGAAGGAGCTCCTGCCGATGGCCCAGCGCCCGCACCCCTTCGAGTACGAGCTGTACTACGGGGTCTAGCCCCTTCATCCGGCCCGCCCCGCTTCCGGGCTTAACCCGTTTCAAGGAGTTTCTCGCTCGGAGGGGCTGGCCGGCAGTGGTTCTCCCTCCCGGATGCGAAATCTCCTTGAAACGGGTTGGGGTCAGCGCGGCGGAGGCCCGTAGAAGCGCGCCTCGAAGACCTGGCGGGCACGGCGGGTGACGCGCAGGTAGTCGTCCTCGAGGCGGCTTGCCGATCCGGGCGGGTAGCCCATGAGGCGCGCGACGCCGTCGAGCTGCCCCCGGTCGCGCGGCAGGACATCCGAGGTCTTCGAGGTCCACAGCATGAGCGCGGAGCGAGTGCGGGAGGCGAAGAGCCAGGCCTCGCGCAGCGTCCTCTCCTCGGATGCCGTGAGCAGCCCGGTCGCCCGCGCCGCCTCGAGCGCGCCGAGCGTCGAGGTCGTACGCAGGCCATCGGTCGCCGAGCCGTGTTGCAGTTGCAGGAGCTGCACGAGCCACTCGACGTCGCTCAGCGAGCCGCGACCGAGCTTGAGGTGCCGCGTCGGGTCGGCGGCCTGCGGCAGGCGCTCCGACTCGACCCTGGCCTTGATGCGCCTGACCTCGCGGACATCCGCCTCGGAGATCGAGGCCGGATACCGCACCTCGTCGGCGAGCGCCCCGAAGTCGCGCACGAGCGCCTCGTCTCCCGCGACGCCCCGGGCGCGCAGGAGCGCCTGGGCCTCCCAGGTGAGCGACCAGCGCCGATAGTAGGCGCGGTACGACTCGAGCGACCGCGCGACCGGTCCGTTCTTGCCCTCGGGCCGCAGCCCGATGTCGAGGTCGAGCGGCACCTGGAGGTCCTCGGTGAGGCGGTTCAGCTCCGCCACCAGTCGCTCGGCGGCCCTCTGCGCCTGCTCCCCCTCGGCCGCCCGGTAGACGTAGACGATGTCGGCGTCCGAGCCGAAGCCGAGCTCCTGGCCGCCGTAGCGGCCCATGCCGACGACCGCGAACTCCATCCCCTCCGGCTCCGCCGCCTCCGATCTCGACCGCGCGATCGCGAGAGCGGAGCGGATCGTCGCCGTCGTGACGTCGGTGAGCGCCCGGCCCAGCTCCTCGACCGTCATGAGGCCGAGGATGCTCGCGACGGCGAGGCGGAGGAGCTCGCGCCGGCGGGCGGCCCGCACCGCCTGGGCGGCGGCATCCACGTCGCCGGCATGGCGCGCCGCGACGGCGGCTCCCTCGTCGAGAAGCACCTCGAGCGGCCGCGGCGCGAGATCGTCGTCGTCCTCGAGCCAGGCGACCGACTCCGGGATGCGCTCGAAGAGGTCGCCGACGAAGCGGGAGCCGGAGAGCACCTGGGTGAGCCGGTGGGCGGCCCCCGAGGAGTCGCGCAGCATCCGCAGGTACCAGTGCGACTCGCCGAGCGCGTCGCTCAGCCGGCGGAAGACGAGGAGACCGTGATCGGGGTCGGCTCCCTCGGTGAACCACTGCAGGAGGACCGGCAGAAGGTTCCGCTGGATGGTCGCCCGGCGGGAGAGCCCCGCCGTGAGCGCGCCGATGTGCCGAAGCGCGCCCTCCGGATCCCGGAAGCCGATCGCGGCGAGCCGGGCGACCGCCTGCTCGCTGCTGAGCGCGAAGCCCTCCTCGGGCAATGCCGCGACCGCGGAGAGGAGGGGTCGGTAGAAGAGCCGCTCGTGCAGCGTTCGCACCTCGGTCTTGACCGCCTGCCAGCGCTCGGTCAGCTCGGGCCCCGTCGCGGCGAGACCGCTCGCGCGCGCGAGCACGCGCAGCGCGGCCTCCTCGCGCGGCATGAGGTGGGTGCGCCGGAGCCCGGCGAGCTGCAGCCGATGCTCGAGGAGCCTCAGGAACCGGTAGTCCCGGCCGAAGACCGCCGCCTCGTCCCGGCCGATGTAGCCGCGCTCGGCGAGGGCGGCGAGCGCCGGGAGCGTCCCGCCCTGCCGCACCCCCGCATCCGCCTGGCCGTGGACGAGCTGGAGGAGCTGGATGGTGAACTCGACGTCGCGCAGCCCGCCCGGCCCGAGCTTGAGCTGCACGTCGCGCTCGGCAGGGGGGATGTGCTCCGTGACGCGCTCGCGCATCCGCTGCACCGACTCCACGAAGTTGCCGCGTCCCGCGCTCGACCAGACGAGCGGGGCGAGTGCCTCGACGTAGCGCTCCCCGAGGCCGAGGTCGCCCGCGAGGGGCCGCGCCTTGAGCAGTGCCTGGAACTCCCAGCCCTTCGCCCAGCGCTCGTAATAGGCCAGGTGCGACTCGAGCGTGCGCACGAGCGCGCCGTCCTTGCCCTCGGGGCGCAGGTTCGCGTCGACCTCCCAGAGCCCCGGTTCCGACGAGGGCCCGTGGATGCCGCGGGCGAGCTGCATCGCGAGTCGCGTTCCGAGCTCCACGGCGCGCTCCGCGTCCAGTGCCCCGTCGGGCTCCACGACGTAGATGACATCGACGTCGCTCACGTAGTTGAGCTCGTGCGCCCCGGCCTTCCCCATGCCGATGACGGCGAGCGTCGTCGCCGCGAGCTCCTCGGCCGGGAACGGGAGCTCGCGCCGGGCGAGGGCGAGCGCGGCGCCGAGCGCGGCGGCGGCGAGATCGGAGAGGCAGCCGGCGACGGCCTCGACCCCGCCGAGCGGATCCTCCTGCCCGAGGTCGAAGGCGGCGATGCGAGCGAGGATGCGCCGGTAGCGCACGCGCAGGGCGACGACCGCGTCGTCCTCGGCGAGGCCGTCGGTCGCCGAGAGCAGCTCGGCCCTGAGCGCCTCCGCGGTCGGCAGCTCCCCGAGCGGCACGGCCATGGCCTCCAGTTCGGCGGGCCGCCGCCGGAAGAACTCGCCCAGGCCCGCGGAGGCGCCGAGAACGCGGATCAGCCGCGCCGCGGCATCCGGATCGGAGAGCACCCCCTCGAGCTCGCGCGGCGACCGGTCGCGGAGCCGCACGAGGAGCTGAAGAGCCTGATCCGGGTCGGCCGCGAGGGCGAAGAGCGGGACGACGCTCCTGTCGAAGCCCGCGAGCGAGGCCTCCGCGGCGCCGAGCTCCGCGAACCCGAGCCTCGCGAGCCCGGTGAGCGAGGTGCGCCCGCGCGACGACTCCGACCGCGCCATGCGCCTTAGAGCATCTCCAGGTTGCTCTGCAGCTCGAAGGGCGTGACCTGGGCGCGGTAGGCGTTCCATTCCCGCTGCTTGTTGAGGAGCACGTAGTTGAAGACCTGCTCGCCGAGGGTCCCCGCGACGAGCTCGGAGTCCTCCATGATCGCCACCGCGTGGTCGAGGCTCGCGGGAAGCGGACGGTAGCCGAGGGCCTTGCGCTCCGAATCGGTGAGATTCCAGACGTTGTCCTCGGCCTCGGCCGGCAGCTCGTAGCCCTCCTCGACCCCCTTGAGCCCCGCGGCGAGCATGAGCGAGTAGGCGAGATAGGGGTTCGCGGCCGAGTCGATCGCCCGGTACTCGATGCGCGAGCTCTGCCCCTTGCTCGGCTTGTAGAGCGGCACCCGGATGAGCGCCGAGCGGTTGTTGTGCCCCCAGCACACGAAGCTCGGCGCCTCTCCCCCGCCCCAGAGCCTCTTGTACGAGTTGACGAACTGGTTGGTGACCGCGGTGATCTCGGGCGCGTGCTGGAGGAGGCCGGCGATGAACTGCCGCCCGACCTTCGAGAGCTGGTACTGGGCGCCGGCCTCGAAGAACGCGTTGGTGTCGCCCTCGAAGAGCGACATGTGGGTGTGCATCCCCGATCCGGGATGCTCGGAGAAGGGCTTCGGCATGAACGTCGCGTAGACGCCCTGCTCGATCGCGACCTCCTTGACGACCGTGCGGAAGGTCATGATGTTGTCGGCGGTCGTGAGACCGTCGGCGTAGCGCAGGTCGATCTCGTTCTGCCCCGGCCCGCCCTCGTGGTGGCTGAACTCGACCGAGATGCCGAGATCCTCGAGCATCCGCACCGAGCGGCGGCGGAAGTCGTGGGCCGTGCCGCCGGGCACGTTGTCGAAGAACCCGGCGGAGTCGACCGGCACCGGGCGGCCGCTCTTGTCGAGCTTGGAGCTCTTGAGCAGGTAGAACTCGATCTCCGGATGCGTGTAGAAGGTGAACCCGCGATCGGCCGCCTTCTCGAGCGTGCGCTTGAGCACGTTGCGGGGGTCGGCGACGGCGGGCTCGCCGTCCGGGGTCGTGATGTCGCAGAACATCCGGGCGGTCGGATCGACCTCGCCGCGCCACGGGAGGATCTGGAAGGTCGCCGGGTCCGGATGCAGGAGCACGTCCGCCTCGAAGAGCCGGGTGAGACCCTCGATCGCCGAGCCGTCGATCCCGACGCCTTCCGCGAAGGCGCCCTCGACCTCGGCCGGGGCGATCGCGACGGATTTGAGCGTGCCCACGACATCCGTGAACCACAGTCGCACGAATTTGACGCCGCGCTCCTCGATGGTGCGCAGAACGAAGTCACGCTGCTTGTCCATGAGCTCCTCTTCTGCCGGCCATGAGCTCCCCTTCGACTCGGAAAGGTCCGACTATCAGGCTAGTGGCTAGACTGCCTGCATGACCGATCCCGCGGCGGCGGCCGCCCAGGCGAACCTCAAGAAGGTGCGGACGAGGCACTTCCAGTCGGCCAAGGAGAACGGGATCAAGATCACCGGGCTCACGAGCTACGACCAGCTGAGCGCCACGATCTTCGACAAGGCGGGCATCGACTTCCTGCTCGTCGGCGACTCCGCGGGCAACAACGTGCTCGGCTTCGACACGACGCTGCCGGTCACGGTCGACGAGCTCATCCCGCTCACCCGCGCGGTCGCCGGCGCCGTGACCCGCGCCTTCGTCGTGGCCGACATGCCCTTCGGGTCCTACGAGACGAGCGCCGACGAGGCGCTGCACACGGCCTTCCGGTTCATGAAGGAGACGCATGCGCACGCCGTCAAGCTCGAGGGCGGGCAGCGCAGCGCCGAGCAGATCCGCCGCATCGTCTCGGCCGGCATCCCGGTCATGGCCCACGTCGGCTTCACGCCGCAGAGCGAGCACGGTCTCGGGGGCCATATAATCCAAGGACGAGGCGAAGGGCTCGATCAGCTTCTCGCCGACGCGCACGCCGTCGAGGATGCCGGTGCCTTCGCCGTGGTGCTCGAGATGGTCCCCGCGGCCTCCGCCGCGCAGGTGACGCGAGAACTGCGTATCCCGACGATCGGTGTCGGTGCCGGCCCGGATGTCGACGGGCAGCTCCTGGTCTGGACCGACTGGGCCGGACTGACGACGGGGCGGATCCCGAAGTTCGTCAAGCAGTACGCGAACCTCGCGGGCGTCCTCACGGATGCCGCGAACGCCTATCGAGCGGATGTCGCGAACGGGGCCTATCCGGCCCCTGAGCACAACTACGAGTGAACCGGATGCGGTGCGCGCCCACCGGCGCGACCTCCGGCCCGTGCGCCCAGCACGCTTCGATCGAAAGAGCTCCATGCAGCCGTCCACGTCGTCCATCATCAGCGAGACCTTCGCGAAGGCGGTCTCCCGCAACCCCGGGGAGCCGGAGTTCCACCAGGCCCTGAGCGAGGTGCTCGAGTCGATCGAGCCGGTCATCGCGCGGCATCCGGAATACGTCGAGTGCGGCATCCTCGAACGCCTCGTCGAGCCGGAGCGCCAGGTCATGTTCCGGGTGCCCTGGGTCGACGATGCCGGCGCGATCAGGGTCGACCGCGGCTTCCGGGTGCAGTTCAACTCGGCCCTCGGGCCGTACAAGGGCGGCCTGCGGTTCCACCCGACCGTGAACCTCAGCATCATGAAGTTCCTGGGCTTCGAGCAGACCTTCAAGAACGCCCTCACCGGCCAGGGCATCGGCGGTGCGAAGGGCGGGAGCGACTTCGACCCGCACGGCCGCTCGGACGCCGAGATCATGCGGTTCTGCCAGTCCTTCATGACCGAGCTCGCCCGGCACATCGGCGCGGACACCGACGTTCCCGCCGGCGACATCGGCGTCGGCGGCCGGGAGATCGGCTACCTCTTCGGCCAGTACCGCCGGATCACGAACCGCCACGAGTCGGGGGTGCTCACCGGCAAGGGCGTGGGCTGGGGCGGCGCGCAGGTGCGCACCGAGGCCACCGGCTACGGCGCGGTGTTCTTCCTGCAGGAGATGCTCGGCGTGCGCGGGGACAGTGTGGAGGGGAAGACCGCGATCGTCTCGGGCTCCGGCAACGTCGCGATCTACGCGATCGAGAAGCTGCAGCAGCTCGGCGCGAAGCCCATCACCGCCTCCGACTCCTCCGGGTTCATCGTCGACGAGGCCGGCATCGACCTCGAGCTGCTCAAGGAGCTCAAGGAGGCCGGACGCGAGCGCGTCTCGGCCTACGCCGCCCGCCGTCCCGGCTCCCGTTTCGTGGGATCGGGCCGCGTGTGGGAGGTCCCCGGCCAGCTCGCGATCCCCGCGGCCACGCAGAACGAGCTCGGCTCGGACGATGCCGCCGCCCTCGTGCGCGGCGGCGTCCTCGCGGTCGCCGAGGGCGCCAACATGCCGAGCACCCCGGATGCCGTGGAGGTCTTCCAGCAGGCCGGCGTGCTGTTCGCGCCCGGCAAGGCCGCGAACGCCGGCGGCGTGGCGACCTCGGCGCTCGAGATGGCCCAGAACGCCGCCCGCGAGCACTGGAGCTTCGAGGACAGCGAGCGGAGGCTGCGCACCATCATGGCTGGCATCCACACGGCGTCCTTCGAGGCGGCCGAGAGGTACGGGCATCCGGGCGACTACGTCGTGGGCGCCAACGCTGCTGCCTTCGTGCGCGTGGCCGACGCCATGCTCGCCCAGGGGCTCGTGTAGCGAGCGCCTCAGTCGTCCGCCGCGTCCTCCTCCCGAAGAGAACCTGGGAGATCACTGCCGGAAACTGGTCTGGTCAAGGTCTGGTCAATCTCGTAGACTGTTGGAATGCCCGCGTCTCCCCTCGCCTCCGCCCCCTCGGACCGTCCCGCCCCGGCGACCCGGCCGGTCATGACATCCGGCCCCGACGTCGTCTCGATCTACGAGGCGAAGACACAGTTCAGCAAGCTCGTGAAGCGTGCCAAGTCGGGCGAGACCATCTACATCGGCGCCTACGGACGACCGGAGGCGATCCTCGCACCGGTGCCGATGAGGCCGAGGATCAGATTCGGCGCCCTCGCACACCTGCGGGATCCCGACTTCGACGACAGCGTCGAGGCGTGGGGGGCGATGGACGCCGAGTTCTCGGCGATCTTCGAGGAGTCGGCGAACGAGGAGTGGACGTACTGACGTGGCGATCCTGCTCGACTCGCACGCCCTGCTCTGGCTCCTCTACAATCCGTCCCGCCTCGGACCCGCCGCTCGCGAGGTCCTCGAGAAGGACGGCACGGTCCTCGTGTCGAAAGCAAGCCTCTGGGAGCTGGCGATCAAGGAGAATGCCGGCAAGCTTCCCTACACGACGGCACCGATGTCGGCGGGAATCGAGCAGTCCGGTCTTCTCGACCTCGACATCGAGTACCGTCACATCGCCGCTCTCGCGGAGGTGAGATTGCCCCATCGCGACCCCTGGGACTCGATGCTCGTAGCGCAGGCGCGCGCCGACTCGCTCTACCTGCTCACGGCCGACCGGAAGATCCTGGATGCCTTCGATCGCGCGATCGACGCGACGAGGTGACCGAGCTCAGTCGTCCGCCGCGTCCTCCTCGGCCCAGCGGCGGGCGCGCTCGGCGACGATCTCGTTGGCGCGGGCGGCATCCTCGCGCGTCGCGAACGGTCCGAGGCGGTCGAGGGCCAGGGATTGCGGACCCTCCTCGACCTCCTGCGTCTTCGTGTTGAACCACCACTCGGTCATCGGGTCCTCCTCCGCGCCCTAATATCGATCCTATGCCCAGGGATTCGGACGGTCACCTCGTTCCCGGGCGACTCTCACCTCTCCGTCAGGTCCCCGCCGGCATCCCGCGGCCGGAGTACGTCGGCAAGGCCGAGCCGACCCTCTCCGGCGTGGACGTCTACGACGAGGGAGCGATCGACCGCATCCGGGAGTCCGGACGCATCGCCGCGCTCGCGATCGACGCGGTCGGCGAGGCCATCCGCCCCGGCGTCACGACCGACGAGCTCGACCGCGTCGGCCACGAGTTCCTCGTCGCGCACGGGGCATACCCCTCGACTCTCGGCTATCGCGGCTTCCCCAAGTCGCTGTGCACCTCGGTCAACGAGGTGGTCTGCCACGGCATCCCGGACGACACCGTTCTGCAGGAAGGCGACATCGTCAACATCGACGTGACCGCCTACCGGGACGGCATGCACGGGGACACGAACCGCACCTTCCTCGTCGGCGAGGTGGCCCCGGATGTCGCCGCGCTCGTCGAGCGCACCGAGGAGGCTCTGCGGCGCGGCATCCGGGCGGCGGCCGTCGGGCGCGAGGTCAACGTCATCGGCCGTGCGATCGAGTCCTACGCGAGGCGATTCGGCTACGGTGTCGTGCGGGACTTCACCGGCCACGGCGTCGGTGAGGCGTTCCACTCCGGACTCGTCATCCCGCACTACGACTCACCGCACTTCACCGACACGATCGAGCACGGCATGGTGTTCACGATCGAGCCCATGCTCACTCTCGGGAGCACCGACTGGGACCTCTGGGACGACGACTGGACCGTGACGACGAAGGACAAGAGCATGACCGCGCAGTTCGAGCACACGATCGTCGTGAGGGAGGGCGGCGTCGAGATCCTGACCCTCGGCACGCCCGGACCCACGGGAAGGGAAGCCGCATGAGGACCACGGCCGTCGGCATCGACATCGGCGGGACGGGCATCAAGGGGGCGATCGTCGATGTCGCCACCGGGGAGCTACTCAGCGAGCGCAGGAAGCTTCCGACCCCCGAGGGCGGCAAGCCGGACGACATCCTCGACACCGTGCTCGCGCTCTTCGACGAGCTGGGGGAGGTCGGGTCGGATGCGCCCGTCGGCGTGTGCTTTCCGGCGATCGTGCTCGGCGGCCGCACGATGTCGGCGGCGAACGTCTCCAAGAAGTGGATCGGGCTCGAGGCGGAGGAGCTCTTCGAGCGGAAGCTCGGGAGGGACATCCACTTCGTCAACGACGCGGATGCCGCCGGCGTCGCCGAGGCCCGCTACGGAGCCGCGGTCGGCGCGAAGGGCCTCACGATCCTCACGACCCTCGGCACCGGGATCGGCAGCGCGATGCTCTTCGACGGCGAGCTCGTCCCGAACTCGGAGCTCGGTCATCTCGAGCTCGACGGCCACGACGCGGAGCATCTCGCCTCGACCTCGGCCAAGGAGAAGCAGAACCTGAGCTGGGAGGAATGGGCGAAGCGGCTGCAGCGGTACTACGAGCATCTCGAGCTGCTGTTCTCGCCGAACCTCATCCTCGTCGGCGGCGGCATCTCGAAGAGCTCGGAGGAGTTCCTGCCGCTGCTCGAGCTGCGGACGCCCATCAGGCCCGCCGCCCTCTTCAACAACGCCGGCATCGTGGGCGCGGCGGCGCTCGCGGCGTCCTGAGCCGGGCGGTCTCGACAGGCTCGACCGGAGAGAGGTGAATGGGCCGGCTGATACGCCGGGTTCTGTTCCAGTGCCGAAGCACCTTCGACGGCCATCTCTCTCGGGACTGCGTTGCCGCAGCCCTCTAGCAGTCCACCCGGGAACTCGGCGGGCAGCCTCAGCGTTCCCTGTTGACCTTGCTCCGGACGAGGTTTACCCAGCCGGCCCGATCGCTCGGGCCGCTGGTGGTCTCTTACACCACCGTTTCACCCTTACCCCTGGCCGAGGCCAGTGGCGGTCTGCTTTCTGTTGCACTTTCTCGCGGATTGCTCCGGGTGGGTGTTACCCACCGCCCTGCCCTGTGGAGCCCGGACGTTCCTCGGC
>JBIQHP010000055.1:0-15258 GCA_044508495.1 Clavibacter sp.
CCCGGTCGCCGCGCGCCCTCGCCGACTGGTTCGGTTCGCTCGAGGCGATCCGGGCGGCGACCGGCGAGGAGCTCGCCGCGGTGGACGGGGTCGGCGGCATCATCGCCGATGCCCTCCTCGACTGGTTCTCGGTCGACTGGCATCTCGACATCGTCACGCGGTGGGCGGATGCCGGGGTGCGGTTCTCGACTCCCGGTCACCCCGGGCCCGGCGCGGCCGCTGCCGCGGGCGGACCGCTCGCCGGACTCACCGTCGTCGCGACCGGGAGCCTCGAGGGCTTCACCCGCGAGGGCGCCCAGGAGGCGATCATCGCCGCCGGAGGGAAGGCCGCGTCGAGCGTCTCGAAGAAGACCGACTACGTCGCGGCCGGTCCCGGTGCCGGTTCCAAGCTCACGAAGGCCGAGGAGCTCGGCATTCCGATTCTCACCGCCGAGCAGTTCGTCACCCTGTTACGGGAGGGGCCATCGGGGCTGGAGGGATAGCCGTCACCGCGAGGTGAAAACGAGAATTGCTGGCAGAGTTCGCTTTCTACCCCTATTATGGGGGCGAACGGTTCATGCGTTGCGCCGGGGTGCTTCCGTGCCCTCGTCGCCAACGATTGGAAGTGCCCGAGTTGCTGGTGGAATTGACAGCATTGGCGCTTTCCCTTTCCCTGGGTGGGGGGAGCGGCGCCTTTGGCGTGCGCGAAATCTCACCGGCGACCGTGGCCTCTCCGCCGGCAGCGAGCGTCGACCTGCCCGGCCATGCGCGACAGCTCGACATCGCTCCCGTCTCGGTGCCCGCCTTCCCGGGGACCGGAACCGCGAGCCTGTCCGCGGTCGACCTGACCCTCATCCCGAAGCTCGGGGGACGGGCGCTGCTCGACCAGTTCAGTCTGCTGCCGGCCACGACGCTCGAGGGCTACGTCAAGGACCACCCGGGTGCGGTGGCCGAGATCCTGGCGACACCGATCGCGGCGGGCGACGTCTCCCGCTGGTGGAGGGAGGCCGGTCCGGCGGTGCGGGACAAGCTCGTCTCGGTGACCCCGGAGCTCGTCGGGAACCTCGAGGGCATTCCGTTCGCCACCCGGGATGAGGCCAACCGCATCCACCTCGCGTCGGCGATCGCCGCGCTGGAGGGGCAGCTGAGCTCCGGCGTGGGCCGCGGCATGAACGTCGAGATCACCAACCATCTGCACATGCTGACCCAGATCGACGGCGCCCTCGTCTCGCGGAAGGGCGATCCGGTGCGGACCCTCGTGAGTCTCGACACGGAGGCCCCCGGGCGCGCGGCGATCGTCGTCGGCGATCTCGCGAGCGCCGACTACGTGAGCTATCTCATCCCGGGCATGTTCTTCACGATCGACGGCCAGGTCGACGACTGGGCGGACACCGCGACGACGCTCTTCCACGACCAGCTCGCCTGGCTGGACCGGCTCGGCGAGGCCGGGAGCACCGTCGCGACCATCGCCTGGATCGGCTACCAGACCCCGCACCTGCTCAACCTCGGGTCGCTCTCGCTGGCGGACGAGGGTGCAGAGTACCTCAGGCGCTCGATCGAAGGACTGCAGGCGCTGCGCGGCGACCATGAGCCCTACGTCTCGATCATGGCGCACTCCTACGGCTCGACGGCCGCGATGATCGCGCTGCAGCGCGGCGACTTCCAGGTGGACGCGCTCGCCGTCGTCGGCTCGCCGGGGAGCTCGGCCCAGACCGCGTCGGCGCTCGCCGTGCGCAACGCCAACGTGTACGTCGGCGAGGCCGGATGGGACCCGGTCGTCAACTCCGCGTTCTACGGAAGCGACCCCGGCGCCGCATCGTATGGCGCCTACCGCATGAGCGTCGCGGGGGGAGTCGACGCCATCACGAAGAAGACGCTCGGAGCCTCCTACGGGCACAACGAGTATTTCCGTCCGGGGAGCGAGTCGATGCGCAACCTCGCCCTCATCGGGATCGGGGCCGGCGGACTCGTCATGAACGACTCCGGGATGACGATCGCCGCTGCGGGCCGGTAGGCGATCCGGTACGAAACGAGCCGGACATCCGGCTCGAATAGGATTGGACGGTGCCTGAGACAACCCCGTCGCCCCTCGATGCCGCCCAGGTCGCCCATCTGGCGAGCCTCGCGCGTATCGCGCTCACCCCCGACGAGATCGAGAAGCTGACCGGCGAGCTCGGGATCATCATCGAGTCGATCGCCAAGGTCTCCGAGGTCGCGACGCCCGACGTGCCGGCCACTTCTCACCCGATCCGGCTCTCCAACGTCTTCCGGCCGGATGTCGTGGGCGAGACGCTCACGACCGAGCAGGCGCTCTCCGGGGCGCCCGAGCGCGACGGGGACCGCTTCAAGGTGTCCGCAATCCTGGGTGAGGAGCAGTAGTCGTGGCGAGCGAACTCATCACCCTCACGGCGGCGGCCCTCGCCGAGAAGCTCCGGTCGGGAGAGGTCTCCTCGGTCGAGGCCACGCAGGCGCACCTCGACCGCATCGCCGAGGTCGACGGCGACATCCATGCCTTCCTCCACGTCTCCGAGGATGCGCTCGCGGCGGCGGCCGAGGTCGACGGCGCACGGCGGCTCGGTGCGAAGCTCAGCCCGCTCGCGGGCGTCCCGGTCGCGATCAAGGACGTGCTGTGCACGAAGGACATGCCCTCGACCGCGGGGTCCCGCATCCTCGAGGGCTGGATCCCGCCCTACGACGCGACGGTCGTGAGCCGGCTGCGCAAGGCGAAGCTCGTGCCCCTCGGCAAGACCAACATGGACGAGTTCGCGATGGGATCGTCGACCGAGCACTCGGCGTTCGGTCCCACCCACAACCCCTGGGACCTCGAGCGGATCCCCGGGGGCTCGGGCGGCGGCTCGGCTGCGGCGGTCGCGGCCTTCGAGGCGCCGCTCGCGCTCGGCAGCGACACGGGCGGCTCGATCCGCCAGCCTGCCGCGGTGACCGGCACGGTCGGCATGAAACCCACCTACGGCGGGGTGTCCCGTTACGGCGCGATCGCGCTCGCCTCCTCGCTCGACCAGGTCGGACCGGTCACCCGCACGGTGCTCGACGCGGCCCTCCTGCACGACGTGATCGGCGGCCACGACCCGCACGACTCGACCTCGCTGACGGATGCCTGGCCGTCGTTCGCCGACGCGGCGCGCGCCGGGGCGGCATCCGGGTCGCTCGAGGGTGTGCGCGTGGGCGTCGTCACGGAGCTCGGCGGCGAAGGATTCCAGGCCGGGGTGAGCACGCGTTTCGCGGAGGCGCTCGAACTCATGGCGGCGGCCGGAGCGGAGATCGTCGAGGTGTCGGCGCCCTCCTTCAGCTACGCGATCGCGGCGTACTACCTGATCCTCCCCGCCGAGGCGTCGAGCAACCTCGCGAAGTTCGACAGCGTGCGGTTCGGCCTGCGCGTCAACCCGCCGGGCGGCGGCACGGTCGAGGAGGTCATGGCGGCCACCCGCGAGGCCGGCTTCGGGGCCGAGGTCAAGCGCCGCATCATCCTCGGCACCTATGCCCTGAGTGCCGGGTACTACGACGCCTACTACGGGAGCGCGCAGAAGGTGCGCACCCTCATCCAGCGCGACTTCGATGCCGCGTTCGAGAAGGCAGACGTACTCGTCTCGCCCGCCGCGCCGACGACCGCGTTCAAGCTCGGCGAGAAGCTCGAGGACCCGCTCGCGATGTACCTCAACGACGTGACGACGATCCCGGCCAATCTCGCCGGCGTGCCCGGTATGGGCCTGCCGATGGGGCTGGCCCCGGAGGACGGCCTGCCGACCGGACTCCAGCTCATGGCGCCGGCCCACGAGGATGCGCGCATCTACACGGTGGGCGCGACTCTCGAGGCCCTGCTCGAGCGGTCCTGGGGCCGCACCCTCCTCAGCCAGGCGCCCCGGCACCCGCTCGCCCAGTCCCCGCTCGCCCAGTCCCCGCTCGCCCAGTCTCCGCTCCCTGGGGAGCGCGCAGCCCGTCTCGAAGGGAATGTCTGATGACCTCTTCCACCCCAGAACTGATGGACTTCGATACGGCGCTCGAGCTCTTCGAGCCGGTGCTCGGCTTCGAGGTGCACGTCGAGCTCAACACGCAGACCAAGATGTTCTCGTCCGCGCCGAACCCCGCCGCCGGCGCGAACCAGCTCGCCGCCGGCTCGGAACAGCCGAACACCATGGTCACGCCCGTCTGCCTCGGCCTCCCGGGGTCGCTGCCGGTCGTCAACGTGCAGGCGATCCGGTACTCGATCAGCCTCGGCCTCGCGCTCGGCTGCGAGATCGCGCCGACGAGCCGGTTCGCGCGCAAGAACTACTTCTACCCCGACCTCGCGAAGAACTATCAGATCAGCCAGTACGACGAGCCCATCGCACACGACGGGGCCGTCGAGGTGGAGCTCGCGAACGGGAAGACCTTCCGCATCGAGATCGAGCGCGCCCACATGGAGGAGGACGCCGGCAAGCTCACCCACGTGGGCGGGGCGACCGGACGGATCCAGGGCGCCGACTACTCGCTCGTCGACTACAACCGCGCGGGCGTGCCGCTCGTCGAGATCGTCACCAAGATGATCACCGGCGCGGAGCACGACGCCCCGGACCTCGCGAAGGCCTACGTGTCGACGATCCGCGACATCGTCGTGGCGCTCGGCATCAGCGAGGCGAGGATGGAGCGCGGCAACCTGCGCTGCGACGCGAACATCTCGCTCTCGCCGCGCGGGTCCGGCACGCTCGGCACGCGCACCGAGACGAAGAACGTCAACAGCCTGCGCAGCGTCGAGCGGGCCATCCGGTACGAGATCCAGCGTCAGGCGGCCATCCTCGCGGCGGGCGGGACGATCACCCAGGAGACCCGCCACTGGCACGAGGACTCCGGCACGACCTCCGCCGGGCGCCCCAAGAGCGACGCCGACGACTACCGGTACTTCCCCGAGCCGGACCTGCTGCCGGTCGAGCCCTCGGTCGAGCTCATCGAGGAGCTGCGTACCGCCCTTCCGGAACCGCCCGCCGTGCGCCGCCGCCGGCTCAGGGAGTCGTGGGGCTTCACCGATCTGGAGTTCCAGGACGTCGTCAACTCGGGCCTCCTCGTCGAGGTCGAGAACACGGTGGCTGCGGGCGCATCGCCCGCGCAGGCGCGCAAGTGGTGGACCGGCGAGATCGCCCGGCTCGCCAACGCCGGCTCGGTCGACCCCTCCTCGCTCGTGTCTCCCGCGGATGTCGCGGCGCTCGTCGCGCTCGTCGAGTCCGGCGAGCTCACCGACCGTCTCGCCCGTCAGGTGCTCGAGGGCGTCATCGCCGGCGAGGGCTCGCCCGCCGAGGTCGTCGAGCAGCGCGGGCTCAAGGTCGTCTCCGACGATGGCGCGCTCGTGGCCGCGATCGACGAGGCGCTCGCCGCGCAGCCGGACGTGCTCGAGAAGATCCGCGACGGCAAGGTGCAGGCCGCGGGTGCCGTGATCGGCGCCGTCATGAAGGCCATGCACGGTCAGGCGGATGCCGCCCGTGTGCGCGAGCTCGTGCTGGAGCGCGCCGCTACCGCTCCCTGAGGAGCCTGCGCAGCGGCGTTCCGAGGGGACCTGTCGGCCGCGCGTTGTATCCGCTCCCTGAGGAGCCCGCGCAGCGGGCGTCTCGAAGGGAGCCCGCCGGCCACGAGCTCCTCAGGGAGAGGTCGTCACCCTCGGCGCGACCGCGATAACGACGCCGGCGATGAGCGCCGCGAACGCGAAGACGCCGGCGAACGAGAGGCCGGCGCCTGCGAGCGCGGCGAACACGACACCGGTGAGCGCGAGCGACAGGGCGCTGCCGAGCGAGTCGCCGATGGCGAGGGCCGAGCTGTTGAAACCCTGCTCATCCGGCTTCGAGAGGGCGAGTGTCAGTGTGCTGAGCCGCGGGTACATGAGTCCCATCCCCCCGCCGCCGAGCACCCACCCGGCGATGGCGAGAGCGGGCGGAAGCCCGAGCAGCGTGGTCAGGAACGCCGCCAGGATGGCCGCCAGCACGAGCATGCTGCCGAGCGTCGTGCAGGTGGCGTTGCCGAGTGTCGCGCTCATCCGGCCCTGAAGCCAGGATGCGCCGGCCCAGGAGAGAGCGCCCAGGGTGAGGGCGAGTCCGGCGAGGCTCGGCGAGAACTCGTACCGGTCGATGAGCAGGTAGGGCAGGTAGACCTCGGCCCCGAAGAAGGCGGAGGCGGCGAGCCCGCGCAGCAGGATGACGCTGGGCAGGCCGCGGTGGGCGAGAAGCGTCCCTCGCGGCAGGAGCGGCCTCACCGCGACGATCGAGACGATGGCGGCGATCCCGGCGAGCGGCAGGCCGACGGTCTCGAGTTCCGACACGAGGCCCAGTGCAAGCACAGCAACCGCGGCCAGGATGGCCCAGGCGATGCGGCCGACCGCCCAGGGAGGCGGGCCGGCAGGCGGCTGGTCGGGATCGGGCTCTTCCGTTGCGCGCCTGCCGGACAGGCCGCGGAGCGCGGGCGCCACCATGGCCGTCGCCACGGCGATGAGGGCGACGACGCCGAGGAAGACCCAGTGCCAGCTGAACACCTCGGTCACGACACCGGCGGCGAACGGGCCGATGAGCGAAGGGATGACCCAGGCTGCCGCGAAGCCGGCGAAGATCGACGGATGCAGCCGGGCCGGGTACACGCGCGCCACGACGACGTAGAGCGCGACGGTCACGGCCCCGGTCCCGAGACCCTGGACGAGGCGACCCACGACGAGCATCGGCATGGTGAGCGCGGTGCCGGCGATGAGCAGGCCGATCGCGAAGAGTACCGAGGAGGTGTAGAGCGGAGCGACCGGTCCCCGGCGATCGGACCAGTTGCCGGCGATGACCATCCCGATCACGGCGGTCGCGAGCGGTCCGGCGAAGGCGAGGGCGTAGAGGCTCGCACCGTCCAGGTCCGCGCTCACGACGGGCATGATCGTCGTGACCGCGAGGGACTCGAACGCGCCGAGGAAGACGAGGGCGCACGACCCGATCGTGATCCACAGGTACCCCCGGCTGAACAGGCCCGGCTCGGTGGCGCGCCCGGCGGCGCGCTCCGGAGTGCCCGATTCGGAGGTGCTGGTTTCGGGCGCAGGGGAGTCAGGGGAGGTGCTGGTGGGCATCCTTCGAGCCTACGCGGCAGGTGCGAGGTGCGCTGTGCGGCGGCTCAGGATGCTCGACCGGCCAGCAGATCTCGCAGGGCTGCGCTGCGCGAGGGCATGAGGCACGGCTCCTGCGTGAGGGCGAGGTCGGGTGGCGGAATGAGCCAATACTCGCCGTCGGTCAGCCGGATCTCCCAGTGATTGTCGTGCAGGAGCACATGGTGGTGCCGGCAGAGCAGGATCCCGTTCTCGAGGTCGGTCTTCCCGCGATCGCGTTTCCAGTGCCGGATGTGATGGGCCTCCGTCCAGGCGGGCGGTCTCTCACAGCCTGGCCAGCGGCATCCACCGTCCCTCGCCGCGAGGGCGATGCGCTGTCGTCGGGTGAAGAGCCGCTGCTCGCGGCCGACATCGATGGCCTGTCCGTTCGCGTCGAACACGACCTGCACCGTTCCTGCGGTGCATACGGTGCGCTCGACGGTCTCGAGCGAGATCGGATCGGGTCGCCCTTCGATCCGGCCGCTGCCGCGCCCGGTGGCGAGGGCGGTCGCGGTGACGAGCACGCGCACGGCCGGGCGCTCGCCGCCGGCGATCTGACCGGGGTCCGTGGCGATGGCGATGGCGAGGAGGTCGAGGAAGGCGTCGGAGGCGAGCTGGTCCGTCGTGCGCGGGTCGTCGAGGACCACCTCGGCGCGAGCTCGCTCGGTCTCGTCGACGAAGCGCGGCCCACCGCGGCGAGGCGAGGTGATCTGGTCGTAGACGCTGTCGACGAGGGCAGCACCCTCGGGGTCGAGCTCCCAGGTATAGCGGGTCATGCCGTCCGGCTGACGATAGCGGCGGAAGGCGCGACGTTCCCGCCTCGCCCGCTCGCGCTCGGCGATCCCGAGGGCGTCGAGCGCATCGCGTGCGTCGCGCGCCGCGCGGAACAGCCGGTCGGTGTCGAGCCCGGATCCCGTGGCGACGATGCGGTCGGCCGCACTCCTGAGCGCGTCGGCGTCGACCCCGGGACCCGGCTCGCCCAGCCCCGAACGGATGGCCTCGGCCGAGGCGGGGGAGAGCGCACCGGCCGCGACGGCCGCGCCGACGGAGACGAGCCACGGCTCCGCGAGGGCAGTGGTCTCGGACACACCGTCATCACCGGTCGTCTCAGCGAGGTCGACATCGTTGAGCATGGAGCCGGCCCGCACCAGGGTCGTGGCTTCCCTCGCCGAGGCGCCGGTCGTGTGCTGGATGAGCGCCTGCGGGGTGCGGAAGCCCTCTCGCCTCGCCAGCCCGCTCAGCCCGGCCTCCTGGCCGGACCGCCGCACGACCTCGCCGGCGAGCACGGCAGCGCAGGCGTCGAGGTATCTCCGTGCCTCGGCCACGGTGCGCTGCGCTTCGATGAGGCCGGCGTCGCCGAGTCCGCGCGCGGCAGGCGCCGAATCCGCCAGGCGCGCGTTCGCAGACAGCGCGGCATCGAGCGATGCAGCGAACATATCTGCGGAAGAAGTCATAGAAACATTCTCCCACATGCGAAATCACTCGAACAAGCGTTCGAGTGAATCTTGGGAGAACCCGCTCTCGCCGGGTTGTGGAGGAGGAGAGTCCGCTCTCCGCGGTACTTTCATCGCATGGACCAGGAATTCCTTCCCGGAGGCAATTCGAACCGGGTTGCCCGGGAAGGCGGCACCGTTCGGCGCGAGGCAGGCCCCTGGACTCCCACGGTCCACGCCTATCTGCGCAGCATCCGAGCGCACGGCATGCAGGGCGTGCCGGAGCCGCTCGGCATCGGCGACGGTCAGGAGCGGCTCTCTTTTCTCGAGGGCGAGGTCGCGAACTACCCGTTGCCGGACTGGCTGTGGTCGGAGACGATCCTCGGGGACTGCGGCCGGTTCCTGCGTGGCCTGCATGACGCATCACTCGGGCTCGCGCTCCCGGAGGCGATCTGGCAGACGGAGCCGCACGAGCCGCGCGAGGTCGTCTGCCACAACGACTTCGCGCCCTACAACCTGGTCTTCCGCGATGGCGTTCTCGTGGGTGCGATCGACTTCGACACGGCCTCACCGGGCCCCCGCATCCGGGATCTGGCCTACCTCGCCTACCGGCTCGTGCCGTACGTCTCCGATGCGGGCCCGGATGCGCCGCCCGAGTCCGGCCGACCGGCGAGGCTCGGCGCCCTCATCGAGGCCTATGGCCTGCCGTTCTCCCCTGGGGAGGTTTTGACCGAGATGAGCGACCGCCTCGAGGAGCTGGCACGATTCGCGGATGCCCGTGCGGAGAAGACCGGTCGCAGCGAGTTCGCCGACCACGCCGAACTGTATCGCGGCGATGCGGAGGCGATCCGGACCATGCTGGCCTGACCTACTTCGACGCCTCCGCAGTGCCGCGCAGCCGCAGGTATCGCAACTGCCCGTCCTCCCGAAGTTCGACCATGCCGCCGCGCGACTTCACGAAGTCGGTGAAGGTCGTGTAGCCGAGCACCGACTCCTGGAAAGTGGGGTCCATGCGCAGCATCTGGTTCTTGACCGAGGAGCTCGTGATCCAGTCCTCGTCCTTCGCCTGGCCGAGTTCGAGCGCGCGCCGCAGGAGGCTCGTCGCGGCCCGCTGTTCGGCCGGCTTGACCGCCGCGCGCTGCGGGGAACTCGACGCGGCGACGGGTGCCGGCTTGGCCTTGGCGCCCTGCTGCCTCGTCTGCTTCGCCTTGGCCGGGGTGGCGCCCGGGTCCGGCGACGCCTCCGCGATGGTCTCGGTCGGAATCGGCGTCCCGTCATCCGGATCGACCTCGACGCTCTCGCTGTCGAGCCCCGGCAGCCCGTCGTAGTCCTTGTACTCGTTGCAGGCCGCGTTGAGCGCCTTGCTCGTGCCTCCGGCCACCCCGATCCCGACGACGTATCGCCCGAGGCGGCGGCAGCGCTGCGCGAGCGCGATGAAGTCCGAGTCGCCCGAGACGATGACGACGTGGGTCAGCTCCGGCAGGCGGAAGAGGTCCTCGACGACGTCGACCGACATCCGGATGTCCGCCCCGTTCTTCATCGACTGCACGGTCGGGAACATCTGCACGAGCTCGACGGCGCGCCCGACGAGCTGGTCCCGGTAGTTCGCGTTGACCGGGACCGACCAGTCGGCGTACGCGCGGCTGATCGCCACCGTGCCGAACGAGGAGGCGTAGTCGAGCACCGCGCCGAGGTCGACGCGGGCCTGCTCGATGCGGATGCCCTCCTCCGAGGTGCGGCCCGCGGCGGTCACGACGTACGCGCGTGCGCCATCGCGCTTGAAGTGCCCGCGACCGTGAACCTGGTCGTAGCGGGAGATCACGATGTTGTCGAAGTCGATGTAGACGGCGACGCGTCCCTCGGTGGTCTCTGGCATGCGGTGCTCGTCTCGATCGTTGCGTTCCGGTCAGGCCAGTCTTGCCGGTCACGCCCGCGGCGGCAATGCCGCGGGCTGCGGCGGGCGATGCCACACTGGTCCCATGGAGATCCGGCGCGGCACCGTCGACGACTGGCGGGAGAGCCGCGACCTGCGGCTGCGGGCGCTCGCCGAGTCCCCGGATGCCTTCCTCTCGACCCTCGAGCGCGAGCTCGCCTTCGGCGACGAGGTCTGGCGCGACCGGCTGGAGGGCTCATTCACGCTCTTCGCCGTGGAGGGTGGCGCCCTCGTCGCCACGGCGACCGGCATCCCCGATCGGCACGAGGGTGGCGGCCGCGAGGTCGTCGCGATGTGGGTGGATCCCGGGCACCGTCGCTCGGGCGTCGCGACCGCGCTCATCCGGCACCTCGTCGACTGGGCGTGCGGGGAGGGTGCGCCCTCGATCGCGCTGTGGGTCGCCGAGGGCAACGACCGGGCCCAACGCGTCTACGAGCGGTGCGGCTTCCTGCTCACCGGCGAGCGCGGCGAGTTGCGTCCTGGCCTCGACGAGCTTCGGATGCGGCTGCCGTTGCGCTAGCGTCGAGCCATGCCGACTGAGCTGCCCCCGGGGCTCGACACCCCGTTCCTCGCCGTCGATCTCGACATCCTGGAGCGCAACCTGCGCCGTGCCGCCGACGACGCCCGCGAACGCGGCCTGGCCCTGCGCCCGCACGCCAAGACGCACAAGTCGCCCGAGCTCGCCCGGCTCCAGCTCGAGCACGGCGCCGTCGGCCTCACGCTCGCCACGGTCGGCGAGGCGGAGATCTTCGCGGATGCCGGCTTCGACGACATCTTCATCGCCTACCCGGTGTGGCCGTCCGAGTCGCGGGCTGCCCGCATCCGGGCTCTGGCCGATCGGATCGCTCTTCGGATCGGCGTCGACTCGGCCGAGAGCGCCGCGGCCCTGGGCGCCGTGCTGCCCACCGCCGGGGTCGAGGTGCTCGTCGAGGTTGACAGCGGCCACCATCGCAGCGGCGTGCGGCCCGCGGATGCCGGCACGGTCGCGGTGGCGGCGGCACGAGCCGGCCTGGGCGTCGTCGGCGTCTTCACCTTTCCCGGCCACAGCTACGCCCCGGGCGGCGCCGAGCAGGGTGCGCGCGATGAGGCCGCCGCCATCCTGGAGGCCGCGGAATCCCTCTCCAGGGAGGGCATCGAGTCGGTCGTGCGCAGCGGAGGGTCGACGCCGAGCCGGGCGTCCTCGGACCCTTCGGCGCTCACCGAGCTGCGCCCCGGCGTCTACGTGTTCAACGACGCCCAGCAGGTCGAGCTCGGCACGTGCAGCTTCGACGAGGTCTCCCTCACGGTGCGGGCGACCGTCGTGAGCCGCTCGGGGCACGACGTGATCGTCGACGCGGGCAGCAAGACCCTGGGTGCGGATCGCGCGGCCTGGGCGACCGGGTTCGGCCGTTTGCCCGACTTCCCGGATGCGCGCATCGTCGCCCTCTCCGAGCACCACGCGACGATTCGCGTTCCCGCGGCGGAGACGGTTCCCGAGCTCGGCAGCATCCTGCGGCTCGTGCCGAACCACGTGTGCAGCACGGTCAATCTCGCGGATGAGGTGCTCGTCTTTCGGGGCGGAGAGGTCGTCGACACCTGGTCGGTTGCGGCGCGCGGGGCGAACGCCTGAGGAGATCGGCGCTCGGCGCAGAAAACTTGCGCGACATCCGGAGCACAATGGAAAGGTGAGCAGAATACTGGTCACCGGTGCGACCGGCACTCTCGGGACCCCTACCACGGCGAGACTGAAGGATGCGGGCTACGACGTCCGGGCGCTCAGCAGGAGCACCGGGCCGGAGCTTACGACGGGCGACCTGCTCACCGGCGAAGGCATCCCCGAGGCGATCGCCGGCGTCGACACGCTCGTCCACCTCGCGACCGGCCGGAACGACGTCGGCCAGGCGAAGGCCGCGATCGGTGCGGCGCGCGCGGCGGACATCGAGCACTTCGTCCTCATCTCGATCGTCGGCATCGACGACATCCCGCTCGGCTACTACCGCGGCAAGATCGAGATCGAGAGGGCGCTCGTCGACTCAGGGGTCCCTCACACGATCCTGCGCGCCACGCAGTTCCACCAGTTCGTGGACGGGATGTTCCGCGGACTGCGGCTCGCGCCGGTCGTTCTCGCGCCGGCGTTCTCGTTCCAGCCGATCTCGACGGACGAGGTCGCGGCCCGGCTCACCGAGCTCGTCGGGGGAAAGCCGTCCGGCCGGGTGGCCGACATCGGCGGGCCGCAGCAGCGGACTGCGCGCGAGCTCGCCGAAGCATGGAAGCGCGCGACCGGATCCCGTCGAGCGGTCTGGGGCATCCGGATGCCCGGCAAGACCTTCGCCGGCTATGCGGCCGGTCACAACCTCGTGCCGGGCGCCCCCTACGGGATCGCGACCTTCGAGGAGTACCTGGACGGGAAGTACGGGAACGAGCCGTGACGTCGGCGCGGACTCGGAGCGAGTATCGTCTCCTGCTCGACGGCGCATCCGTGGCACCGGCGGGTGGGGCTCCGTTCACTCTCCGTCGGGTGGAGCCCGGCGACCGCGATGTCCTGTCGATGGTGCTGCTGGACGCCTACCGCGGGTCGGTGGACGATGAGGGGGAGGGGCCGGAGGAGGCTTCGGAGGCGATCGACGACTACTTCTCGATGATGGCGTGGCCGCACGGCCGCGTGCTCGAGCTGGAGGACACCATAGGTGCCTTCGCTTTCGTCGTGGTCGTAGGCCACCGCCACTACATCGACCCGGTCGCAACCGCCCGGGCCGCACAGCGTCGTGGACTCGGCACCGCTGTCGTTCGCGCCGTCCTGGCGTCGCTCCGGGCGGCCGGGGTCGCCGAGGTGGGAGCGACGATCACCGACGGGAACGTTCCGTCGGAGCGGCTCTTCGCCTCCCTCGGGTTTGCGCGTATCGGCCCGTGGCCCGCGCAGGTCAGGTCCTGATCGTGCCGTCTCGCCTCGCCGTCACGCCGGCCACACCCCGATGATGATCGCCATGACGACGAGCGTCACGAGCTCGTGCGCGATGTTGAGCAGGGTGAGCCCGCTCGGGCGGTTGTCGAAGGCGTCGTGGGTGATGAACCGGGCGGCGGTGAAGCCCGCCCAGAGCACGATCGCGGTCACGATCGTCGCCCACAGGAAGCCGCCGCCGTAGAAGTCCCAGGCGATGAACGCGGCGCCTGCGAGCACCCAGGCGGTCACGAAGCTCACGAGCAGGGTCGTGACGATCGGCCCGACCGCGTCGCTCGCCTTGCCGCTCGGGGTGACGCCGGCCTTCTTCATCCAGTAATTGCCGAAGACCTTCGGCGTGTACCAGACGGAGCCGACGACCATGCTCGAGAGCGTGGCGAGGATGACGGCCCAGTAGTTGATCTCCGGGAGCATGGTGGTCCTTTCAGCGTCGTTGCTGTCGTGGTCGAATCCTAGCCCCGCGCAGCGACCGCTGTCAGTGCCCGACCGCGCCCTCGAGGGAGTCCGCCGGGCGCCGGATGAACGCCGCGAGCGGGATCGCGAAGAGCGAGATGATCGCGCCGGCGAGGAAGGCGAGCCGGATGCCGCCCGCCGTCGCGGCGACGGTCCCCGCTCCGCCCGCCCCGAGTGTCAGCGCCTGCGCGGCCATGATCGTCACGAAGAGCGCGGTGCCGGCCGCTCCGGCCACTTGCTGCACGGTTCCGACGATGGCGCTCCCGTGCGAGTACAGCGCGGGCGGAAGCGCCCCGAGCCCCGAGGTGAAGAGCGGCGTGAACATGAGGGCGAGCGCGAGGGAGAGCACGACGTGCGCGGTGAGCACCCACCAAACCGGGGTGTTCTC
This sequence comes from Clavibacter sp., assembly GCA_044508495.1. Classification (GTDB taxonomy): domain Bacteria; phylum Actinomycetota; class Actinomycetes; order Actinomycetales; family Microbacteriaceae; genus Terrimesophilobacter. Next base: position 14,215 of record JBIQHP010000055.1, read on the forward strand.
GGTGAACATCGCCATCCCCCAGAACACGACGCTCACGAGCACCGAGCCGGTGACCACGAGCGCGGTCGGCCCGATCCGGTCGTAGATTCGGCCGACGATCGGCGCGAGCAGTCCCATGAGCAGGCCGCCGGGCAGCAGGAGGAGCCCGGTCCCGAGGGTGTCGAGCCCGAGCACGTTCTGCAGGTAGATGGGGAGCAGGATGACCGTGCCGAAGAGCGCGAGCATGCTCACGACGATCATCGTGATCGACAGGGTGAACTGCCGCGAGCGGAACGTCCTGAGGTCGAGAAGGGCGTCATCCCGCCGCTGGAGCTGCAGCTGCCGGGCGATGAACGCGGCGACGCCCACGAGCCCCACGACGAGCGGCAGCCAGCCGTTGAGGGGGTTGCCGCCCGTCGCGACCGCTCCGAGGTTGCTCAGGCCGTAGACGATCCCGCCGAACCCGAAGGCCGAGAGCACGACCGAGAAGACGTCGAAGTGGGTGGGCTTGGGCGTCGTCACGTTGGGGATGCGCGCGATCCCGAGTGCGAGCGCTCCGAGGGCGACGGGCAGCACGAGGATGAACATCCAGCGCCAGTCGAGCACGCTCAGGATGAGTCCGGAGATCGTCGGCCCGAGCGCCGGGGCGACCGAGATGACGATCGAGATGTTCCCCATCGTGCGACCGCGCGCGGCGGGAGGAACCAGGGTCATGACGGTCGTGAAGAGCAGGGGCATCATGATGGCGGTGCCGCTCGCCTGCACGACGCGCGCGACGAGCAGCACGGCGAAGCCGGGGGCGAGCGCCGCCACGAGGGTCCCTGCACTGAAGAGCACCATGGCGACGATGAAGACCGGACGCGTGTTGAAGCGCTGGATGAGCCATCCGGTGATCGGGATGACGACGGCCATCGTGAGCATGAAGGCCGTGCTGAGCCACTGGGCCGCATTGGCGTCGACCCGCAGCTCGCGCATGAGCACGGGAAGAGCCACACCCATGAGCGTCTCGTTGAGGATGACGACGAACGCCGACACGAGCATGAGCCCGATGACGAGGCGGTTGCG
>JBIQHP010000056.1:0-15235 GCA_044508495.1 Clavibacter sp.
CTCTTGGTGCAAGGGAAGAGGGCCCGTCGCTAGCCTCTGCGACGGGCCCTCAGTCTGTCCCCCGCCACCTTCCCTTCGGGCTTTGTAGAGTTGAGCCGAGACCGAGGGGACGATCGTGACCGACGCCGCAGCCGCCGTGGCCGCCTGGGAGGCGCTCTTCCGCGCGCAGGTCGCCGTCATGCGGCGGCTGTCCGCGGAGTTCCCCGCCGGTGAGGTCTCGCTGAGCGACTACGACGTGCTCTTCACGCTCTCGCGCGCGCCGGGACGATGCCTGCGCATCCGGGATCTGGGCGAGAACCTGCTCCTCTCGCAGCCGAGCGTGAGCAGACTCGTCGACCGGCTGGCGAATCGCGGCCTCGTCGAGAAGAACGCCGATCCGGATGACGGTCGCGGCGTGATCGTGTCGCTCACGGACGCCGGCTTCGCCGCCTTCCGGCGGGCGGCCGTCCGGCACATGGAGTCGATCGTCGACCGCGTGGGCGGCGCACTCGACGACGCCGAGCTCCGCCGGCTCACCGAGCTGTGCGACCGGCTGCGGCTCGGGGCGCCTTCGCGGGAACCATGACGGGGTTCGTGTCTCGTGACGCCGAACGTTCAGCGTCATGGAGTACAAACGACGTCACGGTTGCGCGGGCCGGCCGCCGACCTGCGTGACGGCGCCGGCCGCTACGGTGGCACCCGCCCTCGCCGCCGCGACGGCGTCGCCGTCCGCGGTCCAGGAGGCCAGGAAGCCCGCGACGAAGGAGTCCCCCGCACCGGTCGGGTCGACGATCGTCGACTCGACGACCGGGATCCGCACGGGCTCGCTCGCCTGCTGGGCGACGATCATGCCCTCAGCCCCGAGCGTGAGCGCCACGAGCGGGAACCGTGCGCCGAGTGCGGCGGCGATCGCCATCGGGTCCTCGAGCCCGGTGAGGGCGCGCCCCTCGTCGAGATTCGGGAACAGCAGCTCGGCCCCGTCGACGAGGTCGAGGAAGCGCGCCGCGCCGAAGTCCTCGAGGCTTCCTGCGGAGGCCGGGTCTACCGAGACCGCGACTCCCCGCGCGGCGGCGCGCTCGAAGAGGCGGCGCACGGCCGCGTGATCCTTGCCGTGGTAGATCGTGTATCCGGTGAAGTGCACGACCGACGCATGGTCCAGCAGCTCGTCCGTGACGTCATCCGCGCTCAGGAGGTCGTTCGCGCCGCGCTCGGTGAGCATGCTGCGGCTGTTGCCCTCGACGATGACGACGATCGCACCGGTCGGATGCTCGGAGTCGCCTATGAGGTGCGGCGTGACCCCGAACCCGGAGAGGATCGCGCTGTGCTGCGCGAGGTCGGCGGCCCCGACCCGCCCGACGAAGTCGACGGGGGCGCCCTGGGCGCCGAGCCACGATGCCGCGTTCGCCGCGGAGCCGCCCGGCCGCTGCTGGATCGAGCTCGGGGTGTCGGTGTCCTTGCGGATCGGGCCGGACGGGACGACGACGATGTCGCCGATGACGTCGCCGAAGACGACGATGCGGCGGCCGCCGCCGGCCTGTTCAGGGTTCGGCATGGTGCCACAATCCTATGGCGAGGTCCCCTGCGAGACGGCCCTCCGGGCCTCCTCAGGGAGCGGTAAGGCACTCCACGGGCAGATCGAACCAGCGCAGGTGCTCGAAGTCCTCGCCGAGCTCCGCCGCGACGCTCGCGCTGCCGGGGTCGGCATCCGAAGCAGCCCCGAAGAGCGCCCGGGCCGCCGCGAGCGCGTCCGCATACACGGTCGCGGGCGCGCGGTCGTCGTGGCGCGGGAAGGCGAGCACGCCATCCGGGCCGTAGGTCAGCTGCGCGAAGCGAAGCGGTGGCTCGACCGGCCCCGCCCGGTGCCACCAGAGCCCGGATGCCGGATCGAAGCGGTAGTCGGGCAGAAGCTTCCACCCGTGCTCGGCGATCATCGCGACCGCCTCCACGATGTACCGGAACACCTCGTCGCTCACGAAGTAGTTGAAGTTCACCCGCACCCAGCCCGGCTTGATGCCCTCGCATCCGCCGAGGATCTGCTGCTCGAGCTCCTGCGAGCGCTCGAGGTCGATGCCGAGCAGCCGGTGCCCGTAGGGGCCGGCGCAGGAGCATCCACCCCGGCTCTGGATGCCGAAGACGTCGTTGAGCATCGCGACGACGGCGTTGTGGTGCAGGTACTTGCCGTCCGGGCGTCGCACGACGAAGGAGACGATCGAGAGCCGCTCGGCCTCCGGATTGCCGAGGATCTCGATCGAGGGATGCGCACTCCAGGCCGCGATCGCCCGGCGCAGGAAGTCGTGCTCGAGCGCCTGGATCGTCTCGACGCCGACGGCCTCCTTGAGTTGGAAGACGAGCCCGGCGCGGATCGACTCGACGATCGCGGGCGTGCCGGCCTCCTCGCGGTGCTCCGGGTTCTCGAGGTAGCGGTGGTGATCCTGATTCACGTACCTCACCGTGCCGCCGCCGACGACGTGCGGCACGGCGTTGTGCAGCAGACCGCGATCCACGATGAGCACGCCGGGCGTCCCGGGGCCGCCGATGAACTTGTGCGGGGAGAGGAAGATCGCGTCCTTGCGCTCGATCGGCTCCCCAGCGCGCCCATCGACCGCGCGCCTGTTGACCTCGATGTCGACGTAGGGGGCCGCCGCCGCGAAGTCCCAGAATGCGAGCGCACCGTGCTCGTGCAGCAGGTGGGTGATCGCGTGCGTGTCGCTCAGGATGCCGGTGACGTTGCTCGCCGCGCTGAACGAGCCGATCCGCAGGGGGCGGTCGGCGTACATCCGCAGCTCGTCCGCGAGCTGGGCCTGGTCGATGTGGCCGTCGGCGTCCTCGTGGATGAGGACGACATCCGCGATCGACTCCCGCCAGGGCAGCTCGTTGCTGTGGTGCTCGTAGGGGCCGATGAAGACGACCGGGCGTTCGCTCTTCGGGATGAGAGCGTCGAAGCCGTGACGCTCATCGAGCTCGCGCGGCAGGCGCAGGCCCAGGATGCCCACGAGCTTGTCGATCGCGCCCGTCGACCCGCTGCCGGTGAAGATGACCATGGTGTCCTGGTCGCCGTTGACGGCGCGGCGGATGGTGTCGCGGGCGTCCTCGCGCAGGCGTGTCGTCTGCAGCCCGGTGCCGCTCGACTCGGTGTGCGTGTTCGCGTAGCGCGGCAGCACCTCGTCGCGCAGGAAGTCCTCGAGAAAGCTCAGCGACCGTCCGCTCGCGGTGTAGTCGGCGTAGGTGACCGGCTTCTTCCCGTAGGGGCCGTCCATGAGGCGGTCGTCACCGATGACGCAATCACGGATGCGCGCGACGATGGGCGGCTCGGCGAGCGTTTTCGCGCGCGGCGGGATGACGCATTCTGCGACCTGCTGCATGCTGGGAGACTAGCCGATGCGCGCTCGATGAACCAGACCTCCAGCGAGGTCAGTCGGGCCGGGTCCGCGCTCGAACGTGGATGCGTTCGCCCTGCCTGCCGAACATGCTCAGGATTTCGACGGGACCCCTTCCGGCTGAGCCGAACCAGTGCGGGTTGCGCGTGTCGAACTCCGCCGCCTCGCCGGGTCCCAGCACGATGTCGTGCTCGCCGAGGACGAGCCGCAGCTGCCCGGCGAGGACATAGATCCATTCGTACCCGGTATGCGTTCGCGGGTCGGGCTCGCGCTCGGTCGCGGGGATCGTGATCTTGAACGCCTGGGGCTCGCCCTGGTGCTGCGACAAGGGGGTGAGGATGCGTCCCTCGGAGCGAGTGGACTTCTGGGGCACGCGCGGGTCGTCGATCTTCGGCGAGATCACGATCTCATCGAAGGGGACCGCAAGTGCCGCGACGACGGGAAGCAGCAGCTCCAGGCTCGGCTTCCTCTGCCCGGACTCGAGTCGCGAGAGCGTGCTCTTCGAGATACCCGTCTTCTTCGCGAGCTCATCAAGGGTGATGTCCCTCTTCTGGCGAGCCCGGCGCAGCCGGGGGGCGATCTGACTCAGCTCGGTGTCGATGCGCTGGGAGGTGCTCATGAGCCAAGGAAATCATCCTGTCCCGGTTTTGGCAACAGAGTTCCCAAGCCGAACATCGACCATGGCACGGTAGTGACGGAGGTGGTCATCATGACCGACAAGGAGAATCACGACGTCGCCATCATCGGCGCAGGAGCAGCGGGGCTGAGCGCCGGGCTGGTGCTCGCACGAGCCGGAGCCGACGTGCTGATCGTCGACGGCGGCGAGCCTCGCAACGCCGCCGCAACGCACATGCAGGGATTCCTGTCGCGCGACGGACTGCCGCCCAAGGAACTCCTCGCGATAGGTCGCCGCGAGGTTGCGGGCTACGGCGCGACGATCCTCGCGGCTCACGTCGCCGCCGTTGAGAGCCGCGATGACGACTCGTTCGCCCTTCGAATCGCCGACGGAACGGTCAGGACCGCCCGCGCACTTCTCGTGGCCACAGGTCTCAAGGATGAACTCCCGCTTCTCCCCGGTCTGCAAAGCCGGTGGGGCACGCTCGTCCATCACTGCCCGTATTGCCACGGGCACGAGGTGCGGGGTCAGGCGATCGCGGTGATCGGGGGGCCGGTCCGCGAAGTCTCGATCAGGCAGGCAGGTCTCCTCAGGCGGCAGAGCGACCGAGTCGCCTTCGTCACGAACGGCATCGAGCTCACCCCGGCGGAGCGGCACCGCCTCGAATGGTTCGGGGTCCGCGTCGTCGACGGCTCGGTCTCACACCTCGTGGGCGGGCCGGATTCCCTCGACGGGGTCGCGCTCACCGACGGCGGAACCGTCGCATCCACTGCAGTCTTCATCGCCCCTCGTCAACGCCCCCACGACGAGCTGCTGCGATCGCTCGGATGCGCGACCGACGCGACGACCGGTCTCGTCGCCGTGGACGAGGTCGGTCGAACGAGCGTTCCCGGCGTCTGGGCAGCGGGCAACGTCGTGACGCCCACCGCGCAGGTCATCACTGCGGCGGGGGCCGGGAGCGCGAGCGCCATCGCGATCAATGGCTGGCTGCTCCAGAAAGACCTCGATGCCGCACCCGCGGCTCGACCGTGACGGACAGAACCAGTCCATCAAGAGAAGATAAGGAATCAACATCATGTCCACGCCAACTGCCGTCCCTTCCGAGGCGCCCGCCTCGGCGCCCACGCCTCCCTCCGTGCACGTCCGGGCCGTGATCACCTGGATCGCTATCTTCCCTCTCGTCGCGCTGGGATTCTTCGCCATCGCCCCGTTCGCGACCGACTGGAATCCCGTCCTGCGGGCCTTCGTGCTCTCGATCCTCATCGTGCCGGTCGCGGTGTACCTCGTGGTGCCCCAGCTGCTGCGCGCCTACGGAAAGCTTCGCGGCATGCGTCGCGCGGGTTAGCCTGTGACATGCCATACCCGCTGAAGACCGAGCGCCTCCGAATCGAGCCGCTGGTCGCCGCCGACGTCCTGGACTTCATCGCATACCGGCAGGTCCCGGATGTCGCGCGATACCAGTCCTGGACTCCCGACTACAGCGTCGCGGACGCCGATCGCCTACTCGAGGGGCAACCGGAATCCGCCCTTCCCGACGAAGGCTCCTGGCTGCAGTTGGCGATTCGCGCCGCCGACGTCGACTCCCTGTACGGGGACGTGGCCATCCACCGTCTTGCCGAGCAGCCCGACACCTACGAGATCGGCGTGACGCTGGCACCCGCCTCCCAGGGCATGGGTGTCGGCACCGAGGCTGTCGGAGCGATCCTCGAGTTCCTGTTCGGCGAAGTGGGGGCTCACCGGGTCGTCGCGTTCTGCGACGCACGCAACGAGTCGGTGCAGCGCCTGCTCCGACGCGCAGGCATGCGGCAGGAGTCCCGGCAGATCGATGCGGACTACTTCAAAGGTGAATGGACCACCTTGGACGGCTACGCAATTCTCGCCTCGGAGTACGCGCTCGAACCCTAAAATGTGCGCATGGCGATCGTGGCGACGAAGCTCTTCGTTCCCTCGCCGCGCCCGGCCGCAATCTCCCGGCAACGACTCGTCCGGAAACTGGACGAGGGAAGCCATGGCGGGCGGAAGCTGACACTCATCTCCGCCCCGGCGGGATTCGGCAAGACGACCGTCGTCAGCGAGTGGATCGTCGAGATCCGCCGTCAGAAGCCGGAGCTGCGGGTCGCCTGGCTCTCTCTCGACGAAGGCGACGACTTCCCGATCGGTTTTCTGGGTTATGTCGTCGCCGCCTTCCACGAGGCCGATCCGGAAATCGGTTCCGCAGGCCACGATTCGCAGCAGACCGCAGAGCTGGTGCTCACGACCCTCCTCAACGAGATCGCGCGGAGCCAGCACGAGATCCTTCTGGTTCTCGACGACTTCCAGGTGATCGAGGACGCATCGATTCGCGACTTCGTAGCCTTCCTCATCGACCGCCTGCCGCCGACCCTGCACGTCGTCATCTTGAGCCGCTCCGACCCACTCCTGCCTCTCGCGCGACTTCGCGCCCGCGGAGAGCTGACCGAGCTGCGGGCCGCCGACCTGCGTTTCACAGCGGATGAGACCGCGGCGTTCCTGAACACGGCGATGGGCCTGTCGCTCTCGACCCAGGACATCGCCGCATTGGAGACTCGCACCGAAGGCTGGATCGCCGGCCTCCAGCTCGCCGCGCTGTCGATGCGGGATCGAGCGGATGTTCCCGGGTTCATCACCGCCTTCACCGGCAGCAATCGGTTCGTCATCGACTACCTGATCGAAGAGGTCCTGGAGCGGGCGCCGCATCACGTCCGCGAATTCCTCTGCCAGACGTCGATTCTCGACCGCCTCTGCGGGCCGCTCTGCGATGCGGTGACCGGCGAGTCCGGTGGCAGCGAGATGCTCGAGTCGATCGAGCGGGCGAACCTGTTTCTGATTCCGCTGGATGACGAACGCCGCTGGTTCCGGTACCACCACCTCTTCGCCGATGTGCTCCGCGCGCGGCTCCTCAAGCATGGCAACGATCACATCTCCGCCCTCCACAGTCGCGCGAGCGAATGGTTCGAGCTCAACGGCTCGTCCGAAGAGGCCATCAACCACGCCTTCGCCGCCTCCGACTTTCCACGTGCGACCAGGTTGGTGGAATCGACCATTCCCGGCGTCCGCAAGAGCAGACGGGATGCGGTGCTGCGGAGCTGGATTGCGAAGCTTCCCGACGATGCGCTGAAGAGCAGGCCCGTGCTGCGAGTATTCTCCGCGTGGTCCTCCCTCGCGGCCGGCGATGTCGACGCCGTCGAGCCGCAGCTCGCCCAGGCGGAGCGGCTCCTGACCGCGAGCGCCGAGACCGGAGTGCCGACGCACGACTCAGAGCCGGGCGAAGAGTTGCAGAACCTGCCCGTCACCATCGCCCTCTACCGCGCATCCGTCGCCCTGGCGAGGCAGGACCCCGTCAAGGTGAAGGAATACGCCCAGCGCGCCGCTGATCTCGCGCTGCCCGAGGATCATCTCGGGCAGGGAGCGGCGGCTGGCCTGCTGGGACTCGCGCACTGGGCAGCCGGCGACCTGGAAGCGGGAGTCGGCTCGTTTCGGGCCTGCCGCGCCAGCCTGCGTCGGGCGGGAAACCTGACCGATGCGCTGAGCACCACGATGGTCATCGGCGACATGCTCATTCCCCTCGGCCGGCTTCGGGAAGCGCATCAGGCATACGAGGGCGCGCTACGCGAGGCGATCGAGCTGGGCAACAGCGGGCAACCCACTGCCGACCTGCATTCGGGCATGAGCGAGGTCCTCCTGGAGCGCAATCTTCTCGCTGCTGCCCGAGAGCACCTTGATGCCGCCACCGCCCTCGGCGACGCCGCCTTCTCACACGAACATCGCTATCGGTGGTTCGCCGGAATGGCGCGGCTCGTCGAGGCCGAAGGCGAACTCGACGCCGCTTTCGACTTTCTCACAGGGGCGGAGGAGCACTACCGGCACGGCTTCTTCGCCGAAGCACGTCCCATCGGGGGCCTGAAGGCGCGGGTGCGGATTGCGCAGGGGCGGCTGGATGACGCGCAGGCCTGGGTGGATGAGCAGGGCCTCGCGGCGACGGATGAGCCAGGCTATTTGCGCGAATTCGGGCACCTCACTCTGGCCAGGCTGATGATGGCGCGGCACGCAAGCGATCCAGCATCCGATTCGATCGACGAGCTGAAGACCCTGCTGGCTCGGCTGCTCGACGCCGCCGAGGCGGGTGGGCGCCTCGGCAGCATGAACGAGATCCTCCTTCTCCAGTCGCTGGCGCTCGAAGGGCAGGGCCGGCTGGCCGAAGCGCTCGAACCGTTGGAGCGCGCTCTCGGACAGGCAGCACCGGAAGGATCCCTTCGGCTCTTTCTCGAGGCGGGCCCGGCAATGCTGAGGCTGCTTCGTGCCGCCGCGGGGGCCGGGATCCACCCTGAGTTCGTCCGCCAACTGGCCCAGGTGCTCAGGCAGTCTGAAGGCACCGGCATCAGAGGCGCGGGAGCCGCGGGCCGGCTTCTCGCCGAAGCGTTGAGCGAACGCGAACTTCACGTACTCAGGCTTCTTGCGACCGAATTGACCGGTCCTGACATCGCGCGCGAACTCTACGTGTCGCTGAATACGATGCGGACCCACACGAAGCACATCTTCGTCAAGCTCGGCGTGACAAGCCGCGCCGCAGCCGTTCGACGTGCTGAAGCGTTGGGGCTGATCTAACCAGGCCCTCGAGACAATCACCACGTGCACGGGCCATGTGGTGATGTCGCGTCACCACACGGCTTCCTAGATTCGGGTCGTCCCCAGGCGACCGCTTGGGGCGAATCAGACCAGCGGAGCCCAGCGGAACCAACCCATGACGCATCGACACGAAAGCACACCCGCCGATTCGGATTGGTACGAAGTTCGGCTCGAGGGGCAGCTCGATCCGAGATGGAGTGAATGGTTCGAGGGGTTCACGCTGACCAACGAGAGCGACGGAACGACGACCCTCATCGGCTCGATCATCGACCAGGCCGCCCTGCACGGGCTTCTGAGACGCATCGGCGACCTCGGAGTCACCTTGATCTCGGTCAATCCCCTCGGAACCGATCCCCTGACCCACGACCCCCACACCCCCGCACCCTAAGGAGCACTCTCGATGACCACGAACACTGCCGGAACCCCGGCGACCCGGAGACTTCGACACCGGTGGCTCGCCCCCACCGGACTCATCATGCTCAGCCTCATCCCGGTGATCGCCGGAGCAGCCCGTCTCACGGAACTCACGAGCGGGCCTGTCGTCACCGAGCAGAATGCCCGGTTCGTCGATTCGCCGATTCCCGTGGTGATCCACATCGTGAGCGTCACCGTCTACTGCCTGCTCGGTGCGTTCCAGTTCGTTCCTTCACTGCGACGCGGCAGGCGCAGCTGGCACCGGATCACGGGACGCACTCTCGTCCCGGCCGGCCTGCTGGCCGCGCTCTCCGGACTGTGGATGGCTGCCTTCTACTCCTTCCCGAACGGCGACGGCACTCTCCTGCTCGTCATCCGCCTGGCGTTCGGCTCGGCGATGGTGGCGAGCCTCGTCCTCGGGCTCGTCGCGGTTCTGCGTCGGGACTTCGCCGGGCACGGCGCCTGGATGACGCGCGCCTACGCGATCGGCGTCGCCGCAGGAACCCAGGCCATCGTGCTGGCCTTCTGGATCTCCATCGTCGGTCCCACCGACCCCACGACCAGAGCTCTGATCATGGGCGCGGCGTGGGTGATCGACCTCGGAGTGGCCGAATACGTCATCCGCCGCCGTACCCGCCGAACCGGAGCCCTCGACCGCGCATCCCGGCTTGCCGCAGCCGAGCGCACTCGCATCACCCCGACAACCATCTGACCATTCAAGGAGCTGAGATGAATTCACCACAAACCATCACTGCCCTCGGGCAGGTCGATCGCATGACGGCCGCCGTCTACCGCAGGTTCGGCGCACCTGAAGTCGTCCAGGTCGAAACGGTCGACAGGCCCGCTCCCGGGCCGGGCGAGGTTCTCATCAGGGTTAGCACCAGCACTGTGAGTGCTGCCGACCACCGCGCCCGCAGCCGCGACCTCCCGCCCGGGCTCGGCCTCCTGGCCGCCTTCGGCCTGGGCGTCTTCCGCCCCCGCCACCGCATCCTCGGAATGGATGCCGCCGGCGTCGTCGAAGCGATCGGAGACGGCGTCACCCGGTTCGCCCCCGGCGACGCCGTGATCGCCATGCTCGGCGGCAGGTTCGGCGGCCACGCAGAATATGTCCGCGTTTCGCAGGACGGCGCCATCACCAGGGCGCCGAGCACCATGTCCTTCGAGCACGCGGCGGCACTCCCCTTCGGCGGTACGACGGCGCGAGCCTTCCTGAACCAGGTCGAGCTCAAGTCAGGTGACACCGTGCTCGTCAATGGCGCATCCGGTGCGGTCGGGACCGCGATGGTGCAGCTCGCCAGCAAGCTCGGTGCGCAGGTCACCGGCGTCACGAGCGGCTCTAACCGGGAGCTGGTCGCCTCACTCGGCGCCGACCGGGTCATCGACTACGCGACGGATGACTTCACCGCAGAAGGCAAGGAATACGACGTCATCGTCGACTGCGTGGGCAACGCTCCATTCGCGCGGGTCGAGTCGTCGATCAAGCCCGGCGGCGCCCTCCTGCTCGTGATCGCCGACCTCAGGGGCCTGCTGCGGTCGGGCTCGCAGAGCCGCAGGAGCGGCAAACTCGTCACCGCGAACGTCGGCGACTACCGGGCCGACGACCTCGAGTACATCGTCGGCCTCGCGGAGTCCGGCCACTATCGAGCCGTCATCGACCGTACCTACGACCTCTCGGAGATCGTCGAAGCGCATCGCTACGTCGACACCGGGCACAAGAAAGGCAGCGTCGTGCTGCGCATCACCACCCCAACGCACAACCGGAACGAAGGAACACCCTCATGACAACGCAAACCTCAGAACTGACCGAGCCGCTCCGTGCGCGAATGAGCGCGCTACACATGCTCATCCTCGTGATCGGCGTGCTCGCCGCCGCGGGATCGAATCGCCTCCTCGCCGACATCGACTATCTGTGGTGGGGTCTGGCCGTGCTCGCCGCCGGCGTCACCCTCCTCCTCGTGGGGGCCGCAGGGCTCGGCAGGAGCATCCACTCCACGCCGATCGCGGTTGCGGGCTACCCGACGCGACTCGAGGGTCGCCTCGACCCGGCGCTGTCCCGCGGGATGTGGCTGGTCAAGTGGCTTCTCGCCTTCCCGCATTACATCGTGCTCGCGGTTTTGTGGACCGCGTTCCCGGTCGTCGTGCTGGCCTCCGGGATCGTGATCCTGTTCACCGGCCGTTACCCGGCATCGCTGTTCGACTTCGCGGTCGGCGTGCTCCGCTGGAACTGGCGTGTCGTCTTCTATGCGACGGGAGTGCTCGCCACCGATCATTACCCTCCGTTCACGCTCGCCCGAACCGGCTTCCCCGCCACATTCGAGGTCGCCTATCCCGACCGGCTTTCCCGCGGGAAGGTGCTGGTCAAAGCCTGGCTTCTCGCACTTCCCCACCTCATCATCGTGGGGGTTCTGGCAGGTCTGGCCTGGGTCTTCTCCGACGGTCCGGGAGTGGGCGGACTCGTGGGGCTCCTCGTGTTCGTCGCCGCCGTCGGACTGCTCTTCACCGGTACCTACAGCCAGGGGCTCTTCGATCTGATCATGGGCATCCACCGATGGATCTACCGGGTCTACGCCTACACCTCCCTGCTGCGCGACGACTATCCGCCGTTCCGCCTCGACCAGGGCGCCCTTGAGCCGTCGCTCGACCTCGCCCCCGGAGGAACCCGATGACCGCGCTGCTCGTCGCGGATGGCCTCCGTCGGTCATACGGACGCGGCACTGCCCGCTTCGACGCGCTCAAGGGGGTCTCTCTGGAGATCGCGGAGGGCGAATCCGTGGCCATTGTCGGAAAGAGCGGATCCGGCAAGTCCACTCTCATGCACCTGCTGGCCCTGCTCGACCGACCCGACGAGGGCGCCGTGAGCGTGCGCGGAAAGGATGCCGGAAAGCTCACCGCGCGTCAGCTCAACCGGATGCGCAACCAGGACTTCGGGTTCGTCTTCCAGCAGTTCTTCCTCACTCCGAATGCCACCGTGCTCGACAATGTCGTGCTGCCGCTGAAGATCGCGGGCGTCGGCAAGCGCGAGCGCACCAGGAGAGGCATGGCGGTGCTCGCCCAGCTGGAACTCGCCGACAAGGCGAAGAACAAGGCCGTCAACCTCTCAGGCGGGCAGAAGCAGCGGGTGGTCATCGCCCGGGCACTCGTCAACGACCCCAAGGTCATCTTCGCCGACGAGCCGACTGGGAACCTCGACACGGTCACCGGTCGGCTGATGGAGGACATCCTGTTCTCGCTCAACACCGAGCACGGCATCACTCTCGTCATCGTCACCCACGACACCGACCTGGCCGCGCGCTGCGGTCGGCAGCTCTTCATCCGCGACGGGCGCGAAGCGCTCTGTCCCGACACGTCAGGAACCCCGCAATGAATGCCCTCGACATCCTCCGCACTGCGGTGAGCAACAGCCTCCGCAGCAAGCTCAGAACCACCCTCACCGTGCTCGCCATCTTCATCGGGGCCTTCACGCTCACGATCACGAGCGCCATCGGCACCGGGGTCTCCAGCTATATCGACACGCAGATCGGCGCGTTCGGCGCGAAAGACGTGCTGTCCATCACCAGGACGGCCGAGGACGCCTCCCCGGTCGGGGAAGGTCCGGCGAAATACGACCCCGACAAGGCGGTCACCGGAGGGGATTTCCTCGGTGGGTCGACCTTCGGGACGCCGGCGCTCACCGCACGGGACCTCGAGACCATCCGCGGCATCGACGGCATCGTCGACGTCAGCGCGGTGCAGCAGTTGAGCCCGCGCTATGTGGAGTTCGACGGCAACGGCAAGTACGAGCTGACGGTGAACGTGAGCGCCACGATGGTCACCCCCGACCTGGCCGCGGGAAGGCAGCTGGAGAGCGGCACCGACGAGCTCCAGCTCCTGCTCGTCACCTCCTACCTGAAGAACCTCGGGTTCACGGATGCCGGGGCCGCGGTCGGCAGGATCGTCACGATTGGCGTCGGGACCTTCTCCGGCGAGATCCGGGAGGTCGAGGCGCACGTGGTCGGAGTCATGAACACCTCACTGCTCGCCTCGGGGACGGCGGTCAACAGCGCACTGGCCGACGAGCTGTACCGGCTGCAAAGCATCGGTGCGCCCGCAGGCAGCGGCGATACCTCGTTCCAGGCGACCGCCCACTTCGATCCGAGCTGGAGTGAGAGCCGAGTCGAGGCGCTCAAGGCCCAGCTCGCGGACGAGGGGTATACCGCCAATACCGTCGCCGATCAGATCGGCGTCATCCAGACCATCGTCGACGCCATCATCGGGGTTCTCAACGCGTTCGGGATCATCGCTCTCATCGCCGCCGGCTTCGGCATTATCAACACGCTGCTCATGAGCGTGCAGGAGCGCACGAGGGAGATCGGCCTCATGAAGGCCCTGGGCATGGGGGGCGGGCGCATCTACGCCCTGTTCAGCGTCGAAGCGGTCTTCATCGGATTCCTCGGCAGCGTCGTCGGCGCCATAGCCGCCTTCGGAGTCGGCATGCTCGCCAACGAGGTGCTGGTGGACGGAGTGCTCGCCGAGCTCGAGGGACTCGAGGTGCTGCGATTCGAGATCGTGCCGGTAGGCACGATCATCCTCATCGTGATGGCGATCGCCTTCCTCGCCGGCACGCTGCCGGCTCGCCGAGCCGCCCGTCAGAACCCGATCGACGCCCTCCGATACGAGTAGGCCGTAGCCCATCGCGCTCGAGAGCGACCCCACGGATGCCGGTGGAGTCGCTCTCGAGCCCTTCGCCTCGAACCGCGCTTCGCCGCCGGCGCCTCGTATCATGGCCAGCGTGACGAGTCCTGGCTCCGCGGCATCCTCCCCTCGCCGCTCGGCGACCGTGCTGCTGCTGCGCGACGACCCCTTCGAGGTGCTCCTCGTCGGCCGGGCGGCGCGAGGCGCCTTCGCCTCGGCGCTCGTGTTCCCCGGCGGGGCGATCGACCCGGACGACGACGATCCGGCGTGGCGCGACCTCGCCGACGGCTTCGATGACGCGCCGGGGGAGGAGCGGCCCCTGCGCGTGGGCGCGATCCGCGAGGTGTGGGAGGAGACCGGGGTCCTGCTCGGGGAGGGCGCGATACCTTCCCGTGGTGGCGGATTCCGCGAGTCTCTCGCCACGGCGGGTACTCGCATCCGGCTCGCCTCGCTCACGCACTTCGGTCACTGGATCACCCCGGCCATCGAACCGCGCCGCTTCGACACACACTTCTTCCTCGCGCAGGCGCCGAGCGGGCAGGTCGCGGTTCCGGACGGCGCCGAGACGCTCACGGCCGAGTGGATGCCGCCCGCGCACGCCGTGGAGCTAGCGGTCTCCGGAGAGCGCCGGATCATCTTCCCGACCATGGTCAATCTCGCCCGCCTCGCCGAGAGCACCAGCAGCGCCGAGGCGATCGCTGCGGCGCAGGAGCGCCCCCGCACGACCGTCCAGCCAGAAGTCATGGTGGAGGCGGATGGCAGACGCCGCCTGAGGATCCCCGCCGAGGCCGGCTATCCGCTGACCGAATGGCGGGAAGCCGGTGCACCACCTGGATGACGGTGGCAGAAGAGTGCGCCGCTCACTATTCTGGTGCGGGTATCGAGACTCTCAGAAGGGCGGAGCACGGTGGGCTACTTCATCGTGGTGATCGCGCAGACCGTCGTTCTGCCGGTCGCCTCCGGCATCATCGAGCTCGCCGCCGTGGGCGGCGATCCGGTGCTCGTGTTCGGCAAGTGGTGGGCATTCTGGGGCGTCGGCACCCGCCTGCTGGTGGCCGGACTCGCACAAGTGTCAGGCAAAGGGCCGACCTCCGCCATCCTAGGGGCTACGACCTCCGGCATCGAGATGAAGCAGCTCACGCGTGAACTCGGAACCGCGAACATCGGCATGGGACTCGCCGGACTTCTCGCGCTCGTGCCGGGGTGGGCCGTCCCGGCGGGCCTCGCCGGTGGCGTCTTCCTCCTCATCGCCGGCGCGATGCACCTTCCCAAGAAGGGGAAGAACGCCAAGGAGACGCTCGCGACCTGGACCGACCTGATCGTCGGCATCGCCGTCGTCGTCCTGGCCGTCTACACGCTCGTCCGGGCTTTGACCGCCTGACGCTCTAGCCGAGCTGCTCGGTGCCCTGCCTGCATCCATGGAGATGCTGGTCAGACCCGCCCAATGGGTGCGCCCGGAGGGATTTGAACCCCCGGCCTATTGATCCGTAGTCAATTGCTCTATCCGCTGAGCTACGGGCGCAGTCCTGCCGGC
>JBIQHP010000057.1:0-10984 GCA_044508495.1 Clavibacter sp.
ACGGCGTCGCCGACGGTCTTCAGGTTCTTGACCTCGTCATCCGGGATCTTGACGTCGAACTTCTCCTCGGCGTTGACCACGATGGTCATCATCGAGATCGAGTCGATGTCGAGATCGTCGGTGAACGACTTGTCCAGCTCGACCGTGTCAGTCGCGATGCCGGTTTCGTCGTTGATGAGCTCGGCGAGGCCGGCCAGAACTTCTTCGGTGGACAATGCCATTGTGGTTTCTCCTTGGGGTATGTGACCGGGGATTAGTTTAGGGCAGGACGACGACCTGCGCCCCATACACGAGGCCGGCTCCGAATCCGATCTGCAGGGCGAGGCCGCCGGAGAGCTCCGGATGCTCCTGGAGCAGCCGGTGCGTCGCGAGCGGGATCGAGGCGGCCGAGGTGTTGCCGGTCGTCTCGATGTCGCGCGCGATGACGACCGACTCGGGGAGCTTGAGCTGCTTGGCGAACTCGTCGATGATGCGCATGTTGGCCTGGTGCGGGATGAAGGCGGCGAGGTCTTCGGCGGTCACCCCGGCATCCGCGAGCGCCTGCTTGGCGACCTTCGCCATGTCCCACACCGCCCAGCGGAAGACCGTCTGGCCCTCCTGGCGCAGCGTCGGCCAGTTCGCGTCGCCTTCGCGGTAGTCGATGAGCGTCGCGTTCATGCCGACGGCGGCGGCCTTCGAGCCGTCCGAGCCCCACACCGCGGGGGAGATGCCGGGGAAGTCGCTCGGGCCGACGACGACCGCTCCGGCGCCGTCGCCGAGCAGGAACGAGATCGAGCGGTCGGCGGGGTCGACGACGTCGGAGAGCTTCTCCGCCCCGATCACGAGGGCGTAGTGCGCGGCGCCCGAGCGGATGAGCGCATCCGCCTGCGTGAGCGCGTAGGAGTAGCCGGCGCAGGCCGCGTTCGCGTCGTAGGCGGCGGCCGGGTTCGCTCCGACCCGATCGGCGACCACGGCGGCCATCGAGGGGGTCTGCTGCACGTTGCTGATGGTCGCGATGATGACGAGGTCGATGTCCGCCGGGTCGACGCCGGAGGCCTCGATCGCCTCCTTCGCCGCCTCGGTCGCGAGATCGACGGCGAGGATGCCGACCGAGGCGCGCGTGCGCGTCACGATCCCGGTGCGCTGCTGGATCCACTCGTCGCTCGAGTCGATCGGGCCGACGAGCTCCTCGTTCGGCACGACTCGGTCGCCGCGCGCCGCGCCGAAACCGTAGAGGCGCGTGTACTTCGCGCCGGTGGACTGCTTGAGCTTGGGAGTCGTCATGCGTCGGTCTCAATCATCTCGATGGCGGCGTGGATGTCGTCCGGGGTCTTGACGGCGATGCTCGGGACGCCCTTGAGGGCGCGCTTGGCGAGGCCGACGAGCGCGCCGGCGGGGGCGACCTCGATGAGGCCGGTGACGCCGGCGGAGGCGAAGGAGTCCATGCAGCGGTCCCAGCGCACGGGGGAGGAGACCTGGCCGACGAGCAGGTCGAGGAACTCGCGACCGCCCGAGACCCGGTGCCCGTCGCGGTTGGTCCAGATCGGCAGGGTCGGCGTCTCGGTCTCGAGTGCGGTGGCCGCGGCGCGCAGCCGCTCGACCGCAGGGGCCATGTAGCGCGTGTGGAACGCCCCGGCGACCTGGAGCGGGATGACCCTGGCTCCCGCGGGCGGGGCCTCCTTGAGCTTCTCGAGGGCGTCGACGGCGCCCGCGACGACGATCTGCCCTCCGCCGTTGAAGTTCGCCGGTTCGAGGCCGAGGCCGTCGAGTGCGGCGAGGAGCTCGGACTCGTCCGCGCCGACGACGGCGCTCATCCCCGTCGGCGTGAGCGCCGCGGCATCCGCCATGGCGCGCCCGCGCTCGGCGACGAGTGCCATGGCATCCGGTGCCTCGAGGATGCCGGATGCGGCCGCGGCGGTGAACTCGCCGACCGAGTGGCCCGCGATGCCCCCCACGAGCTGGCGGCGTCCCTCGAGGAGGACCGAGAGGGTGAGCAGGCCGGCCGCGACGATGAGCGGCTGGGCGATGGCGGTGTCCCGGATGGTGTCCGCGTCGGAGACCGTGCCGTGGGTCTCGAGATCGATGCCGGCGGCCTCGGAGTACCGGGCCAGCCGGCCGTCGAGGCCGGGGACCTCGAGCCAGGGGGAGAGGAAGCCCGGGGTCTGCGAGCCCTGGCCAGGGCAGACGATGACGATCACTTCTCTAGTCTTCCCAACCTCGTCCGATTTGCACTGTGACAACTCCACCAACAATAGCCAGATCCCTTGTAGCCCTCTACAGGCCGCTCCTCCCGGCCCTGCTCTTAACCCGTTTCAAGGAGTTCCCGCGGCGATGAGTCGAATTGGCCACAGACTCGATCCGAGGTGCAGGATTCTCCTTGAAACGGGTTACGAGTGCGGGCGACGGATGCCTAGGCTCAGGTGAACCAGTGATCGCCCCGCGAGAGCGCGGCGAGAATCGCCGCTTTGACACTCGGCCAGTCATGGACGATCAGCTGGTAGTCGAATCGCAGGACGCGATAGCCGAGGATTCCGAGCCGGGTGTCGCGAGCGTTGTCGGCGATCCGATCATGCAGATTGCTGTCCGCCTCGATCACGAGGGCTTCGCCGACGAGAAAGTCCACTCGGTCCTCACCGATCCGTATCTGCTGTCGGAATCGGATGCCGAGCTTCCGCATCCGGAACGAGAGCATGGACTCGGTGCCGCTCTCTGACTGCGTCCCCACGTCGACGAGGGCTCGACGGGTACGCGCGGGGCACGAGGCGAGGATGCGCTCCCACCGACCAAAGGGCATGGCCTTCCGGTTGAGTGCAGACTCCGCCACGACGAAGGCGAATTCGGCTGGATAAGCGAGCGCGATCTGCTCGAGGCAGCGATCGAGGTCAACGAGCACGCGGGATCGGGACGGGCCGGCTGTAGCCCAGTGCACGATCACTCCCGGGTCGCTCAGGCCGGACAGTCGTCTGCGACTGTCGGAACGGGATCGGAGCTGGCAGGCGTTCGGCGCGACTTCGACTTCGAGCGGCCCGTCCTGCCCCCGCACCCAGAGGCCGTAGTGCCTCGCCGCGCTGGCGCCGGTGAGTCTGCCGCCGACCCGCCAGGCGCGCACGAGGTCGGGGTCGAGATCCGGCAGGCAGAACCAGCCTTTTCGAATCCGGATGATCCAGCCGCGCTGGACTGCGATCCGAAGGCCTGCCTGGGTGTGTCCGAGGGCGTACAGCTCGTGGGTTGCCGCCACCTCGCCGAGCGATCTGAGGCTTTCGGAGAGGGAGGGCATCGCACCACGATGCTCCGGCCGTGGTGCCCCATCCTGGGAGATCCGGCCCAACTGTGGGATTCGCAGGGCGGATGCCCATGTGCGGGACTGGTCCCGGCATCCGCTGTCTTAACCCGTTTCAAGGAGATCCGCGCCCTGTGCAGCCTGCAGGCCGATCTGCGGTGGCCAGAAGGGACGAAACTCCTTGAAACGGGTTAAGACAAACAGGGCAGTCAGCGGCGGCGGGTCGAGCCGTCGGGCTCCGCGATCGACCCGACGATGAGGGCGGCCTGGAGGACGAGGGACTCGCGGGCGCCCGTCGCGTCGTAGCCGATGACATCCGAGACCCGCTTGAGCCGGTAGCGCACGGTGTTGGGGTGCACGAAGAGCTCGCGCGCGGTCGCCTCGAGCGAGCGGCCGTTGTCGAGGTAGGCCCAGAGGGTCGTGAGCAGCTCGCTCGCGTGGCCGGCGAGCGGCCGGTAGACGCGGTTGATGAGGGTCGCGCGGGCGAGCGGGTCCCCGGCGAGGGCGCGCTCGGGCAGGAGATCGTCGGCGAGCGTGGGTCGCGGGGCGTTGCGCCAGGAGCGGGCGACCGCGAATCCGGCGAGGGCGGCCTTGGCGCTCCGGTTGGCGTCGACGAGGGTCGCGACCTCGTGCCCGAGTACGAGGTGCCCTTCGCCGAAGCCGGGTTCCAGGGCCTTGGCGATCTCGAGGAAGGCGAGCGGGGGCTCACCGTGCTCGTCGTCGCCGACCGGAGCGGGCAGTGCCCGGCCGATGACGAGGACGAGACGGGAGCCCTGCACCCCGATGAGCACGTCGGCGTCGAGGTGCCGGGCCGTGCGCCGGAGCATGTCGACATCCAGCATCGTCGGCGCCGTGCCGACGAGCACCGAGACCTCGCCGTGCCCGTGCCAGCCGAGCGCGGCGATCCGGCTCGGCAGTTCGTCGTCGTACTCGCCGCTCAGGATGCTGTCGACGACGAGGGCCTCGAGCCTCGCGTCCCAGAGTCCCCGTGCCTCGGCCGCGCGCGCATAGACGTCGGCGGCGCCGAAGGCGATCTCACGCGAGTAGAGCAGGACGGCTTCGCGCAGGGATTCGTCGCGGCCCTTGACGCGCTCCTCGACGACCTCGACCGTGGCCTTGATGAGCTGGAGGGTCTGAGTGAGGCTCACTGAGCGCAGGAGCTCGCGCGGAGCGACCCCGAAGACGTCGGCGGCGATCCACGGAGTCGAGGCCGGGTCGTCGTACCACTGGATGAAGGACGAGATGCCGGCCTGCGCGACCATCCCGACCGCCGAGCGGCGCCCCGGGGGCATCTCGCGATACCAGGGGAGGGTGTCCTCGAGGCGCTTGAGCGTCGCGGTCGCGAGCTCGCCGGAGACGGTCTTGAGCCAGACGAGGGTCTGGGCCTTCGTCTTCTGTGCCGGCGCGGCCGGTGACATGGCGGGAAGCCGCTCAGCTCTCGCCGCCGGCGGAGCCGGTCGTACCGGCTGTGACATCGTGGAGCGAGTACCGGTCGATGGCCTGCTGAGCGAGCGCGGGATCGAGCCGCCCCTGCCGCGCGAGCGCCTCGAGCGTGCGCACGACGATGGACGGCCCGTCGATCTTGAAGTACCGCCGGGCGGCGGCCCGCGTGTCGGAGAACCCGTAGCCGTCGGCGCCGAGCGTCGCGAAGTCGCCGGGCACGTAGCGGCGGATCTGGTCCGGCACGGCGTGCATGTAGTCGCTCACGGCCACGAACGGCCCTTCGGCGCCGGTGAGCTTCCGGGTGAGGAACGGCATCCGGCCGCCCTCATTGGGGTGCAGGAAGTTCCACTCCTCGGCTTCGAGTCCCTCACGGCGCAGCTCGGTCCACGAGGTGACCGACCAGACGTCCGCGGCGACTCCCCAGTCGCGTGCGAGCAGCTCCTGCGCTTCGAGGATCCAGGGCACGGCGACGCCCGAGGCGAGCAGCTGTGCGCGCGGGCCGCCGGCATCCGAGCGCTTGAGCAGGTAGATGCCCCCCAGCAGGCCCTCGAGGTCGAGGTTCTCCGGCTCGGCCGGCTGCACGAGCGGCTCGTTGTAGATCGTCACGTAGTACATGACGTCGGGGTGCGGATGCTGCCCGCCGTACATGCGCTCGAGCCCGGCCTTGACGATGTGGCCGAGCTCGTAGCCGTAGGCGGGGTCGTAGGAGACGACCGAGGGGTTCGTGGACGCGAGCAGGTGCGAGTGGCCGTCGGCGTGCTGGAGGCCCTCTCCCGTGAGCGTCGTACGGCCGGCGGTCGCCCCCATGATGAAGCCGCGCGCCATCTGGTCGCCGGCCGCCCACATGCTGTCGCCCGTGCGCTGGAAGCCGAACATCGAGTAGAAGACGTAGATGGGGATGAGCGGCTCGCCGTGCGTCGCGTAGGAGCTGCCGACGGCGGTGAAGGCCGAGAAGGCACCCGCCTCGTTGATGCCCACGTGCAGGATCTGGCCCTGCTCGCTCTCCTTGTAGGCGAGCAGCAGGTCGCGGTCGACCGAGGTGTAGTTCATGCCGTTCGGGTTGTAGATCTTCGCGGTCGGGAAGTAGGCGTCCATGCCGAAGGTGCGGGCCTCGTCGGGGATGATCGGCACGATGCGGTGGCCGAAGTCCTTGGACTTGAGCAGATCTTTGAGCAGGCGGGCGAAGGCCATGGTCGTCGCGACCTCCTGCTTGCCCGATCCCCGGCGCGCGACCTCGTAGGCGCTGTCGTCGGGGAGGGTCAGCTGGGTGTAGCGGCTGCGACGCTCGGGCACGAAGCCGCCGAGCGCGCGCCGGCGCTCGAGTAGGTACTGGATGGCCGGGTCGCTCTCGCCCGGGTGGTAGAACGGCGGCAGGTAGGGGTTCTCCTCGAGCACGGCATCGGTGATCGGGATCTGCATCGCGTCGCGGAAGTCCTTGAGGTTCTCGAGCGTGAGCTTCTTCATCTGGTGGGTCGCGTTGCGGCCCTCGAAGGACGGCCCGAGCCCGTAGCCCTTAATGGTCTTGGCGAGGATGACCGTCGGTTGCCCCTTGTGCTCGGTCGCCGACTTGAAGGCGGCGTAGACCTTGCGGTAGTCGTGGCCGCCGCGCTTGAGCTTCCAGAGCTGGTCGTCGCTGTAGTCCTTGACCATCTCGGCGACGCGCGGGTCTCGGCCGAAGAAGTGCTCGCGCACGTAGGCGCCGCTCTCGGCCTTGTAGGTCTGGTAGTCGCCATCCGGGGTCTGGTTCATGAGGTTGACGAGCGCGCCCTCGGTGTCCTTCGCGAGCAGGTCGTCCCATTCCCGGCCCCAGATGACCTTGATGACGTTCCAGCCGGCTCCGCGGAAGAAGCTCTCGAGCTCCTGGATGATCTTGCCGTTGCCGCGCACCGGGCCGTCGAGGCGCTGGAGGTTGCAGTTGATGACGAAGGTCAGGTTGTCGAGATTGTGGTTGGCGGCCCATTGGAGGGCGCCGCGGCTCTCGACCTCGTCCATCTCGCCGTCGCCGAGGAAGGCCCAGACGTGGCTGTCGGAGAGGTCCTTGATCCCGCGGTTGGTGAGGTAGCGGTTGGTCTCGGCCTGCCAGATCGCGTTGAGGGGTCCGAGGCCCATCGAGACGGTCGGGAACTCCCAGAAGTCAGGCATGAGGTGCGGGTGCGGGTAGGAGGAGAGCCCGCCGGTCGGATGGGACTTCTCCTGGCGGAATCCGTCGAGCCGGTCCTCGCCGATGCGCCCCTCGAGGAAGGCGCGCGCGTACATGCCGGGGGAGGCGTGGCCCTGGTAGAAGACCTGGTCGGCGCCGCCGGGGTTGTCATGGCCGTGGAAGAAGTGGTTGTGGCCGACCTCGTAGAGCGCGGCGGAGGAGGCGTAGGTCGAGATGTGCCCGCCCACGGCGATGCCGGGGCGCTGCGCGCGGTGCACGGTGATCGCGGCGTTCCAGCGCAGCCAGGCGCGGTACTTGCGCTCGATCTCCTCGTCGCCGGGGAACTCCGGCTCGTTCTCGGGCGCGATCGTGTTGATGTAGTCGGTCGTCGGGACCATGGGGACGCCGAGCTGCAGCTCCTTCGAGCGCTTGAGCAGGCTCAGCATGATGTCGCGGGCCCGTTCGCGGCCGTGCGCCGCGACGATCGCGTCGAGCGACTCCTGCCACTCGGCGGTCTCCTCAGGGTCGGAGTCGATGTGGTTCATCGAGTACGGATCCTGATCGTTGACCGTCACGCCGACCTCTTTCCTGATGGGAGGGTGTCGCGTCGACGATATTCCGGCCACGGTGCAACCCGTGTGCCGTTGACGACGCCTTTCGAGTCTAGTTTGAGGTCACTCACTCGTGCGGACGAGTCGCCTGCGGGGCCTGTCGGGCGGGCCAGAGCCGCCTCGGCAACTCGAACAGCAGGCGGACCGGCATCCGCCGGCCGAGCAGGGCGAAGCCCGTGCACACGGCGAGCGTGATCACGAGGATCCCGAGGAGGCTCACGACCGGGTCGCTGAGACCGGCCCGCTCGGCGAGGCGGCCGAGGCCGGCGAAGACGGGATAGTGCACGCAGTAGAAGATGAGCGAGTACCGGCCGGTGAAGCGCACAGGCCGCAACCAGCGAGCGCTCGGCATCGCGGCGGCGAGCCGGGCGAGGATGAGCACGCCGATCATTGCCGGTATGGCCGCGAGCGGTTCGTACCAGAGGGGCGTTACGAAGCCCGAGTAGAGGGCGACTCCGAGGGGGATGACGGAGAGCGCCGCCGCCCACGGAGTCGTCAGCCAGGCGGCGAACTTCGGCCAGATGCCCTCGATGAAGACGCCGAGGAAGAAGAACGGCATGAGGTAGAAGAATCGCGTCTCGACGACCTCGTTCGGCACGAGGAGCATTCCCGCGAAGGGCAGAGCGATGAGCACCCACGGCGGTATCCAGCGCGCGAGCAGGGCGAGTACGTAGTACACCAGGACGTACTGGAGGAACCACAGGTAGGTCGCCCAGAATCCGGGTTCGTACCACGCGAACTGGTTGCTGCCGCCACCCAGGAAGTTGGCGCCGGCGTAGATCAGCGTCCACACGATGGTGGGCCACAGGATGCGCCGGATCTTGCCCCACAGGTATTGGCCCGCGGGACGCTTGATCGAGCTCGCAGCGAGCAGCCCCGACAGGAACATGAGCATCGGCATGCGATACGGGGCGAAGAAGTTGCTGATGAAGACGAAGATCTCCGGAAGCTCGTCGACCCGTTCGCTGACGATCTGGGTGCTGTGGTGCAGCACGACGAGCAGGATCGAGAGGCCTCGCAGAGTGTCCATCCACTCGAGACGGCGACCCGTGCGGTCGAGGGCTTCGCTGGCGAGGGTATCGCTGGGTCGGGGCACCAGCCGAGTATAGGGCTCGTACGCGCCAGGCCGCTGTCGGTGCCCTACGATAGTGCCTGCACCTTGTGAGAGACGCGGGCCTTTAGCTCAGCTGGTAGAGCGCCACGTTTACACCGTGGATGTCGTCGGTTCGATCCCGGCAGGGCCCACGATGCGCCGCGGGGCGATGCCGAGGAGGATCGCCCCGACGAGCGAGAGCTGGCCGGCGATCGCGTAGAGGTACCCGAACCCCGAGATGCTTCCCCGATACGGCGGAAGGGTGTCGGCGATGCTCATGCCGAGCGAGACGCCCGCCCAGAACTGGAAGAAGACGATCGCGGCGGCGAGTCCGAGGGCGATCGCCCAGGCGGTGCGCCGTGACAGGGATCTCCGCCGGCCGGCAACGGCCGTCGCGATCGCGAAGGCCATGACCGCGACGGACCAGAAGGCGAGCCAGAGGATGATCGAGAAGAGGCCGTAGGCGCGATCCCAGGCACTCAGTCCGGCGTAGATCTCGCCGAGTGCGAGACCCTCGGTCTGGGAGAGCGGACCCCAGACCAGGAGCTCGACGGCGCCGAGCGCGAGAAGCGCCGCGAGGCCGATCGTGGTGGCGATGATCGTGGCGCCGACCGGTCGCCGCTCCGGCAGGCGGGGACGGGCGGGGACGGGCGGTGCGGAGGAGGCCACGATCGCCCCGCACACGCCGCCGGCGACGATGAGACCGAATGCGGCGAGCAGGAAGGCGTCGGGCCGGGGCATGAGCGTCCCGGCGACGATGCAGCCGACCGCGCCGGTGATGAGGGCCGCGGTGATCACGGCGAGAGCGGAGGCGCCGAGCGCCGCCCGCCATAGCTGGGCGATGCCGGCGAGGGCGAGGACGACGGTGCCCGCCGCGAGAACGGCGGATGCCGGTGCGAGCGGTGTGCGGCTCGCCCCCAGGAAGTACATGCCGAACCACAGCACTCCGGCCGAGCCGAGGAAGGCGACGCTCCAGCGGACGCGCCGGCGGAGCGTGACGCCGAGCGGGACCCCGGTGATCTCGGGGGCCGTCCTCCCGAGCGTGAGGCTGAAGAGGAGGGCCCCGAAGGCGACGCCCGAGGGGCGAACGCCTCCCGCCCCGGCGCCGTCGAGGTCGGCGAGCCACTCCTCCCGGTATCGATCCCGGACCTGCCGTGGCAGGGTCGAGGCCGCGACGCTCACGATGAAGCCGAAGAGGCCGTTCATGCGCTCGTTCCGATCGGCCGGGCGCTGTGCGGCCGGGCAGCGTGCGGCCGGGCGGGGGCGGCCTTCGCGGCGAACGATGCGACGGTGGCCCGGGCGGCGGTCGCGCCCTCCGCGGTCAGCTCGTAGAGCCGGCGGCGGGGACCGGGACGGGCGTCGTCGCCCTCCCAGCCCGATTCGACCCAGCCGGAGCGCTCCAGGCGCTCCAGGATGGGGTAGACCGAGCCCGGTGGCCGGGACGAGCGACGCACGATCTCGAGGCCCCAGGTCTGGGAGTCCGCTTCCTCGAGGAGGATCGTGAGGACGTCGACGGTAGCCGGGGTGATCCGCGTCAGGGGCTTCATCCTCTAACTCTATCTATATAGAGATAGATCCTCCGGTGAACTTCCGTGCTCCCGCCGCCTCCGGATGCCGGGCGCAAACGGCACGCCGCGGCGACGGAACCGGGGTTGGCCCCGTATCATGTGGCCCATGGTTGACCACGACAACCTCGCCGATGGCGGGCCGGAGGGGATCGATCCGGAGCCGACCGAGCCGGAGCCGACCGAGCCGGGGGACGACGAACCCCGCGGCCCCCGGCGTTCCACCTTCACGCCGCCGGCGCGGGGGTCCGACGATGTGGTCATGAGCGACGACGACCTCGCCGACGCGCTCGTCCAGGACTTCGAGAGAGTCACCCACTCCGGCACGGTCCCCATCGTGCCCGAGCCTCCGGAGCCGGTTCCCGTCCCGGGGGCCGAGCTGCCGCCGCAGCGCCCGGTCCGCAGGTCCTTGCCCGTCGACGCCCTCGCATCCGTGATCGAGGGCGAAGCCCCGAGCACGCTCGACGCCCTCGAGCGGCTCGAGGAGCAGCTGCGGCTGCGGGAGCAGGATGCCCGCGAGTTCGCCGAGTGGCAGGAGTCGCTGCTCGCCTCCGGCGCTCCCGGGGCGATCTCCGAGGTCGAGCGCGCGCGCTCGGAGTTCCACGACATCCTCGGGCCGCCGGCGGCCCCCGCCCCGCCCGAGGCGCCGCTTGCCCCCGAGACGCCGCCCGGTCCCGAGGCGCCGCCCGGCCCCGAGACGCCGGCGGATCCGCTGGCCCCGGACTCCACCCACACCTTCCGCAGCGACGAGGTGCTCGACAGCGACCTGCTGAGGGCCCCGGCGCCGATGACCGCGCCGATCTCCGACATCCCGCCGCCGCCCGGGCATGAGCTCCTGCCGCCTGATCCCGGGGCACCTGACCCCGGGCCGCC
>JBIQHP010000057.1:11084-15043 GCA_044508495.1 Clavibacter sp.
CGCTCGGGGCCGCGACGATTCCGGACCTCGTCGAGCCCGCTCCGCCGCCCTCGGCGCCGGCCGCCGCCTTCGACTTCGATGCGCTCCTGAGCGGCGCCGTGCCGACGGAGGCAGGGGAGACGTTCCGCGATGAGGACGTGGGCGACACCGACCAGGCGCTCTCCGACCTCGTGGGACCGTTCCCGGTGACCTCGGAGGGCGTAGCGATCGTCCCGGACGCCCCGGTCGCTCCCGTCGACCCGATCGCGAGCCCCCGGATTCCGGCGAGCGAGCACGTCCTGCTCGAGGAGGAGCCGGTCTCCCCGCCGGCGTTTCGCGTCGAGGAGAGCGCGGTCGCACCAACGCCGATCGACCAGCGGGTCGGCCGCGCCGTGCGGATGTTCTGGCTGTGGTTCGCGGCGAACTCCTCGGTCGTGAGCCTCGCCTTCGGCGGCGCGGTGTTCTCGCTCGGGATGAGCCTGCGCCAGGCCATCGTCGCGACCCTCGCCGGCGTCGCCCTCTCCTTCCTGCCACTCGGGCTCGGAACGCTCGCCGGCAAGTGGAGCGGGCAGCCGACCATGGTCGTCTCCCGCGCGACCTTCGGGCACCTCGGCAACATCCTGCCCGCCGTGCTCGCTCTCGTCGTGCGGCTGTTCTGGGGCGCCGTGCTCCTTTGGTTCCTCGCGGCCGGCACCGCGCGCATCCTGACCGGCGCAGAGCTCGGCGGCGGGCTGAGCGAGTCGCAGCTCACGATCGTCGGTCTGGCCGCCGGATTCCTGCTCGCCCTCGTCATCGCGTTCTTCGGCTATGGACTGCTCGCCCGGTTCCAGCTCGTCGTGACCGTGATCTCGGTCGTTCTCATCGCCGGCCTCGTGGCCATCACCTGGCCGGCCGTCAGCATCCCGAACGCGCTCACCGTGGGCGACGGGCCATGGATCCTCGTCGTCACCGGCGCCGTGCTCGTCTTCAGCTTCGTCGGCCTCGTCTGGGCGGTGAGCAGCGCCGACCTCGCCCGCTACCAGCGGCCGGGCAGCTCGGGTGCCGCCTCGATGCTGTGGTCGACCTTCGGCGCCATGATCCCGGCCTTCCTGCTCATCGCCTACGGTGCGGTCCTCGCGGCGTCGAACCCGGATGTCGCCACCGGCCTCGTCGAGAGCCCGCTCGACGCGATCGCCCTGCTCATCCCGATCTGGTACCCGATCCCGCTCATCGCCGCCCTCGCGCTGAGCCTGCTCTCCGGTGTCGCGATCTCCATCTACTCGGGGGGCTTCGCGCTCCAGGCCACGGGCGTGGCCATGCGGAGGTCTGCCTCCGTCGTCGTCGTGGGCGCCGCCCTCGCCGCCGCCGCGATCTTCCTCGCCGTGTCGGTCGGCGACTTCGCCCTCCTGCTGCGGGATGTCGCGACGACCCTCGCGGTGCCGGTCGCGGCCTGGGTCGGGATCTTCGGGGCCGAGATGATGATCCGGAATCGGCCGTTCGATTCGAAGGCGCTGCTCAGTCGCGGCGGGGTGTACCCCGACCTGCGCTGGACCAACCTCGTGACGCTCGTCGTGGTCTCGATCGTAGGTTTCGGCCTTACGACGGCGAGCGTCGGCTGGCTCAGCTGGCAGGGCTATCTCTTCCCGCTGCTCGACGTCGCGGGCACGAGCGAGCTGGCCGCGAGCGACCTCGGCGTGCTCGTCGCCCTCCTACTGGGCCTCCTCGTGCCCATCATCGGCGGGATCCCGGCGATCCGGCGCCAGGAGCAGCCGACGGTCCTGCGCATCGGCAGTCCCCAGGACTGAGCGTTCCGGCGCGAACTACACTGGGTGGATGCCCGCCGCCGTCACCGCCGTCGCCGACATCGTCGCCGCCGCGACGACCCTCTGGCCGCTCGGAGGCGCCGAGGACTGGGATGCGATCGGCCTGCTCGCGGGGGATCCGAGGGCCGCCGTCGGCCACGTGCACCTCGCCGTCGACGCCGTCCCCGACACGGCGGACGAGGCGGTCTCGCTCGGTGCGGGACTTCTCCTCGTCCACCATCCGCTGCTGCTGCGCG
The DNA here is from genome assembly GCA_044508495.1 of Clavibacter sp. Classification (GTDB taxonomy): domain Bacteria; phylum Actinomycetota; class Actinomycetes; order Actinomycetales; family Microbacteriaceae; genus Terrimesophilobacter. The sequence continues at coordinate 13,102 of JBIQHP010000057.1, forward strand.
GCGTCACGAGCGTCGCCGAGGACCGCTTCAAGGGCGCGGTCGTCTCCCGGCTCATCCGGGCGGGCTGCGCGCTGTACGCCGCGCATACGAACGCGGATGTCGTGGAGACCGGCACCTCCGCCGTGCTCGCCGCCCGCCTGGGCCTCGTCGATGCGGTGCCCATCGTCCCGGCTTCCGGTGGTGCCGACGGTGGGATCGGCCGCGTAGGGAGGCTCGCCGAGCCCACGACGCTCGGCCGGCTCGCGCGCGCTCTCGCCGGGCTGCTGCCGCCGACGGCATCCGGCGTCCGCGCATCCGGAGACTACGACGCGCCCGTCACGACGGTGGCGCTGTGCGCGGGAGCGGGAGACGGCTACCTCGACGAGCCGGCGGTGCAGGCGGCCGACGTCTACGTCACGAGCGACCTGCGTCATCATCCGGCCTCGGCGTTCCGCGAGACCGCGAGACTCACCGGCGGCCCCGCCCTCATCGACGTGTCGCACTGGGCGAGCGAGTGGCTGTGGCTGGACACGGCGGCCGAGGAGCTTCGCGCAGCGCTGCCGGGTGTTACGGTGACGGTCAGCGAACTCCGCACCGACCCCTGGGACTTCGCGATCGTGCAGTGAGCGACCCCGAGAACGACGACAGAGAGCTGGTTTCCCCGCGATGCCGCTGAAAGCAAGGCCATGAAGGCAAACCCAGAGGATCAGGCGGTCCTCCTCGAACTCCAGGCGATCGACACGAGGCTGCAGCAGCTCGCGCACCGGGCGGGCTCGCTCCCTGAGCTCGCCGTGATCGCCTCCCTCGGCGCCGAGGCCGAGGAGGCGCGTCTCGCGGGAGTCGCCGACGGCGGGGCGCTCGAGGATGCGCGGGCCGAGCTCAAGCGCGTCGAGTCGGATGTCGAGGTCGTCGAGGCGCGCATCAAGCGGGACACCGAGCGCCTCGAGACGACCTCCTCGGTCAAGGACGTCGCGGGGCTCGAGACGGAGCTCGCCTCGCTGCGCAAGCGGCAGTCCGACCTCGAGGACATCGAGCTCGCCGTCATGGAGCGCATCGAGGAGCTCGAGGCCGCATCCGGCGCCACAACGGCGCGCTATGAGGAGCTGCTGGCCGCGCTCGCCGAGGCGGAGACCGCCCGGGATGCCGCGCTCGGGACGATCGGGGGGGAGCGTGACCACGCCCTCGCGAACCGCGCCGAGATCGTCGGCAAGCTGCCCGGGGAGCTCGTCGAGCTCTACGAGCGCCAGCGCGAGCGCTACGGCACCGGGGCGTCGCTCCTGCAGGGCGGCGTCTCGAGTGCGAGCGGCGTCAAGCTCAACGAGAGCGACATGGCCGCCATCCGCGCGGCGGCGCCGGATGACGTGGTGCTGTGCCCGGACAGCAACGCGATCCTCGTCCGCACGGCGGAGTCGGGGCTCTGATGGGACGGGTGCTCCTCGTGGAGGCCGACGGCGGCTCGCGGGGCAACCCCGGCCAGGCCGGCAGCGGCTCGGTCGTCATCGACCCGGCGACCGGCGAGGTGCTCGCCGAGGTCGGGCGCTACCTCGGCGTCGTCTCGAACAACGTCGCCGAGTACACGGCGCTCATCGAGGGGGTGCGGCGCGCGCTCGTGATCGACCCGGATGCCGAGCTGCACGTGCGCATGGACTCCAAGCTCGTCGTCGAGCAGATGTCCGGTCGCTGGAAGATCAAGCACCCCGACATGGCCGAGCTCGCCGCCGTCGCACGGCAGCTCCTCACCGGAACGCCCGTGCGCTTCGAGTGGATCCCGCGCGAGAGGAACAAGCGCGCGGACGCCGCGGCGAACAAGGCCATGGACCTCCGCGCCGACTTCGGCTAGTACACTGGCCCCGAATGGGTCGGCAAGACGGTCGCGTCGTGCACCGTGTCCGAGAGGGCGCGGCGCATGCCGAGGAACGTCCGGGCTCCACAGGGCAGGGCGGTGGGTAACACCCACCCGGAG
>JBIQHP010000058.1:0-15035 GCA_044508495.1 Clavibacter sp.
GCCAAGATCATGGACTACGGAAAGTTCAAGTACGAAGAGGCGCAGAAGGCCAAGGAGGCCAGGCGCAACCAGGCGAACACGATCCTCAAGGAGGTCCGGTTCCGCCTCAAGATCGACAAGCACGACTACGAGACCAAGCGCAAGCGAGCGGAGGGCTTCCTCCAGGGCGGGGACAAGGTCAAGGCCATGATCCTGTTCCGCGGTCGCGAGCAGTCCCGCCCCGATCAGGGCGTCCGGCTGCTCCAGAAGTTCGCGGAGGATGTCGCCGAGTTCGGCTCCGTCGAGTCGACCCCGACGATCGACGGGCGCAACATGGTCATGGTCATCGGACCGCACAAGAACAAAGCCACCGCGAAGGCCGAGGCGGATGCCCGCCGGGCCGCCGCGAAGACGGCACGCTCCCGTGCCGAGGAGCCCGCTGCGCCGGCGAAGGCCGGCAGCACGGCACAGGACGACAGCAAGGAAGAGGAAAAGGATGCCTAAGCAGAAGACCCATTCCGGGGCCAAGAAGCGCTTCAAGATCACCGGCAGCGGAAAGCTCATGAAGCAGCAGGCCGGGATGCGCCACAACCTCGAGGTCAAGTCGGGCCAGCGCAAGCGCCGCCTCAACCAGGACGAGCCGGTCGCCAAGGCCGACGTCAAGGCCATCAAGAAGCTTCTCGGTCGCTAGAGATCACGACGTAAGGAATACAGGAAATGGCAAGAGTCAAGCGGGCGGTCAACGCCCAGAAGAAGCGTCGCGTCGTCCTCGAGCGGGCATCCGGATACCGCGGGCAGCGCTCGCGCCTCTACCGCAAGGCCAAGGAGCAGGTCACCCACTCGCTCGTCTACGCGTACCGCGACCGCCGCGCACGCAAGGGCGACTTCCGTCGCCTGTGGATCCAGCGGATCAACGCCGCGAGCCGCGAGAACGGCCTGACCTACAACCGTCTCATCCAGGGCCTCAACCTGGCCGGAGTCGAGGTAGACCGTCGCATCCTCGCCGAGCTCGCCGTCAACGAGCCCGCGACCTTCGCGTCGATCGTCGCGACCGCGAAGGCCGCGCTGCCGAAGGACACGAGCGCCCCCAAGGACAAGTCGGCTGCGTAGACTTATGGCGTGATCGACAACCCGCGTTCCCCGCGAATCCGGGCTGTCGCCAAGCTTCACAAGAGAGAGGCCCGGTCCAAGACCGGGCTCTTTCTCTTGGAGGGGCCGCAGGCCGTCGCGGAGGCCCTGACCTACCGGCCGGAGCTCCTCGTCGAGCTCTACGCGACGCCGACCGCGCTCGACCGCTACGCCGACATCGCCCAGACCGCGGTGGACGCGGGCGTCGACGTCGAGTTCGTCACGGAGCAGGTGCTCGAGTCGATCGCCGACACCGTGACCCCGCAGGGCATCGTCGCGGTCTGCCATCAGTTCCCGACCTCGGTCAAGGATCTCCTCCGGCCGGGCGAGAAGGCCCCTCGCCTCGTCGCGATTCTCGAGGAGGTGCGGGACCCGGGCAATGCCGGCACGATCGTCCGCGCCGCGGATGCCGCGGGCGCCGATGGCGTGATCCTGAGCGGCCGCAGCGTCGACCTCTACAACCCGAAGGTCGTCCGGGCGACGACCGGCTCGATCTTCCATCTCCCCATCGCGGTCGGGGTCGAGCTGGGTTCCGTCGTCGAGCGGGCGAGGGCGACGGGCCTCCAGGTGCTGGCCGCCGACGTCAAGGGCGACGACCTGCTCGCCGTGCGTCGCGAGGGCGCCCTGTCGCGGCCGACCGCATGGCTCTTCGGCAACGAGGCGCGCGGCCTGAGCGACGAGCAGCTCGCGTTCGCCGACCGTGTCGTCTCGGTGCCGCTCTACGGCCGGGCCGAGTCGATGAATCTCGCGACCGCGGCATCCGTCTGCCTCTACGAGAGCGCTTTCGCCCAGCGTTCCCCGTGATCGGGGTGCTGTAGGCTACAGTCCGCCGAAGGGAGACTCGATGAGGATTCTCATCGTCGAAGACGACGATCGGGTTTCCGCGGCGCTCGGCACGTTCCTGCAGAAGGCGGGCTATGCGACCACCCGGGCGGCCGACGGCTCCGCCGCGCTCAGCTCGCTGGGGTCCGACACCGAAGTGGTCCTCCTCGACCTCGGGCTCCCCGACGTCGACGGCATCGACCTGTGCCGTCGGATCCGGGCCCGTACCGGCGTTCCTATCATCATCGCCACCGCCCGCAGTCACGTCCAGGACCGCATCAAGGGTCTGCGGGCCGGTGCCGACGACTTCATCGTCAAGCCCTATGACGTGCGCGAGCTCGTCGCCAGGATCGAGGCGGTGACCCGCCGTTCGCGGCAGCTGTATCCGGAGTCGGCCGAGGAGCTCGGCGTCGGCATCGACGGCATCCGCTTCGACCTCGTGACGCGCCAGGTCTTCCTCGACGACGTTCCCGCCGAGCTGACCCGCAAGGAGTTCGACATCGTCGTCATGCTGGCCCGCTATCCCGGCGTGGTCGTTCCGCGTGAACGGATCATCCGAGAGGTGTGGAACACCGACTGGTACTCCTTCGGCCGTGCGCTCGAGGTGCATGTCGGCTCGATTCGCCGCAAGCTCGGTCGGCGCGTGGTCATCGAGGCGGTGCGGGGCGTGGGCTACCGGCTGGTCGGAGTCTGAGGCATGCGCACTCGTCTGCTGGTGGTGTTCCTCGTCCCCCTGGTCGGGGTCCTCCTGGTTCTCGGCGGGGCCTACGCGTGGAGCGCTGCGCGCAGCATCCAGCAGGAGTTCTACACCACCCAACTGGGTGATCTTGGCTACTTCGTCACGAGCGCCAGGCAGGCTCTGCTCTCGGGCAACCCGGCGGTGCTCCAGGGCGAGGCCGAGCGTTACCGTGAGCTGTTCGGCACGACGATCGTGGTCGTCGACCGCTCGGGCGCCCCCTTCGCCTCGGATGAGCTCGAGCCGGTGGTGTTCGACGAGCCGACGACCGCCCAGATGCGTCTCGCCCTCTCCGGCCGCCGTGCCGACCTGCCTCCGGCGGTGCTGCCGTGGTCGCTCGCCGACGCCGTGATGGTGGAGCCGGTGTTCAACGATGGCGACGTCATCGGCGCCGTCGTGGTCTCGGCGAGCGTGGACGCCCCCCGCGCGGAGATCATCCAGCACTGGGTGCTCCTCGGCCTCGTCTCGTTGCTGGGCACGGGGCTGGGGATCCTGGTGGTGCTGCGCCTGGTGAACTGGGTGCTCCAGCCGGTGCATCGTCTGGATCGGGCCATGGAGGCGATCGAGAAGGGCGACATGGACGCGCGGATCGCCGACGACACCGGTCCGCCCGAGCTCCGCCGGATGATCCTCCTGTTCAACAAGATGGCCGAAGAGATCGATCGGGTCGTCTCCCGGCAGCAGGAGTTCGCTCTCAACGCGTCCCATGAGCTGCGCAATCCGCTCAGCGCGCTCCTGCTCAGAGTCGAGTTCCTCGCCACCGGTCTCGGCCGGGAGTGGGACGACGACGTCGAGCACACGCGGGAGGAGGGGCGCCGGATGACCCGGATACTGGACACCCTGCTGAGCCTGGCGCGGAGCGGTCACGGCGATTCCGCCTTCGCCGTGGTCGATCTGGCCAAGCTGACGCAGCAGCGCATCGAGGCGTGGAGCGAGGTGGCCGCTCAGGAGGGCGTCCGCTTCGAGCTGGACGGCGAGCGCCCCGTGCTCAGCGTGACCGACAAGACGATCGTCGAGAGCGCACTCGACGCGGTGATCGACAATGCGGTCAAGTTCTCGCCGACCGGGACCCGGGTGGAGGTATCGGCCCGGCGCGCCGGGGAGGGCTGCGAGATCGTGGTGCGGGATCACGGCCCGGGCCTCGCGGCCGATGAGCTCGAGCGCGCTCGTGACCGGTTCTGGCGCAGCCCCAGCAGCCGTAACCAGCCCGGCTCGGGCCTGGGGCTCGCCATCGCCACCGATCTGCTCACCTCCATCGACGGCCAGTTGCACGTGGATGCGCCGGAGGGCGGTGGCCTGCGGGTCTCGCTGCGGCTCTCGGCCGACCGACTGGTGCCGGAGGTGGCGCGATGAGGTCGCTGCGGGCTGTGGCCGTCGCCGCGCTCGTGCTTCTCGTGGTGCCGGGATGCACCGCCGACCGCCATGGTTCGGACGCGACCTATGTGATCGCGGGCGGCGGCGCGACCGGTGTCTACTACAGCTATGGGCAGCATCTGGCCGAGCAGCTCTCGCAGCGGCTCGACGCGGACTTCGTGGTCGTCGAGACGGCCGGCTCCGTCGACAACCTGCTGCGGATCGGTGCCGGCGAGGCGGCCGTGGGCTTCGCCCAGAGCGATGCGGCAGCGGATGCGGTGGCCGGCGTGGGGGCGTTCCAGGAGGCCCTGCCGATCCGGGCCGTGGCGCGACTCTATGACGAGTACGTGCATGTCGTGGTGCGCGCGGACTCGTCGATCGAGCGCATCGCCGACTTCGAGGGCCGCGTGGTGTCGCTGGGGGCCGGCAACTCCGGCGTCAACCTGATCGCGACGAGGCTGCTCGACGCCTCCGAGGTCGAGCTCGAGTCGGTGGAGAACCGTGCGCTCGGCCTCGAGGCCTCGATCGCCGCCCTGCAGGATGGGGAGATCGACGGGTTCTTCTGGGTCGGCGGCCTGCCGACCCCGGGGATCGTGCAGCTCGGCGGAGAGCTGCCGATCCGGCTGCTGTCGATCGAGCCCGAGACGGTCAATCTGATCAACGCGAGGCACGCCGGGATCTATCGCGTCGCCGAGTTCCCCGTCGGAGCATACGGGCTCGAACAGCCGACCAGCACGATGACCGTGCCCAACTTCCTGGTCGCCGCCGAGAGCGTCCCGGCCGAGCTCGTGCACGACATACTCGAGGTGCTGTTCGGCGCGCGACTGGAGATCGCCCACTCCGTGCCGGCGGCGGCCCTGCTCGATCGGCGCCAGGCGATCTTCACCGACCCGCTGGAGCTTCATCCGGGCGCCGTCGACTACTACAGCACCTCGCGGCGCTGACTTCGTCCCGCGCCGTCGTCCGCTTGCTCAAGAGACGCTCAAGAGGGATGACCGGGGGTGGTCTCCGCCCGTAGCGTGGGAGCGTCCATCTCTCGGTACATCTCTCGGTTCAAAGGGGAATTCGAATGCCCAGCTGTCCGGCGCACTCACGAACGCCCGCGGGCTCGACCGGGTCGACGAGATGACCGAGCCCAGCGCACCTCTCGTCGTCATCGACCGGGTCAACAAGCATTTCGGAGAGCTTCACGTCCTCAAGGACATCTCGACCACCGTCGGGCGCGGCGAGGTCGTCGTCGTCATCGGCCCGAGCGGCTCCGGCAAGTCGACACTGTGCCGGGCGATCAACCGTCTCGAGACGATCGACAGCGGCACCATCACGATCGACGGCATCCCGCTTCCCGAGGAGGGCAGCGGCCTCGCGAAGCTGCGCGCCGACGTCGGGATGGTCTTCCAGTCGTTCAACCTCTTCGCCCACAAGACCGTTCTGGAGAACGTCACGCTCGGGCCGCGCAAGGTGCGCAAGCAGTCCAAGTCCGCGGCCGACGAGCACGCGATGGAGCTGCTCGACCGCGTCGGGGTCGCCAACCAGGCGTCGAAGATGCCCTCCCAGCTCTCGGGCGGGCAGCAGCAGCGCGTCGCGATCGCGCGCGTCCTCGCCATGGACCCCAAGCTCATCCTCCTCGATGAGCCGACCTCCGCCCTCGACCCCGAGATGATCTCGGAGGTCCTCGACGTCATGGTGCAGCTCGCCCGGGACGGCATGACCATGGTCGTCGTCACGCACGAGATGGGCTTCGCCCGCAAGGCCGCCGATCGGGTGCTGTTCATGGCCGACGGCGAGATCGTCGAAGAGGCGACCCCCGAGGACTTCTTCACGAAACCACAGACCCCGAGAGCGAAGGACTTCCTCTCGAAAATCCTTACGCACTAGATCAGTGGGTGAGAAACACAGCGACAAGGAGAGAGACATGAGAATCAGGAAAGTTCTGACGATCACTGCCATCGCCGCCGCCAGCGTCCTCGGACTCGGTGCGTGCGCGGGCGGCGAGGCGACGCCGCCGGCGGAAGAGACGCCGGCCTTCGAGGCCGGGACCACGATGGCGAAGCTGCACGACGCGGGCAGCATCACGATCGGCACCAAGTTCGACCAGCCGCTGTTCGGCCTCAAGGGCCCGAGCGGCGACCCGGTCGGCTTCGACGTGGAGATCGGCAAGCTCATCGCGAGCGCGCTCGGCATCACGAACATCCACTGGGTCGAGACCGTCTCGGCGAACCGCGAGCCGTTCATCGAGAACGGCACGGTCGACATCGTCGTGGCGACCTACACGATCAACGACAAGCGCAAGGAAGTCATCTCCTTCGCCGGTCCCTACTACAACGCGGGTCAGGACATCCTGGTCCTCGCGGGCAACCCCGAGGGCATCACCGGCCCCGAGGACCTCGCGGGCAAGGACGTCTGCAGCGTCGCGGGCTCGACCTCGGAGGCGAACATCGCCGAGTACAACGTGAACCTCATCACGACGGACACCTACTCGAACTGCCTGGAGCCGCTGCGCAACGGCAACGTCATCGCGGTGACCACGGACAACGTGATCCTGGCCGGCCTCGCCGACCAGAACGCCGGCGAGTTCGAGGTCCTGAGCAACCCGTTCACCGAGGAGCCCTACGGCATCGGCCTCGGACACGATGACGACGCGTTCCGCGACTTCATCAACGACGTGCTCGAGAAGGCCTATGCCGACGGAAGCTGGGCCAAGGCCTGGGAGTCGACCGCGGGCAAGGTCCTGAAGACCCCGCAGCCCCCGGCTGTCAACCGCTACAGCAACTAGCTCGAACCGGATGCCGGCCCGCCGTTCGCGCGGGCCGGCATCCGACCGAAGAATCACGAGGGAGGTGAGGCATGGACGCCATCATCGACGCGACCCCGGTCTACCTCGACGGCTTCCTCAAGACCCTCGCGCTGCTCGCGCTCTCGGGGACCGGCGCGTTCGTCATCGGCGTCCTCGTAGCCGCCATGCGCATCTCCCCGGTTCCGTCGCTGCGGATCTTCGCCACGGTGTACACGGAGATCCTGCGCAATGTCCCGCTCCTCCTGGTGCTCTTCTTCTGCGCCTTCGTGCTCCCGATCCTCGGGTCGGATCTCGACTTCTTCACCCTCGCCGTGATCGGCCTCACGGCGTACACCTCGCCCTTCGTGGCGGAGGCCATCCGCTCGGGCATCAACGGCGTGCCGGTCGGGCAGGCCGAGGCCGCCCGTAGCATCGGGATGGGGTTCGGCCAGACCGTCACTCTCGTCGTCCTCCCTCAGGCCGGGCGCATGGTCGTGCCCCCGCTCATCAACGTCTTCATCGCCCTGACCAAGAACACCTCGGTGGCCGGCGCCTTCTTCGTGAACGAGCTGTTCAAGGCGACCGGCGAGGCGACGAGGGACAACAGCAACGCGGTGATCCTCGTCCTGCTCTACGCCGCGTTCCTCTACCTGTGCATCACGGTTCCGCTCGGTCTCATCGCCGGTGCGATCGAGAAGAGGGTGGTGGTCCTCCGATGAGCTCGACCGTGCTCTACGACGCCCCCGGTCCGATCACGCGGCGGCGCTCGCTCATCGCCTCGATCGTCGGCGTGATCGTCATCCTCGGCTTCCTCGCCTGGATCTACCTGACCCTCGCAGCGCCGAGGGTCGCGGCCAACGGCATGGAGACGCCGGGGATGTTCGATCCGTCGCGAACCGACATCCTCGCCCAGCCCGACCTGTGGATCGCGTTCGGCAACGCCGTTGTCGCGACGCTCTCGATGGCGGCGGCGGCGGGAGCGCTCGCGATCGTGATCGGGATCCTCTTCTCCTTCGCCCGCACCGCGCGCAGCGCCTGGATCCGGGTTCCCACGGTCGTCGTCCTCGAGTTCTTCCGCGGCATGCCCGTCCTCCTCATGATCTTCTTCGTCTTCCTGGTGTTCGCGACCGGCGGCTACGGGGCGGGCGTCATCGGGCTCGCGGTCTACAACGGGGCCATCATCGGCGAAGCGCTGAGGGCGGGGATCAGGTCGCTGCCGAAGGGTCAGCGCGAGGCGGGGCTCGCGATCGGGCTGAGCCCGGTGCGCACCCGGTTCATGATCGAGTTCCCCCAGGCGTTCCGGCAGATGCTGCCGATCATCATCGCGCAGCTCGTCGTGCTCCTCAAGGACACCTCGCTCGCCTACGTCGTCGGCTACCCGGAGCTGTCCAGGACCATCAAGAACCTTCAGAACTTCTACGGGAACCGCTACCTGTTCACGCTCTTCGCGGTCGGCCTCGTCATCTACCTGTGCATGAACCTCGCCCTCTCGTGGTTCGCGCGCTTCATCGCGCGGCGCAGCGGCCCGAAGCTCGGCAGGGCGCTCCCGAACACGCCGAAGCAACTCGGCGAGGAGGGCACGCGGGCGATCACCCTGCCCGTGCAGGGATACGGACCCCCTGACCCGCCCCACTAAACTTGGGTCTCGTGTCCGACCCTGAACCCGCTACCGCCATCACCGAGTCCTCCGTCGCCGCGGCGAGGGACGCCGCAGTCGCGGACATCGCCGCCGCGCAGACCCTCGCCGAGCTGAAGACCGCGCGCACCCGGCATGCGGGGGAGGGCTCGCCGCTCGCGAAGCTCAACGCAGGCCTGCGCGATGTCCCCGCCGACCAGAAGGCCGCGACCGGCAAGCTCGTCGGCGAGGCCCGCTCCGTCGTCACGCGGGCCTTCCAGGCCAGGGAGGCCGAGCTCGCCGCCGCCGAGGAGGAGGCGCAGCTCGCGGCCGAGACGGTGGACGTGACGGCGGTCGCCGGCCGCTGGACACCGGGAGCCCGCCATCCGCTGAACCTGCTCATGGAGCAGATCGGCGACATCTTCATCGGCATGGGATGGGAGATCGCCGAGGGGCCGGAGCTCGAGAACGAATGGTTCAACTTCGACGCCCTCAACACGGACGCCGACCACCCCGCGCGCACGATGCAGGACACCCTCTTCGTGAAGCCGGAGGGCTCGAATCTCGTGCTGCGCAGTCAGACCTCGCCCGTGCAGATCCGCAGCCTGCTCACCCGGGAGCTGCCCGTGTACGTCGTGGCGCCCGGCAAGGTCTTCCGCAAGGACGAGCTCGACGTGACCCATACCCCGGTCTTCCATCAGGTCGAGGGCATCGCGATCGACAAGGGGCTCACGATGGCGCACCTGCGCGGCACCCTCGAGCACTTCGCGAGGCTCATGTTCGGCGCCGAGGCGAAGATCCGGCTGCGCCCCAACTTCTTCCCCTTCACCGAGCCGAGCGCCGAGATGGACGTCTGGCAGCCGAACGCCAAGGGCGGCGCGCGCTGGATCGAGTGGGGCGGATGCGGCATGGTCAACCGCAACGTGCTGCGTGCGGCCGGCATCGACCCGGACGAGTACCAGGGTTTCGCCTTCGGCATGGGCATCGAGCGCACGCTCATGTTCCGCAACGAGCTGGGGGACATGCGCGACATGGTCGAGGGCGACATCCGCTTCTCCCAGCAGTTCGGGATGGTGGTCTGATGCGCGTCCCGGTCGGCTGGCTGCGCGAGTTCGCCGACGTGCCCGAGAGCATCACGCCCGAGGAGTTGCACGCCGCACTCGTCAGGGTCGGGCTCGAGGAGGAGGACCTCCACACCTTCGGGCTCGAGGGCCCCATCGTGGTCGGCCAGGTGCTCGAGTTCGTGGACGAGCCGCAGAGCAACGGCAAGACGATCCGCTGGTGCCGGGTGGATGTGGGCGACTCCGAGCCGCGCGGCATCGTCTGCGGGGCGCACAACTTCCTCGTCGGCGACAAGGTCGTCGTGACGCTTCCCGGCGCCGTGCTGCCCGGGCCGTTCCCGATTCTCGCGCGCAAGACCTACGGCCACGTGTCGGACGGCATGATCGCCTCCGCGCGCGAGCTCGGCCTGGGCGACGAGCACGACGGCATCCTGAGGCTCGTCGAGCTCGGTCTCGACCCCGAACCGGGTACGGATGCCGTGGCGTTGCTCGGCCTCGACGACTGGGCCGTCGAGGTCAACGTCACGCCCGATCGCGGCTACGCGCTCTCGATCCGCGGGATCGCGCGCGAGTACAGCCACTCCACCGGCGCCGCCTTCCGCGATCCGGCCGACCCCGCCCGCTGGTCGAGTAGCGCGTCGCGCGGCGACGAGCGTATCGAAACCAGCAACCCGGTACCCGTCACCCTCGACGACCGCGACCCCATCCGCGGCAACCCCGGCTGCAGCCAGTTCCTCACGGGTGTCGTGCGCGGCGTCGACCCGACCCGCCATACGCCGGCCTGGATGATCTCGCGCCTGGCGCTCGCCGGCATCCGCTCGATCTCGCTCGTCGTCGACATCTCCAACTACGTCATGGTCGAGCTCGGCCAGCCGCTCCACGCCTACGACCTCGATCTCATCCGCGGCGGCATCACGGTGCGGCGGGCTGCGAAGGGCGAGAGGATCACGACCCTCGACGACCAGGAGCGCGCGCTCGACCCGGAGGACCTCCTCATCGCCGACGAGGAAGGCCCGATCGGCCTCGCCGGGGTCATGGGCGGCGCCCGCACCGAGAACAGCGCCTCAACCGTGAACGTGCTCATCGAGGCCGCGAACTTCGATCCCGTCTCGATCGCCCGTTCCGCCCGCCGGCACCGGCTTCCGAGCGAGGCGTCCCGGCGATTCGAGCGCGGGGTGGACCCGGCGGTCGCCGAGGCCGCCGTCGCGCGAACGGCCGAGCTGCTCGTCGAGCTCGCCGGCGGAACGGCGGATGCCGAGACCTGGCGAGTCGGCGGGGTCGCCGAACGCGATCCCATCCGGCTGCCGGCCGGCTATGTCAACGCGATCGTGGGCGCCGATTTCACCGAGTCGGAGACCGCGGAGACCCTCGCGCTCATCGGGGCGGCGGTCAGCGCGGACGAGGACGGCTACCTCGTCGTCCCGCCGAGCTGGCGCCCCGACCTGCGGGACCAGGCCGATCTCGCCGAGGAGGTCGCCCGCATCGTCGGCTACGACCGCATCCCCGCCGTGCTGCCGACCGCGCCCCCCGGCCGCGGGCTCACGCGCGCCCAGCGGCTTCGCCGGTCGGTCTCGAACACTCTCGCGGCGAACGGTCTCACCGAGGTCCTGGCCTATCCCTTCGTGACGGCGGACCAGCTCGCGCTGTTCGGGGAGCAGGTTCCGGCGGTCGAGCTCGCGAACCCGCTCGACGGAGCGGCGCCCTACCTGCGCACCTCGCTCCTGCCCGGTCTCGTGGGCATCGCCCAGCGGAACCTCTCCCGTGGGCTCGTCGACCTCGCCCTCTTCGAGCTCGGCACGGTCTTCCGGCCCGCCGCGGCACCGGCTGTCGCCGCCGATCCGCTCCCTCCGGGAACGCGCCGACCCTCGGATGCCGTGCTCGCCGCCCTCGACGGCTCGATCCCCGACCAGCCGCTGCGCCTCGCCGCACTCCTGCTGGGCGACGTCATCCGCAAGCAGCCAGGCCAGCCCGGTGTCGCGGCCGGCCTCGACGACGCCCTCTCGGCCGCCCGACAGGCCGCATCGGCCGTCGGCGCCCGGCTCGATGTCGCCGCGGCGGTCCACCCTGGGCTGCATCCCGGACGCACGGCGCAGCTTCTCATCGGGAAGACGGTCGTGGGCGTGGCGGGGGAGCTCCTCCCGGCGCTCGCCGCCGAGCTCGATCTGCCGAGGCGAGTCGCCGTCGTCGAGCTCGATCTCGGCCGGCTCATCGACCTGGCCCCGCTCGAGGTCGTCCCGCGACCCCTCGGGACGCTTCCTGCCGCGACCCAGGACCTCTCGCTCGTCGTCCCGGATGCGGTGCCCGCGGGCGAGGTGCTCTCGGCCGTCATCGACGGCGCCGGTGAACTGCTCGAGCACGCGCAGCTCGTCGACGACTACCGCGGCAGCGGGATCGAGCCGGGGACGAAGTCGCTGACCTTCGCGCTGCGCTTCCGCGCCGCCGACCGCACGTTGACGGCGGCGGAGGCGACCGAGGCCAAGCTGGCCGGGGTCGCCTCCGCCGCCGCGAAGTTCGGTGCCGTTCTGCGCGAGTAGCGGCTAGCTCTTCCCGCCGAGCAGGCCGCCGAGGAGACCGCCCAGAAGGTCGCCGCCACCGCCCGAGCCGCCCCCGAGGAGTCCGCCGAGCAGGTCACCGATGCCGCCGCTCTCGGCAGGGGCCTCGGCCTTCTTCGTCTTCTTGGGCTTCTCCTCGGTCTTGCCGGCGCCGCCGAAGAACTTGTTCGCGAGCCAGGCGAGGACGATCGGCGCGACGATGGGGAGGATCTTCGAGATGATGTCCTGGCCCACGCCCTTCGAGTCCGACACCGCCTTGACCACGTCGTCCGTCTTGGAGCCGAAGACGTGGCTCACGATCTTCTCGCCGTCCTCGGTGTCGATGCCGTCGAGGGAGGTCCGGCTGTCGAGCGTGCCCTCGTGGGCGGCGAGCGCCTTAGTGAGCTTGGCGGCGCCGGCGGGGTCCTGCGCGTTCGCGGCCATCCCGCCGACGATCGTCGGGAGGAGCTGGGAGACGGCGGATGCCGCGACATCCGGATCGACTCCGACCTGCTTGGCGATGTCCCCGATCGGGATCTGCTTCAGAAGGTCGTCGAATGGTGAAGACATGAGTCCTGCTTTCCTGTCGGCGCCCCTGACCTGGGCGCTCCGTGGCTTAAACCTTAACTCACCTCGGTAACGCGAGGTCATCGATTTCCTCGCGGAAGACCGGAGGGGATAGGGTTGACCCGTGGACTTCAACCGCAGGACAGTGCTCGGCGATGCTCGCCTTGAGACGTTCCGCGGACGCCGCGCGCGCCGACTCTCGGCGACGCCGCAGCGCTGACGTCTTCCTCAGCCTCGCCGCGTCGCCGCCCGGCCCCGTCCGTCGTACGCTCCAGAGGATTGAGACATGTCGCCAGCCGTAGCCGTCGCCGGTGCGAGTGGTTATGCCGGGGGAGAGCTTCTCCGCCTGCTCGCCGCCCACCCCGAGTTCGACGTCCGGACCGTGACCGCGCACCAGAGCGCCGGTAGACGGATCTCGGAGGTCCACCCGCATCTGCACTCCCTCCGCGATCTCATGCTCGAGGAGACGAGCCCCGCGACCCTCGCCGGTCACGATGTCGTCTTCCTCGCGCTCCCGCACGGGCAGTCCGGCGCGATCACCGAGGCGCTGGGATCGGTTCCGCTCGTCGTCGACTGCGGCGCCGATCATCGGCTCACGGATGCCGGCGAATGGGCCTCGTTCTACGGAGGGGAATACCACGAGCCGTGGGCCTACGGGCTCCCCGAGCTCGTCCTCGCCGACGGCGGAAGCCAGCGGGAGAAGCTCGCCGGCGCGCGGCGCATCGCCGTTCCCGGCTGCAATGTCACGGCCATCACGCTCGGACTCGCGCCCGGCATCCGGGACCGCGTCGTCATGGCGGACGACCTCGTCGCCGTGCTCGCCGTCGGAACCTCGGGCGCCGGCAAGAGCCTGAGGCCGGACCTGCTCGCAAGCGAGATCATGGGCTCCGCGAGCCCCTACGCCGTGGGCGGCGTCCACCGGCACACGCCGGAGATCCGGCAGAACCTCGCCGCCGCGGGCGGGCGCGGCGTGACCGTCTCGTTCACGCCGGTGCTCGTGCCGATGTCGCGGGGCATCCTCGCGACCTCGACGGCGCGGCTCGCCCCCGGCATCCGCCCCTCCGAGGCCCGTGCCGCCTGGGAGGCCGCCTACGCCGGGGAGGAGTTCGTCACGCTCCTTCCCGAGGGCTCCTTCCCGAGAACCGCGGATGTCCTGGGCTCGAACACGGCGCTCCTCGGCCTCGCGGTCGACGAGTCGGCCGGCCGAGTCGTCGTGGTCTCGGCGATCGACAATCTCGTCAAGGGGACGGCGGGAGCGGCGATCCAGTCCGCCAACCTCGCGCTCGGCCTTCCCGAGGCGCTCGGGCTGCCCGTGAACGGAGTCGCGCCGTGAGCGTGACCGCGGCGGCCGGCTTCGCGGCGGCCGGCGTCGCGGCGGGACTCAAGCGCTCCGGCGGACTCGACCTCGCACTCGTCGTCAATCGCGGCCCTTCTAACGCGGCGGCGGCGGTCTTCACCGGCAATCGGGCGAAGGCCAACCCGATCCTGTGGTCGGAGCAGGTCATCGCCGATGGTGTCGTGAGCGCGATCGTGCTCAACTCGGGAGGAGCCAACTGCTTCACCGGCCCGCAGGGCTTCCAGACCACGCATGCGACCGCCGAGGCCGTGGCCTCCGCCCTCGGGGGCTCCGCGGGCGACGTGCTCGTGTGCTCGACGGGGCTCATCGGCGAGCAGCTCGATCGCGACAAGGTGCTCGCCGGCGTCGCGGCCGCGGCGGCCGACCTCTCGACGGAGGGCGGGGCGGACGCCGCCCGCGCGATCATGACGACCGACACGGTGGAGAAGGTCGCGGTCCGCGTCGGGAACGGCTGGACGATCGGCGGCATGGCCAAGGGCGCCGGGATGCTCGCCCCGGCGCTCGCGACGATGCTCGTCGTGCTCACGACGGATGCCGTGCTCACCGCCGCGGAGCTCGACGACGCCCTCCGCGAGGCCGTGCGCACGACCTTCGACCGGCTCGACTCCGACGGGTGCACCTCGACGAACGATCAGGTGACGCTCCTGGCCTCCGGGGCATCCGGCATCCGCCCCGGGCTCGCGGAGTTCCAGGAGGCGCTCACGGCCCTGTGTGCCGACCTCGCCCGGCAGCTCATGGCCGACGCCGAGGGAGCGAGCCACGAGATCACGATTCAGGTGCGCGGCGCGGCGTCCGAGGCCGACGCCGAGGAGGTCGGCCGGGCGATCGCCAGGAGCAATCTGTTCAAGGCCGCGGTCTTCGGCAACGACCCCAACTGGGGGAGGGTGCTCGCCGCGATCGGCACGACGGGGGCCGACTTCGACCCCTACCGGGTGGATGTGACGATGAACGGCGTGCGCGTGTGCCACGCCGGGCAGCCGGATGCGCCCAGGGAGAGCGTCGACCTCTCGCCGCGGGCGCTGCTCCTCGAGCTCGACCTTTTCGCGGGAGGCGCCGCGGCGACCATCCTGACCAACGACCTCACGCACGACTACGTGCACGAGAACAGCGCGT
>JBIQHP010000176.1:0-2022 GCA_044508495.1 Clavibacter sp.
CGTCGTAGGCCTTGAACTGCACGAGCTCGTTGAACTTGTAGCTCGAGATCACGTAGGGGCCGGCGAAGGCGTTGCCGTCGACGATCTCCTGGTCGGTCGTGAGCGCGTCGGCCGAGAAGACGTCCTCGTCGACGATCGGCCCGGCAGGGCTCGAGAGGATCTGGGGCCAGATCTGGTCGTTGGCCGCCTTGAGGTGGAAGACGACGGTCAGGTCATCCTTCACCTCGGTGCTGTCGAGGTTGTAGAGCAGCGACGACGGGCCGTTGTCCGCGGCGATCGCGACCTGGCGGTCGAAGCTGAACTTGACGTCGGACGCGGTCAGGTCGTTGCCGTTGGCCCACTTGAGCCCCGACTTGAGGACGACCGTGTACTCGGTCGGCGACGTGAACTCGGCGGACTCCGCGATGTCCGGGTGGACATCCGAGCTGCCGGGGTTCGAGTTCATGAGGAACGGGTACACGTTGTTCATGATGAAGAACGAGCCGTTGTCGTACGAACCAGCGGGGTCGAGCAGGGTGACCTTGTCGGTCGTGCCGACGGTGATGGTCCCCGATGCGCCGGTGTCGCCCGGCTCGTTCCCGGCCGCGCAGCCGCTGAGCACCATAGCTGCGATGGCGGTGCCACCGAGCACGGCGAGCGTGCGCTTTCGGATCGTGGATGCGGATGTCATATCCGGATACCTCTCTCTGTGATGAGGACTCGCCCCAGCCGATCTGGACGGGGACGAGAACAGAACGCACGGCTCGCGTGATTGCAGGCCGTGCATGTTTGTATAACCCCTTGATAACACGGATTGAGACCGCGTCGGAACGTCGCACCCGATTGCGGCCGAAACTTTATTGTTCTGCAACCTGTGGCCGGGTGAGGATGAATGCCTCCCTATTCGGGGATGAGCTCCCGCCGGTCGGCCTCGACCCGCATGAGCTCGCGCTGCAGCTCGCGGTAGCGCTCGGGCTCTGCCGCGGCATCCGTCCTCTGCAGCCGGCCGAGGAGCTCCGCCTTGCTCGCGAGGAGATCCCGCCCGATGAGGGATGCGGCGACACCGCGGCAGTAGATCGAGAGCTCCCGGCCCTCCTTCTCGGGGAGGGGGGCCACGCCGAGCTGATGGACGATGCCGCTGAAGGCGGCCGGGACCTCGTCGGCGACCCGGTCGAGCCAGCGACCCGAGTCGAAGTCGTCCATGCTCGCGGCGATCCCGTCGCGCACGACGGAGAGCGTCGTGTTGGTGAAGGCGGCCTGGCTGACCCGCAGCGCATAGTCGCGCCCGACGGCCTCCGGCTGCTGCAGGACCGCCATGAGGGCGTCCCGCTCCAGGCGCGTGACCGGGTCGGTCGGCAGCTGGGTGATCGAGGGGCCGGACGTGCGAACCGCGTCACCGGCCTGTGCGCCGTCGGTCGTGCCCGCGCCGGAGGGGAAGGCATCGGTGCCCCCTCCACCGGATGCCGCCGCCTGCTCGGCCGCGCGCGCACTCGCGGCCCGCGTGCCGGCGGCGCCCTTCACCGCGCGGGAGACCTCCTGCGGATCGAGCCCGATCCAGCCGGCGAGGTTCCTGATGTAGCCGCTGTGCAGCGCGGGGTCCCGGATGCCGGCCACGACGGGGGCGGCGGCCCGCAACGCACCGACCCTGCCCTCGACGGTCTCCAGGTCGAACCCGCCGAGCACCCTCCGGATCATGAACTCGAACATGGGCTTGCGCTCGTCGACGAGCCGGCGCACGGCGTCATCGCCTCTCTGCAGCCGGAGGTCGCAGGGGTCGAGGCCATCCGGTGCGACGGCGACGAAGGTCTGGGCGGCGAAGCGCTGCTCCTCGGCGAAGGCACGGCTGGCGGCCTTCTGGCCGGCCTCGTCGGGGTCGAAGGTGAAGATGACCTCGCCGAGCCCGTGCGAGTCGGCGTTGTCGACGTCGCCGAGCACGCGGCGGATGACCTTGATGTGATCGACGCCGAACGCGGTGCCGCAGGTGGCGACGGCGGTCGTGACGCCCGCGAGGTGGCAGGCCATGACATCCGTGTAGCCCTCGAC
>JBIQHP010000059.1:0-14082 GCA_044508495.1 Clavibacter sp.
TCGGCGACCGTGGTGGCCAGGAGTAGGGAGGACTCGGCCGCGGTCCGTGCCGGACTCGCGGTCGGTCTCGCGGCCGCCGCCTACGGCGTCTCCTACGGCGCGCTCGCCGTGGCCGCCGGGCTCGACGTCTGGCAGACCTGCGTCATGAGCCTGCTCATGTTCACCGGCGGATCGCAGTTCGCGCTCGTCGGCGTCATCGCGACCGGAGGAGTGGCCGCGGGGCCGACGGCGATCGCGAGCGCGGCCATCCTCGGCATCCGCAACGGCATCTACGGGGTGCGGATGTCGCCCATCATCGGCCGCCGCTGGTGGAAGCGCGTCGCGGCCGCCTGGGTCACGATCGACGAAACGACCGCCGTGGCCACGAACCAGCCGACCAAGCACAGTCAGCGCATCGGATTCTGGACGACCGCGGCCGCGACCTTCTTCGGCTGGAATCTCACGAGCCTCGCGGGCGCGCTCATCGGCGACGCTCTCGGAGACCCGCGGCAGTGGGGTCTGGATGCCGCTGCCGCTGCCGCCTTCGTCGGCCTGCTCTGGCCGCGGCTGCGGCAGTTGCAGACGGTCGCGGTCGCGAGCGCGGCCGCCGTGCTGGCGATCGTGCTCACCCCCGTGCTCCTCCCCGGGCTCCCGGTGCTCGTCGCGGGCGTCGTCGCGATCCTCGTCGGCGGATTCAACTGGTTCGCCGGTGCTCCTGCGAACGAGGCCGGGTCCGCGCTCGTCCCGCTCGAGAGGGAGGGCGCATGACCCTCTGGCTCATCGTCATCGTCGCCTCGCTCGCCTGCCTCGCGCTCAAGCTGGCCGGCTACCTCGTTCCCCCCTCGGTGCTCGACAAGCCGGCTCCCTCGCGCATCGCGAACCTGCTCACAGTCGCGCTGCTCTCCGCCCTCGTGGCCGTGCAGACGCTCGGACACGGCGCCGGTCTCCAGTTCGACGCCAGGGTACCGGCCCTCGTCGTGGCGATCGCGCTCTTCGCGCTCCGCGTCCCCTTCGTGGTCGTGGTCGTCGTCGCCGCGGCGACGGCGGCCCTCATCCGGCTGATGGGCTGGGGGTAGGGGCGCCGCTCAGTAGCCCTCGAGGTGATCCAGCCCGGGCAGCCAGCTGAGCTCGGGGACGCCCCAGCCGCTCCTGCGGATCGCCTTCTGGGCGGCTCGGGCGTTCGCCTGGTCGAGACGGTCGGCGTAGAGCACGCCGTCGAGGTGGTCGTACTCGTGCTGGAAGATGCGCGCGAGCCAGCCCTCGGCGCGTACCTCGAAGGGCTTCCGGTCCGCATCGACGGCGGTGAGAATCGCGCGCTCCGCCCTGCGCAGTGCGAAACGCTCACCCGGGATCGAGAGGCAGCCCTCCGACTCGGCCTCCTCATCCGGCTCACCGGTGGGCGTCGGGGTGACCCACAACTCCGGATTGACGGCCGTGCCGCTGTGCCGGATGCCGTCCTCGGTCCAGTCGAAGACGAAGAGCCGCAGGGGCACACCGACCTGCGGCGCCGCGAGCCCGACCCCCGGCGCCGCCTTCATCGTCTCCACCATGTCGGCGACGAGCGTCCGCAGCCCGTCGTCGAAACGGGTCACCGGTGCGGCGGCGGAGTGCAGTACCGGGTCACCGGTGATCCGGATGGGGAGAACGGCCATTCGCCAAGAATATCCCGGGCCCAACCGGTAAAGTCGTGGGGTGCCACCAGAGCTGAGCGACTTCACGGATCAGTTCGTGACGCTCACGCCGAACCAGTGGCTCGGGATCCCGGTGGCGCTCCTGGCGGCGGTGTTCCTCGCGCTCGGGGCGCAGTTCCAGCACCGGGGGGTCGGCCGGGTCGAAGCGGACACCGGTGAGATCGACACGAGCCCCGGACTCAGCCTCCGACAGCTCCTGCTGCTGCTCGCGCGACCGTCCTGGGTCCTGGGAACCGTCATGCTCGGTCTCGCCGTCGTGCTCCAGCTCACGAGCCTCTACCTCGCGCCGATCATCGTCGTGCAGCCGCTCGGGGCCATCGCCCTCGTCATCACGGCCGTCGTCAACGCTCGCGTCTCCAAGGTCAGGCTCGACCTCAAGTCGATCAGGGCGATCGCGTTCTGCGTCGGCGGCGTCGGCCTGTTCGTGACCGTGGCCGCGTTCACCGCGAAGTCGAGCCCGATCAATTCGGCTCAGCTCGGCGTGATCCTCGCACTTCTCGGCATCATCACGATGGGATTCTCGCTCGCCTTCGCCTTCCTGCGCGACCGGTTCAAGGCGATCGTGTTCATCCTCGGCGCCGGCGTGCTCTACGGCTTCGTCGCGACCCTCGCCAAGGTCGTCATCGATCGGGCGAAGACGGGCGACTTCGAGTGGCTCACCGTGACCTGCATCGTCGCCCTGCTCGCGGCGGCGGCGCTCGGAGGCTACTTCGTGCAGAACGCCTACGCCTCGGGTCCGCCGGATCTCGTGATCGCGGGCCTCACGGTCGTCGACCCCATCGTGGCCGTCACGATCGGGATCGTCGTGCTGCAGGAGGCCTCCAGCGCCCCCTGGTTCGCGGCGATCGCCTACATCGCCGCCGGGATGCTCGCCGTCTACGGTGTTTTCCAGCTCTCGAAACACCATCCGCAGGCTCAGCGCTAGGCTGGTAGCACGCCAACCGCACGAGGGATCACCCACATCTTGCCTGACGCCCTGCACGATCCGGCGCATGACGCCGACAGCCGACTGCGCATCCTCATCGGCGCCGACACCTTCGCCCCCGACGTCAACGGCGCCGCGAGCTTCACCTCGCGGCTCGCTGCCGGCCTCGTCGAGCGCGGTCACGAGGTGCACGTCGAGGCCCCGGCGTTCAGCAGTAAGCACGGTCGCTTCGTCGAGGAGCACGAGGGCGCGGACCTCGTGGTCCATCGCGTCTACTCCTGGCGCTGGTTCCCGCACGACTGGCTGCGGTTCGTGCTCCCGTGGCGCAGCCAGGCGCACGCGGCGCGCATCCTCGACGAGGTCAAGCCGGATGTCGTGCACATCCAGTCGCACATCGTGATCGGTCGCGGGCTCGCCCGGCAGGCGACGATCCGCGGCATCCGGGTCGTCGCGACCAACCACTTCATGCCGGAGAACCTCATCCAGCACACGCTCCTGCCGAGGTTCCTGCGGAAGACCGCCATCCGGATCGCCTGGAACGACGCGGCCAAGACCTACCACCTGTGCGAGGCGGTCACGACGCCGACGAGGAAAGGCGCCGAGTTCCTGGAGGAAGCGACCGACCTCACGGGCGTCCACGCGATCTCCTGCGGCATCGACTCGAGCCTCTACACGCCGAACATGGAGGCCAAGACGGCGAACCGCATCCTCTTCGTGGGCCGGGTCGCGGAGGAGAAGCACCTCGATGTGCTCATCAGGGCCGTCGCGAGGCTCGACCCGGCGCTCGAGGCGACGCTCGACATCGTGGGCGGCGGCGACCTCCTGAACCACCTCAAGAAGCTCGCGGCCGAGGTGGGCATCGGCGACCGGACGACCTTCACGGGCTACGTCTCCGACGAGGAGCTCAAGGCCGCGTACACGAGGTCGACGGTCTTCGCGATCCCGTCGATCGCCGAGCTGCAAAGCATCGCGACGATGGAGGCGATGTCGTCCGGGCTCCCGGTCGTCGCGGCGAACGCCATGGCGCTGCCGCATCTCGTGCACGACGGTGAGAACGGCTACCTCTTCGAGCCGGAGAACGTCGACGACCTGGCTGCGAAGCTCACGACCGTGTTGACGGCTACGGATGCCGAGCTCATCCGGATGAAGCGCAACAGTCTCAAGCTCATCGCGCCACACGACATCCAACGCACGGTCACGACCTTCGAGAGACTGTATCGTGGGGAGGCGGTGACCGACCCGGTCACCGAGGTGTCGCTCGACGAGCAGGCCTCCTGAGGCTCGGTGCGGCGCGGGGTGTTAGCTCAGCTGGTTAGAGCAGCGGACTCATAATCCGTCGGTCGCGGGTTCAAGTCCCGCACACCCCACCGACGCCGGATTCTCAGCGGTGCCAGCGCGCGTAGAGCGGCGCGCCAGGCGCCTGCAGCACGAGGGTCGTCTCGGTGCAGCTCGCGGTGACGGCGGGGACATCCGTGTAGTCGATCGCCGGGACCGAGGGCGCTGCCGGGTCGACCGGGATGCCGGGGTCGGGCACGGTGGACCAGTTCGCGAGATCGATCGAGGCGAGGTCGTCGCCGGGGCTCCAGTCGCCGGTGGCCGTGTAGCCGGACTGCGTGTCGAAGGGAACGCGGGTCTCGCCAGCGACGATCGTGCCCGTCATCGTGAGATCGATGTCGGTCGACACGAGGCCGTCGGCGGTGAACTGGATCACGCCATCGCCGCCCATCGCGAAGTCGAAGACGGGAAGGCCGAGTCCGGCGAAGTACTCCGTCGACTGGGTCTCGTAGTCGAGCACGTCGAGGTCCCAGGTGCCGACGATGCAGGGATCCTGGTGCGAGGAGGCTCCGTCGTCGGAGGGGCTTTCGCCTGGTTCCGGCTCCGGCGCGCATCCCGTCAGGGACATCGTGGCCAGAAGGGCCGCCAGCAGGGCGGGTGCGGTGATGCTGGACGCGCGACTCATGGTGTGCTCCCTTGAGAAATGCTGGACTTACACTGCGGAATGGTGGACTTACACTGCCACGACGGACCTGCCGCTGTCGAGGGTTGACGAGCTTGCGGAAGATCTGCCCGTCAGATAACGAGACCATGCCGGAATCCCTTCATGCCTTGTGAGGCATCGACTGGGGTCACTACTGTTTCGCCATGACGAAACTGAGCAGGGTCCTCGCTGTCGGTGCGGTGCTGGCCCTGTCGGGAGGTCTCGTCGGGTGCGATCCCGGCGGCCCGGGTCCGTCGGAGACCCCGGGGGCCGGCCCCACGGCATCCGTCGAGCCGAGCCCATCCGAGACGGAGGACCCCCGCGACCGCATCTCCTCCATCGTCATCGACGGCGACAGCGTCTACCTGACGCTCTCGGAGGGCGGCGTCTATCTCGACCTGCCCTTCACGACCGACGCCGAGTCCGCAGTCGCTCAGTTGAGCGAGGCGATCAGGCTGCCCGAGACCCGGGCCACTCTGCCGATGACCGGATGCTTCCACGAGCGCACGCAGGCGAGCTGGGGCGGGCTGTCCTTCGTCTGGGGCCCCGACTGGCAGCGACCGGCCGGGTCGCAGTTCCTCGCCACGGCGGAGGCCGCCAGCACCACCAACGGCATCGCCGTCGCCGTGCTCGGAGGGCAGCAGATCGGCACGGCCGAGAGTGCAGTCTTCGCCGGGGCGCCCGGAGCCTACACGGAGGACTACGGCTCCTGGAAGACCCTGCACTACGACGTCGCGCACGGCACCGCGACGGGGAACCCGGACGAGTACTGGGGAGCCGTCGCGATCATCCAGGGCGGGGTGTTGGCGAGCTTCAGCTCGCCCGTGTACTACTTCTACGACTGCTGAAGCCTTGCTCTAAGGAGTGAGTACCTCGCAGTAGCCGCTCGCGGCCTTCGCGAGCCGGTGATCGCTCGTGAGGAGCGGGATGTCAAGCGCCTCGGCGAGGGCGACGTAGCTTGCATCGTAGGGCGAGAAGTTGTGACGCAGGGCCCAGATGCGCCGGCGCAGCAACTCGATGCCGTGGCGTTCGAACCTGAACTGCGAGAACAGGTCGAGCTTGTCGGTCGCAGCGCTGGCGCCGAGGCGTCCACTGGCGATATGGCGACGCAGTGCCGCCAGGAACTCGTAGTCGAGGAGCTGGGGGGCGTGGAAGCGGCCGTCGGCGAAAGTCTCCGTGAGCCGCGTGACGCGCGAGAGAACGAGATTGTCGAAGAGAGCCGAACAGTCGATGACAGCGGTGAAGCTCAATGCGATTCCCGGTCCCTTCTGATGCCCTCGACGAGTTCCTCAATCGAGATGTCGAACGTCTTCTTGCGCGCCTCGCGCACGATCTCCGCATTGCTGCGGTACCGCACGAGCCGGGTGAGCTCCTGCGCGACGTAGTCGGAGAGCGACATCCGTTCGGCGGCCGCGCGCTCCTTGAGGCGCGCGTGAACTTCTTCGGGGAGATTCCGCACCTGCAACATCTTCGCCATGATGCCACGGTACATGCGCGGCACATGTCCTTCAAGCACAATCTGTGGATAACCGTGAGGCCAGCGTTCCGGTGCAGAACGTTCTAGCCTGAGTGAGTGCCGAATCCCGTCGCGAAGCCGCGACTATCCCGCGAGACGATCGTGCTCGGGATCATCGCCTTCTTCGTCATGGTCGGCTTCGGGGTCGTCATCCCGATCCTCCCGGTCTTCGTGCGCACCTTCGGCGTCGGCTACACCGAGGTCGGCGCTGTGGTATCCGCCTTCGCCCTCGTGCGACTCGTCGCGAGTCCCTTCGTCGGCAAGCTCATCGACTGGGGAGGCGAGCGCACGATCCTCGCCATCGGGATCGGCATCGTCGCGGTGTCGAGCGCGTTGGTGGGACTCGCCCAGAGCTACCCCGAAGTGCTGCTCCTGCGCGGGGCGGGCGGTGTGGGCTCGGCGATGTTCTCGATCTCGGCGATGTCGCTCCTGCTCGGAACGACCGCCCCGTCGATGCGCGGACGCGCGGTCGGCTTCTTCCAGGGCGGATTCCTCATCGGGGGCATGGCCGGCCCGGCGATCGGCGGCCTGCTCGCCGTCATCTCGCTTCGCGCGCCGTTCTTCTTCTACGCGGGAACACTCGTGATCGCCGGCGTCGTCGGCCTGCTCTTCCTCAAGCCCGTCTCGAAGGCGGCGAAGGATGCCGCGCCCGGCGAGGCTGCGCCCATCCCGCTTCGCGTCGTGCTCGCCGACCGGCGCTTCCGCGCGGCCTGCCTCGCCAACTTCGCGACCGGCTGGGCGAGTTTCGGCGTGCGCAGCGCCCTCGTGCCCATCCTCGTGGTCGAGCTCCTGCACAAGGAGGAGCTCTGGACCGGCATCGCCTTCGCGATCGCCGCGGTCGCGCAGACGCTCGCCCTCGCCCCGGCGGGGAAGTTCGTCGACACGGTCGGCCGCAAGCCCGCGATCGTCGGTTCCTACGCCGTCGGAGCGGTCGTCATGCTCGCCATCCCGTTCGCCGGCGACATCTGGCTCCTCATCGTGCTGCTGTGCCTCTTCGGGATCGCCGCCGCCTTCATGGGGACCGCGCCCGCGGCATCCGTCGGCGACGCCGCCGGCGCGAAGAGCGGCCAGCCGGTCGCGGTCTTCTCCGCCATCTCCGATCTCGGCGCGATCATCGGGCCGCTCGCGGCCGGTGCGCTCCTGGATGCCGTGTCCTACCCGGCGGCGTTCGGCTCTGCCGTGCTGCTGCTCGCCGTCGCCTCGCTCTATGCGCTCAGGATGCCGCGGCAGGCCGTATCCCCGAAGACGGCGGCGGTGGCAGGATGAGTCCATGCCGATGATCGAGGTCCCCGGGTCGGAGCTCACCGCCTACCGTGCCGACCCTCCTGGGGAACCGAAGGGCGCCCTCATCGTCATCCACGAGATCTGGGGGCTCGTCGACCACATCCGGGACGTCGCCGACCGGTTCGCCGCAGAAGGCTACCTCGTTCTCGCCCCCGACATCCTGAGCGGCGCCGGGGTCACGCCGTCGGTCGGTCAGGAGCTCCACGACCTCGCCATGAATCCCGACGAGGCCGTGCGCACCGCGGCACAGCCGCTCCTGCGCGAGAAGCTCACCGCCTCGCGCGAGCCGGAGTACGGGGCGTGGGCGGTCGGCCAGCTGCGCAAGGTCGTCGACCATCTCGAGGCGCAGCCCGGGGTCGACGGCCGGATCGCCGTCACCGGGTTCTGCTTCGGCGGGAGCTACAGCTTCGCCCTCGCCGCGGCGGAGCCGCGCATCCGGGCAGCGGCGCCGTTCTACGGTGCGCCGCCGGAGTCCGCCGACATCGCCTCGATCGCCTGCCCGGTGCACGCCTTCTACGGCGGTCTCGACGAGCGGCTCATGGAGTCGCTCCCCGCGGTGTCCACGGCGATGGCGGATGCCGGGGTCGACTTCGAGACGACCGTCTATCAGGGCGCGCGCCACGCCTTCTTCAACGACACCAACACGACGACCTACGACCCGGATGCCGCTTCCGACGCCTGGTCCCGGGTCCTCGCCTTCCTGGAGAGCCGCCTCGCCTAACGGCGGATGCACGGCCCGGACGAGACCGGAGCGGAGAAGGAGGCCGCCTGGTCGGCCACGGGCCGCAGCTCGCGCATCGTGAGCGCGTAGCCGACCCCGGCCGTGTTGGCGGACTTCGCGAAGATCACGCCCGCGGCGAGCCCCTCGACGCTCAGGAGCGGGCCGCCCGAGTTGCCCTCCTGGACGTCGGCGGCGAGCTGGTAGACCTCGAGCGTGCTCGAGCCGGCGCCGTAGATGTCGTTGACCCGCACCGTCGTCACGCGGTCGACGCGCGCCGGACCGGACTGGAACGGCCCGCCGAGCGGGTAGCCGTCGAAGACCGCGTCGCTGCCCTCGGCGAGCGTCGGGCTGAGCGGGATGGGATCGGCGCCGAGGCCGTCGACGGCGATGACCGCGAGGTCCGACTCGGGGTCGAAGTACACGATGCGCCCCGGTGCGGCGCCGACCCCGGGGACCTCGACCACCGGTTCGCTCACCCCGGCGACGACGTGGGCGTTGGTGACGACCCGGTTCGCGGCGATGACGAATCCGCTGCCGGACTGGTTCTGTCCGCACTGGTAGGCGCTGCCGGTGACCTTGACGACCGATTGCGCGGCCGCCGCGAGCGAGGAGGTGCCGGTGTCGACATCCGGAGCCGAGGCCGGGGGAGTCTCGACGGGGCCGCCCGCCGCCGAGATGATGCGCGGGATGCCCTGTTGCACCACGATCGAGCGAAGCTGGGCGAGGCCGGTCTTGACCGGGCCGGGCGTGAGGGTGTCGATCGTCCGCAGCACGGTCGAGCCGGCGATGGCCTGCGTGAGCACGGGTACGCCGAAGGAGCCGACGCTGAACGCGACGATCGAGGCGATGAGGGCGGTGACCACGGCGTTCATGACGGCGCCGCCGAGGCGATCCACCATGCTCAGCTTCGACTTCTCGACGCGGCGTCCGAGCACACGCCCGATCCAGGCGCCCAGCGCCTGCCCGGCCGCGACGAGGGCGACGACGGCGACGATGACGAGCAGCAGCCTCCATATCGGGAACGCCACCCAGGAGCCGATGAGCGGCACGGCGAAGAATGCGGCGATGCCGCCGGCGACGATGCCGGCGAGTCCGAAGGCGCTGCGCACGAAGCCGACCACCCAGCCGTAGCTGAAGTAGGCGAGGATGAGCAGGATCAGGAGCGCGTCCAGGATTCCCGATACCGACATCCGCGCCCCTTCTTTCACACTTCTTGGCTCAGACCATGCTCGCAGAGACTACCGTCCCCCGCTTGCGTCAGACTGAGGGCATGACGATTCCCACGGTGACGCTCCACGACGGCAACACGCTTCCGGCCATCGGGTTCGGCACCTACCAGCTCAACGGCGACGAGGGCACGGATGCCGTGCTCACCGCGATCGAGGCCGGATACCGCCTGCTCGACACGGCCCTCAACTACGAGAACGAGGCCGAGGTGGGGGAGGCGGTGCGTCGCTCGGGGCTCCCGCGTGAGGAGTTCCGGATCACGACGAAGCTTCCCGGCCGGTTCCACGGCTACGAGGAGACGCTCGCCGGCTTCGAGGAGTCGCGTGCGAACCTGGGTCTCGACTACGTCGACCTGTTCCTCATCCACTGGCCGCTGCCGCGGGTCGGCAGGTACGTCGACACCTGGAGGGCCATGATCCGCCTCCGGGACGAGGGCCTCGTGCGCTCGATCGGGGTGAGCAACTTCACCCAGGAGCACCTGACTTCCATCATCCAGGAGTCCGGCGTCGTTCCGGCCGTCAACCAGATCGAGCTGCATCCGCACTTCCCGCAGTCGGCGATGCGCGCCTTCCATGCCGAGCACGGCATCCGGACCGAGAGCTGGACGCCGCTCGCGCGCCAGCGCTCGGTGCTCGGCAACCCCGTCGTCACCGCCGTCGCGGATGCGCACAATGTGACGCCGGCGCAGGCCGTGCTGCGCTGGCACGTGCAGCTCGGCTCGATCCCGCTCCCCAAGTCGGCGCACGCCACCCGGCAGCAGGAGAACCTCGACGTGTTCGGCTTCGAGCTCGATGAGGCCGAGGTCGCCGCGATCGCCTCCCTCGAGTCCGGTCGGCTCTGGGGCGGCGACCCCGACACGAACGAGGAGTTCTAGCCCCGTCTCCGGGCACTCCTCAGTCGAGCGCCGTGTAGTCGAGCGCCGCGTAATCGAGCTCCTGGAACTCGGCCACCTCCGGAACCCATCGGTCGGCGACGAAGGCCCTATGCACCGGATGCTCGTCGTAGGCCCGGTAGGCCTCCTCGTCGGCGAACTCCATCGAGAAGCCGAATCGGTAAGGGCTCTTGGCGCTCACCTGCCGCAGTTGCTCGAAGCGCTCGACCCCCGGAATCCCCGCGAGGACGCGGGCATCGGCGAGGAAGGCGAGCTCGGCATCCGAGCCCTCGGCGTGGTGGAGGCGGAACGCGACGGTGTGACGGATCATCCGCTCAGGCTATCCCGGGCACCGTCGCGCCGAGGTCGTCAGCTACCCGAGTCCCGGGATCGTCAGCCAGCCGGCGGCGATGAGCACGACGACCGAGTTCAGGATGAGCGCGATGACCGTGACGGCCGAGACGCCCTTGGCGCCGGCGCCGCGAATCAGCAGGATGAGGATGAGCACGACCTCGAGCAGCACCGCGAAGAGGAAGGTTCCGAGCGGCGCCGGGAACGCGAAGAAGATCGACAGGAGCATGAGCGCCGCGAACAGCAGCTCCGCGATCGCGAGGATCGAGTTGCTGCGGCGTCCGCGCAGCCTGCTGATGCCGTCGACGAGCGCGAGCGCCGCCGCGAGGATGGTGACGATGAGGAGCCAGGAGATCGTGATCATGTCCGTACCTTCCGCAAGCATTGATGGCAGCGGCGAAAACCGCAGTCCAGGCTCAGGATAGCCCTGCCGACGCGCTTGCGGTGGAATATTCCGCTGCGGAACGAGGTTGCCCTGGGTATGAGCACCACTGCAGTCCGACGCCCCGCCGCAGGGCAGGTGCGCGTCGAGATCGCCGCGACCGGCACGATGGTCGCGGCCACGATCGCGGATGTCGGGAGCCCCGCCGACGGTTTCGTGCGCGGCGACCGCGTCGCCTATCCGCTCTCCCTGGGGCTCGAGCCGATCGTGCGCGTCGACACCCTCGTGGGGATTCCGCGCAACGTCACCGACCGGCAGGCGGCCGATCTGCTCGCGCCCGGGCTCCTCGCCCGCGCCATGATCACGCAGGTGCGGCCGTTCGCGCGCGGTCAGCGCGTCGCCGTGCCGTTGCGCAACTCGCTGCTGCGCCAGGTCGTCTCGGCGTGGGTCGGGGCTTCCGGCGGCATCCTCGTCGACGACGCCCTCGAAGCGGATGTCGTCTACGACGAGGAGGCGCGTCGCCTCGCCGCCGTCGTGGCCTCGCACCGGCAGGGCCGCCTGCAGCAGGCCGCGACCGAGGTGTTCCAGGCGATCCGCGCCGGGGTCTTCGACGAGGTCCGCATCGCCCATCGCGAGCCGGAGCGGGTCGCCGCCTAGCCTCAGCGCGCGCATCCTCCGCCGAGCTCGGAAGCGGGACGCGCCGGGCCGGCTATGCCTTACGGATGTTCGCGACGAGCGAGCCGAGCCGCTCGGTGGGCTCGAGGCCGAGCACGTCGAGCAGGAGATCGCTGTAGCGCTCGAAGACGCGGAGCGCCTCGGACTGGTTCCCTCCGGCGAGATGGATGCGCATGAGGATGCCGTGCGCGTCCTCCCGCAGCGGGTCCCCCCGCATGGCGGCCCGGGCGGCGAGCATCCCCTCGGGACGCCGGCCGGCGTCCAGGAGCCGCTCCGCCTGGGCGCACAGGGCGCTCAGCCGGAGGTCGCGCCAGTCCTCGGCCTCCGAGACGACCCAGTCGTCGTACCAATCGGGGAGGAGGTCGCCCGAGAGCAGGGCGACTGCGTCGGGGCTCAGGTCGGCATCCGTGGGGGTCGAGTTCGGTTGGACGAGCCGGTGGGCGAGAGCCTGCCCAGCCCTCAGGTCGACGGCGACGGTCTCGACGAGGCTCAGGCCGGCAGACGCGGAGAGCACCGCCTCCCTCGTGGGGGTGTCGAGTCTGGACAGCGCGGAGCGGAGGCTCAGGCCCGCGCGCTCCTCGGAGACCTCGGGCCACATGGTGCCCGCCATCGCGATACGGGCGACGGCACGGTTGTGCAGCGCGAGGAAGACGAGCAGGCGCTGGGAGCCGACGGGGAGCCCTTCGACGGGGCGGCCGCCGATGCGGACAGCGAACGCTCCGAGGAGCGAGATCTCGATGAGAAGCGGCGAAGGAGGGGCCTCCGTCTCCTCGAGGTGGGAGGCGACGAGCTGTGCGATGAGGGGGATGGCGCGCTCGACCGCGATCGGGGGGCCTTGCGGCGAGGTCCAGCCCTCACCCCAGGTGGTCAGCGCGATGACGACCGGTTCGAGGTCGCGGCCCTGCTCCGTGAGAACGTAGTCAGCCTGATTCGGATGCCGCGGGTCGTAGGAGAGCTCCATGAGGCCCGCTCCCACGAAGCCGTCGAGTCGCGCGGCGAGGATGTCCTCCTCCGCCCCGGTATGACGCAGGAAGTCGGCGAAACGGGTCGTTCCGCGAAACAGCGCGTCGCGCATGACGAGAAGGCTCCATCGCTCGCCGACCGCCTCGAGGGCGCGCGAAGGGCTGAAAGCCTGACCCGTCGGTGAACCGTCCGGCCGAGGGCCGTGGCGTGCGGAAGAGGCTTGCATCATCGGAATCACCGCGTTCCTGACGTGATGCAAGCCTAGTCCGCCTTCGACCGGATCGTCCCCCCGAACGATCTCAGCCGAGCGGTTGCCGCTCGCGCCGACGTCCGGCGTGCAGCATGAGCGAGATTCCCAGCAGCAGGGTCACGCTGCCGATGATGGCGATGGGCCAGGCATCCTGGGTGCTTCCGCTGTTGGCGAGATCCCGGACGGCAGTCGGGGGAGTGGCGCCCTGGCCGGTCCCTCCCGTGCCCCCGGTTGCAGCCGGAATGACGGTGTTCGTCTGGGATGCGCTGCACGTGACGGTCGCGCCGCCGCCGTTCGCGGACCCGTTGCACTGATCGATCGTGACGCGCAGCGCGGCCGTCTCGGTGATGGCTCCGAACGAGCAGGTCACCCGCAGGTCGCCTCCACCGCCGTTGCCCGAGCCGTTGCACTGGGTGAGGGTAGCGCCGGACGTGCTCTGGGGCGGGCCGCAGTTGAGCGGCGTGGCCCCTCCGTCCTCTCCCGAGCCCACGCACTGGTTGACGGTCCCCGCGGTGACCCCGACCGCGCCGGTGATCGTGTTGGCGATGGTCACGTCGCAGATGACGACGCTGCCGCCCGCGTTACCCGATCCGTTGCACTGCACCACGGATGTGATGACAGCGCCGTAGTTGGCGATCGTCGCCGGACCGCATGCCGCAGCTCCAGGCGCCCCTGCGCAGATCGTCGTCGTGACGACGGCCGAGCCGATCCCGGTCGCGACGTCGAAGGTGTTGGCCAGGACGACGTGGCATTCCACGGTCGTCGCGTCGGCGTTGAGAGTGTCGTTGCACAGCTCGACCTGAGGCGGTGTCGCCGCCGAGGCCGGGTCGGAGCTGGCCCCGGGCAGCACGACCATGAATGCCGCCAGCAGAAGCATTCCCGCCGTGATCGCTGTCCGCTTGACGATGGTTCCCCGTCGGATTTCCCCGTGATTCTTGATTCTCAGCACTCTTAACCCCCTGGTTGGTCGCATCATCGCAACCTGCCCGTGACGGGCGCGTCACGGGCCCGTGACCGCGGTGGACGAGCTTGTCTAGTGGGCCGGATTGCCGGGGGAGCCCCAGCGGAATTCTCAGGGCGAGCTCACAGGAACGGACGGCGGGCGAGGCGACCACAGCACGGTGCTAAACTCTCAAGGTTGCCGTCCAACGGCCGCGGATGAAGAGAGCTGGCGCAGAAGGCGACCAGCACCGCGCAACGAGCGAAAGGGGCCGTCTATGCCATTAGCACCAGATGCCAAGAAAGCGATCATCGACGAGTACGCCACTC
>JBIQHP010000177.1:0-1933 GCA_044508495.1 Clavibacter sp.
CTGCGGGAACCACGGGTGCCGCCGCGGCTGGTGCGGCGGGCGCTGCCGCGGGCGCTGCGGGAGTCGCGGGCTGCTCGGCGACGGGCTGCGCCGGCTCAGGCTGCACTGCTGTTGGCTGCTCGGCTGCTGGCTGCACTGCTGCTAGCTGTTCTGGCGCGGGAGTCTCCGGTGCGGGTTCGGCAGGCGGTGCGGCCTCGGCGGGCGGGGCGGGCGCCCACTGCTCGGTCGAGGGCTGCTCGGCGGCAGGCGGCTGCGGTGCCGGCTCGGGCACAGCGACGGGAGCGGCCGGCCCCTCCGCTGCCGGTGCTTCGGCGGCAGGTGCGGCAGGCGCACCGCCGCCGGATCCGTCTCCGACGGTCGCGAGGGCGGTTCCGACCTCGACGGTCTCGTCCTCGGCGACGAGGATCGCCTCGAGCACTCCCGCGACGGGCGAGGGGATCTCCGTGTCGACCTTGTCGGTCGAGACCTCGACGAGGGGCTCGTCGACCTCCACACGGTCTCCGACTTTCTTGAGCCAGCGGGTCACCGTTCCTTCAGTGACACTCTCGCCGAGTGCCGGCAGGTTGACGGATTCGCTCATGACTGGTGCTCCTTCAGGACCGTGGCTGTCTCGTCCAGCATAGTTCGCGTTCGAGGGTCAGACGGCGTGCAGCGGCTTGCCGGCGAGGGCGAGGAAGGCCTCGCCGAGCGCCTCGTTCTGGGTCGGGTGAGCGTGGATGAGAGGGGCGATGTCCTCGGGGTAGGCCTCCCAGTTGACGGCGAGCTGGGCTTCCCCGATGAGCTCGCCGACGCGTGCGCCGATCATGTGCACGCCGACCACCGGGCCGTCCACGACCCGTACGACCTTGATCGATCCGGTCGTGCCGATGATGTGGCTCTTGCCGTTGCCGGCGAGGTTGTAGTCGTAGCTCGAGACCTTGTCGGCCCCGTACTGCTCCTTGGCCCTGGCCTCGCTGAGGCCGACCGAGGCGACCTCGGGGTCGGAGTAGGTGACCTTCGGGATGTTGCTGTCGGAGATGACGATGGGGTTCAGTCCGGCGATCTCCTCGGCGACGAAGATGCCCTGCTGGAAGCCGCGGTGCGCGAGCTGGAGGCCGGGGACGATGTCGCCGACCGCGTAGACGCCGGGGAGGTTCGTGGCGAGGCGCTCGTTCGTGATGACGAAGCCGCGATCCATGGTCAGACCGGCCTCCTCGAAGCCGAGGCCCGCGGTCGAGGGCCCGCGACCGACGGCGACGAGGAGGAGCTCCGCCTCCACGGTCTCGCCGTTCTCGAGGGTCACGACGACCCCGTTCTCGTCCTGCGTCACACCCTGGAACCTGACGCCGAGCTTGAAGTCGATCCCGCGCTTGCGGAAGGCGCGCTCGAACTGCTTGCTCACCGACTCGTCCTCGTTGGGGACGAGGTGGGGGAGCGCCTCGATGATGGTGACCTCCGCGCCCCAGGAGCGCCAGACGCTCGAGAACTCGACGCCGATGACGCCGCCGCCGAGCACGGCGACCTTGCGGGGGACGAAGGGGAGTTCGAGAGCCTGCTCCGAGGTGATGACCCGTCCGCCGATCTCGAGCCCGGGGAGCGAGCGGGAGTAGGAGCCGGTCGCGAGCACGACGTTCTTGCCCGTGATGCGGTCGTCGCCGACCTGCACGGTGTTCGGCGAGACGAGCTTGCCCTCGCCTTCGATGACGGTGATGCCGCGAGCCTTGATGAGGCCCTGGAGCCCCTTGTACTTGCTCGCGACGATGCCTTCGCGATAGGCGGTCACCCCCGCGATGTCGATGCCCTCGAGGGTCGCCGTGACGCCGTACTTGGCGGACTCGCGGGCGACATCCGCGACCTCGGCGGAGTGCAGGAGCGCCTTGGTGGGGATGCAGCCGACGTGCAGGCAGGTGCCGCCGACCTTGCCCTTCTCGATGAGGCCGACGCTCATGCCCAG
>JBIQHP010000178.1:0-1922 GCA_044508495.1 Clavibacter sp.
GAGCGGCTGCGCGCCGCCCATGCCGCCGAGGCCGCCCGTGAGGGTGATGGTGCCGGCGAGGGTGCCCCCACTGTGCTGGCCGTGCCCACCCTTCCGAGCGGCGAGCTTCGCCGCGACCGCGGCGAAGGTCTCGTAGGTGCCCTGCAGGATGCCCTGCGTCCCGATGTAGATCCAGGATCCGGCCGTCATCTGCCCGTACATCGTGAGCCCGAGCTGCTCGAGGCGCCGGAACTCGTCCCAGTTCGCCCAGTCGCCCACGAGGTTCGAGTTGGCCAGGAGCACGCGCGGCGCCCACTCGTGCGTCTGCATGACGCCGACCGGGCGGCCGGACTGAACGAGCAGCGTCTCGTCTCCCCTGAGGGTTTCGAGCGTGCGCACGATGGCGTCGAAGCTCGCCCAGTCGCGGGCGGCGCGACCGGTCCCGCCGTAGACGACGAGGTCGTCCGGATGCTCCGCGACCTCGGGGTCGAGGTTGTTCTGCAGCATCCGAAGCGCCGCCTCCTGCGGCCAGCCGAGCGTGTGCAGCTCGGTCCCGCGGTATGCCTTGACTGGACGCGCGCCGATCATACGAGCTCTCCTCCTGCGTGGGTGACGACGGATGCCGCGGCCGCGAGCAGCGAGCCGTCGAGCACCATGGAATGGGCGGCCTCGATCTCCGGGGCCAGGTAGCGGTCGGTCGCCGGCCCCTCGACCCGGGTGCGCAGCTGCGCCCGGACTGCCGAGCCGACCGGCCCGGGTTGCACGGGGGCGCGCAGGTCCATCGCGCGGGCCGAGGTGAGCAGCTCGATCGCGAGCACGCGGCCGAGGCCGTCGATCGCGCGGCGCAGCTTGCGGGCGGCGCTCCAGCCCATCGAGACGTGGTCCTCCTGCATGGCTGAGGAGGGGATCGAGTCGACGCTCGCCGGCACGGCGAGCCGCTTGAGCTCGCTCACGATACCGGCCTGGGTGTACTGGGCGATCATGTGGCCGGAGTCGACGCCGGGGTCGTCGGCGAGGAAGGCGTTGAGGCCGTGGTTGCGGGCCGGGTCGAGGAACCGGTCGGTGCGCCGCTCGCTCATCGACGCGAGGTCGGCGACGGCGATCGCGAGGAAGTCGAGCACGTAGCCGAGCGGCGCCCCGTGGAAGTTGCCGTTCGACTCGAGCCGGTCATCCGGGGTCACGACGGGGTTGTCGATCGCACTCGCGAGCTCGCGTTCGGCGACGGTCGCGGCGTGGGCGATCGTGTCGCGCACGGCGCCGTGCACCTGGGGCGCGCAGCGCAGCGAGTAGGCGTCCTGCACCCGGGTGAAGCCCTCCGGCCGGCCGATCATGGGCGAGCCGGCGAGCACGGCCCGGATGTTCGCTGCCGAGTCGGCCTGCCCCGGATGCGGGCGCAGCGCCTGCAGGTCGGCCGCGAAGACCGCGTCGGTGCCCTGCAGCCCCTCGACGCTCATGGCCGCGGCGAGGTCGGCGGTCGTCACGAGCGCACGCAGGTCGTGGAGGGCCAGGACGAGCATGCCCAGCATGCCGTCGGTGCCGTTGATGAGGGCGAGACCCTCCTTCTCGTGGAGCTCGATGGGCTCGATAGCGGCGGCCTCGAGCGCGTCGGCGGCAGGAACGAGTTCGCCGGCGGCGTCGCGCACGGTGCCCTCGCCGAGGAGGGCGAGCGCGCAGTGGGCGAGCGGGGCGAGGTCGCCCGAGCAGCCGAGGCTCCCGTACTCGCCGACGACGGGCGTGATCCCCGCGTTGAGCAGCTTCACGTAGGTCTGGGCGACGACGGGGCGCACTCCGGTGCGGCCGGTCGCGAGGGTCGAGAGCCGCAGCAGCATGGTCGCCCGCACGACCTCGCGCTCGACCTCCGGGCCGCTGCTCGCCGCGTGGCTGCGCACGAGCGAGCGCTGCAGCTGGGCGCGCCGCTCGAAGGGGATGTGCTTGCTCGCGAG
>JBIQHP010000179.1:0-1904 GCA_044508495.1 Clavibacter sp.
GCGACAGTTTCCGCCGGTTGAGTAGCCCGGCGGAGCCGGGCGTATCGAAACCGGTACCCCTAGGCCGGCAGCATGCTCCGAGCGAAGAAGTCGGCGAGCGCCTCCGTCGCCGAGAACGGCAGCACGTGCGCGACGTACTGGTCCGGCCGCACCACCACGACCGCCCCGCCGCGGTCGATCCCCCGCGCCTCGAAGATGTCGTCGTCCGCGCGCGCGGCATAGATCTTCTCGTAGTCGATGAGCCCGAACGGCCCGACCCGCGGCAGGAACACCGCGGGGATGTCGGGGATCTCCACCTCGGAGTGGTCCTGCTGGTAGACGACCTTGACGTCGAAGACGCTGTCGGGGTCGGTGCCCGCCGGGGTGTACCTCAGCAGGGGCGAGTCGGGGGAGGTGCCGAGCCACTGCGCCCATCCGGCGAGCGCCGTCGCCTTCGTGTCGGCGAAGGCGTAGATGCGCCAGCGGCCGTCCGCGCGGGCGTGGTGGCCGAGGTGCGCGGGCACGGTGTCGCCGATCCGGATGACCGGGGCGGACTTGAACCGCTTGCCGATCGTGAAGCCCTCGGCGAGCGACTGGTGCGCGGCGTCGCCCACGATCATCGACGGCTCGTACTGCGTCATGAAGCCGGCCGGGAACTCCGCGGTGCGCGTGTAGAACTCATCGAGCGTCTCGGGCCGGTCCCAGTCCTCGGGCTTGATGGCCATGAGGGTCGACCACTCCTTGTCGAAGTCGATGAGGTTCTGGGCGATGACCTGGCGCTCCGCGGAGTAGGTGCGCAGCAGCGCCTCGGGGCTGCGGCCGGTGAGCACCGAGCCAAGCTTCCAGCCGAGGTTGAAGCCGTCCTGCATCGAGACGTTCATGCCCTGGCCGGCCTTCGCGCTGTGGGTGTGGCAGGCGTCGCCGGCGATGAAGACGCGCGGTTTCTCCTCGTCGTCGTCGAACCGGTCGGTGAGGCGGTGGCCGACCTCGTAGACGCTGTACCAGGCGGTGTTCTTCACGTCGAGCGTGTAGGGGTGGAGGATCTCGTTCGCCTTCGCGATGGCCTGCTCGACGGTCGTGCTGCGCACGTCGTCGTGGTGCTCGGCGGTAGTCTCGCCGAGGTCGACGTACATCCGGAACAGGTGCCCGCCCTCGCGAGGGATGTGCAGGATGCTCCCGGCGTGCGACTGGATCGCGCACTTGATGCGGATGTCGGGGAAGTCGGTGACGGCGAGCGTGTCCATGACGGCCCAGGCGTGCATCGCGGACTGGCCGACGAGCCGCCGGCCGATCGACTCGCGGACCGCGCTGCGGGCGCCGTCGCATCCGACGACGTACCTGGCGTGGACGACCCGTTCGCGGGCAGCGTCGTCGCCGGAGGTCTCGCGCAGGGTGACCGCGACCGGGTACTCGCCCTCGCCGCGCTCGAGGCCCACGAACTCGTAGCCGTAGTCGGGGGTGATGCGGCCCGGCCCGTTCGCGGCGGCCTCGGCGAAGTAGTCGAGCACGCGGGCCTGGTTGACGATGAGGTGCGGGAACTCGCTGATGCCGCGCGGGTCGTCGTCGGTGCGCGAGGTGCGGACGATGCGGGTCTTGTCGGCGGGGTCGGGCGCCCAGAAGTTCATCTCGGTGATCTGGTAGGCCTCGGCGGTGATGCGCTCGGCGAAGCCGAAGGCCTGGAACGTCTCGACGCTGCGGGCCTGGATGCCGTCGGCCTGACCGATCGGGAGGCGGCCGGGGCGGCGCTCGACGATGCGCGTGGTCACCGTCGGGAACTGCGAGAGCTGCGCGGCCAGGAGCATGCCTGCGGGTCCGGAGCCGACGATGAGCACGTCGACTTGCTCGGGTAGTTCGGTCGGCCGGTCGATCCCGGTGCCGGCGGCCGGGGCGACGCGCGGATCGGTTGAGACGTACCCGTGATGGTG
>JBIQHP010000060.1:0-13662 GCA_044508495.1 Clavibacter sp.
GCCGCGAGCAGCGCGGAGTGCGCCGGCCGCTCGCCCCCGCTCTCGGTGTCGTCGATGTTGAGCGAGTCGATCCCGACGATCGTGACACCCTGGCCGACGAGGTACTCGGCGCCCGCCGCGGTGAGGTAGGGCGCGCCGCTCGTATAGGCCGGCGTGCCGAAGTGGCGGTCCCACCCGGTGTGCAGCAGCACGGCGCAGCCGCGGAGCGACCGGTCGCGGAAGACCTCCGCGCCGATGCCGCGCTCGCGCGCATCCGCCAGGTGGAACATCTCGGCCGGCTGGTCGACGAGCGTCTCGAGCGAGAGGCCGGCGAGATCGGTGCCGCCCTCGTAGCGGTGGAACGGGCTGTCGAGATAGGTGCCGGTGTTGCCGATCATCGTGATGGTGTCCATCGCGAACTCGGTTCCCGGCGCGTAGCGCGTGCGCGAGTCGACGCGCGTGAGGAAGGGCTCGATCGTGGGCGCCGGCAGGCCCGGATAGGTCACGAGCCCGGCGCGGATGACGTGGCTGAGATCGACGAGGCGCGTGCCACCCGGCGCCCGATCCTCCGCGACTCGGGTCATCCTGCGACCTCGGCACTCGCCGAACCCGCAGGATGACCCGACTCGACGGAAAGCGCGGGGGCCGGAGCGGCGGCACGGGTCGCCCGGGCGCGGAGGCGCTTGACGACCGTCACGAGCACGGCGGCGAGCGCGAGGCCGGCCGGGACGAGCAGGTGGATGCCGGCGAGCAGCAGCAGGCCGAGCACGAAGACGCACGAGACCACCGCCATCCACCAGCCGAGCGACCAGCGCTCGAGCAGGCGCACGGCGGCCAGCATCCCGAGCGCGTAGATCGCGACCATGCAGCTCGTGTGGATGAGGATGAAGGCGGCCAGGTCGAGCCCGGTGAGGATGAGGGCGACGAGGTACGCCCCGGCGAGCAGGCCGACGACGAGCAGACTGCGCCGCGGGATGCCGCCCGACTCCACGCCGGCGGCCATCCAGCGGGGAAGGTCGCCGTCGCGGCCGAGCGAGGCGCCGAGCTTGGCGAAGGCGCCGAAGTAGGTGTTGAGCACCCCGAGGGCGACGATACCGGCGATGACGGCGACCGCTGCGGGGCCGATGCCGGGCGCGGTCGTCGCGACGAGGGCGAGGAGCGGCACCGGGCTGTTCCCGGCATCCGGCCCGAGCACCGCGATCGTGACGACCTGGAGCGCGAGGTAGGCGATGCCGACCGCGGCGATCGCGATGGCCGTCGCGAGCGGGATGGTCCGTCGGGGGTTCCGGAACTCGCCGGCGATGTGCGTGACGGCCTCCCACCCGGCGAAGGCCCAGACGAAGAGGCTGATCGCCGCGCCGACCCCGAGCCAGCCGTTCGGCAGGAAGGGCGCGAAGTTCTCCGGATGCGCGGCGGGCGCCGTCACGGCGACGACCCCGATCACGATGGCGACGAGCGCACCGGTGAGGACGAGCTGCACGGCCCCCGACACCCGCAGCCCGTACATGTTCGACACGAGCGGCGGGACGAAGATGAGCACGGAGAGCAGCACGATCACCCAGTACGGCGCCCCGAAGATCGCTCCGATGTAGGAGGCGCCGAGCACGGTCACGACCGGGGCGCCGACGCAGACCCCGAAGTAGAACCAGTAGCCGGCCATCCGGGCGGCCGTCGGGCCGAGCGCGAGCCGCACGAAGGTCGCGACGCCGCCGGCATCCGGATGCCGCGCCGCGAGCGCCGCGAAGGTGCCGGCGAGCGGGATGGAGAGGATGAGCACCGCGACGACGGAGAGGATCGAGGCGGGGCCGGCCGCGGTCGCCGCGAGCGCGGGCAGCACGAGGATGCCGGTGCCGAGCACGGAGGCGATGTAGAGCGAGGAGCCCTGGAGGAGGCCGACGGTCCCCTGCTCGGGCGCGGCGGTCGGCACGGATATCCTGACGCTCATCGTTCCATGCTCTCTCTGGCAGTACCATGCCGTCCATGCCGAAACTGCCACTCATCCTCGGCCTTGCGCCAGGCCGCCCGACCGCGAGCCCGTGTGGTCATTCTCGCATCCGCCACCGTCTAGTCTCGGAGGGGTGACCACGCAGCGCGACCGGACCGTCGGCGCGACGACCCAGCTCGCCACCGAGGTGAGCATCAACTTCGGCTCGTCGATCGCCGGACTGCTGGTTCCGATCGTGGGCAGCGTCGTGGTCGTCGCGGTGCGGCAGCTCGTGACGGCGCTCGCCCTCGTCCCCTTCGTCCGTCCGCGGATCAGGGGCCGAGGGTTCCGCGCACTCGCGCCGGCGCTCGCCCTCGGCGTCATCCTCGCCGTCATGAACCTGAGCTTCTACGAGTCGGTCGGCAGGATCGACCTGGGAACCGCGGTGACGATCGAGTTCATGGGACCGCTCGCGATCGCCCTGGCGACCTCGCGCCGCATCCTCGACGTCCTCTGCGCCGTGGCCGCGGGCGTCGGCGTCTACCTGCTCGCGGGGAGCTCGGGGGAGCTGGATGTCGTGGGCGTCGTCCTCGCCGCCGTCGCGGGCGTGAGCTGGGCCGCCTACATCCTCGTCGCCCGAACCGTCGCCGCGCGCTTCAAGGGGTTCGAGGGGCTGAGCATCGCGAGTGTCGTCGCACTCGCGATCATCGCGCCCGCCGCGCTCGTCGTCGTCGACTACTCGGCGATCGACTGGCGGGTGCTCGGTCTGCTCGTCGCCACCGGCATCCTGTGCTCGGCGATCCCCTACAGCCTCGACAGCGTGATCCTGCGCAGGATCACCCCCCGGCTGTACTCGATCATCACGAGCACGGCGCCGGTGCTCGCGGCAGTGTTCGGCTGGCTCATCCTCGGCCAGGCCCTCTCCCTGCAGCAGCAGCTCGCGATCCTGCTCGTCTCCGCCGCGGCCGCGACGGCGTTCGCGACCCATCGCGACCGCCCGGTGTCCGAGCTCGAGGCGGCGGCGACGACTACGCCTTGAGCGCCTCGAGCACGTCCTCGACGAGGTCGGCGGCGTCCTCGATCCCCGCCGAGAGCCGGATGAGGTCGTCCGGCACCTCGAGCTCGGTGCCGCGCACCGAGGCGTGCGTCATCTCGGCCGGGTAGTTGACGAGCGACTCCACGCCGCCGAGCGATTCGGCGAGCTGGAAGAGCCTCGTCGACTCGGCGAACCGGCGAGCGGCCGCGGCGCCGCCCATGAAGCTGATCGAGAGCATCCCGCCGAAGCCGCGCATCTGCCGCGCGGCGAGCTCGTGGCCCGGATGGTCGGGCAGCCCGGGGTAGTAGACCCGCTCGAGCGCCGGATGCCCCACGAGGGCCTCGGCGACGGCCTGCGCGTTCGCGCAGTGGCGCTCCATCCGCAGCGCGAGCGTCTTGACGCCACGCGTCGTGAGCCAGGCGTCCATCGGGCCGGAGACCGCGCCGGCCGCGAACTGCACGAAGCCGACGCGCGAGGCGAGGTCGTCGTCGTCGAGCACGAGCGCCCCGCCGAGCACGTCGGAGTGGCCCCCGAGGTACTTCGTCGTCGAGTGCACGACGACGTCGGCGCCGAGCTCGAGAGGGTTCTGCAGGTAGGGCGAGGCAAAGGTGTTGTCGACGACGACGAGCGCGCCCGCGGCATGGCCGATCTCGGCGAGCGCGGCGATGTCGGAGATCGTCATGAGCGGGTTGCTCGGCGTCTCGACCCAGAGCACCTTCGTCGCGGGCGTCACCGCCGCGCGCACGGCGTCGGGGTCGCTCATGTCGACGACGCTCAGGGTCACGCCCCACGGGACGAAGATGCGGTTCACGAGCCGGTGGGTGCCGCCGTAGACGTCGTTCCCCATGAGCACGTGGTCGCCCGGCGCGAGAACCGTGCGCAGGAGGGCGTCCTCGGCGGCGAGCCCCGAGGCGAAGCTCAGGCCGTGCCTGCCGCCTTCGAGGCTCGCGAGCTGCACCTGCAGGGAGTCGCGGGTGGGGTTGGTCCCGCGGGTGTACTCGTAGCCGTTGCGCAGATCCCCGACGCTCTTCTGCACGAACGTCGTCGTGAGGTAGACGGGCGGGATGACGGCGCCCGTCGTCGGGTCGAAGCCCTGGCCGTCGTGGACGGCGCGCGTGCTGAAGTCGTGGGTCATGAGGAGGCTTTCCCTGGGTCAGGCTGTGCTGCGATCGGCACCGAGGTGGTCGAGGAGATCGCGACGGGAGACGACCGAGACCGGTTTGCCGTCCCGCGCGACGAGCAGGGCGTCCGCCTCGGCGAGAGCGTCACGAGCCGCGTCGAGGCTCTCGTGGACGCCGAGAAGGCCGAGCCCCGCTCCGACGAAGCCCTCGACGGCATCCGTCGGCTTCGCCCCGCCCGTCGCGAGAAGGTCGAGGAGCGTGCGCTCGCCGATCGCCCCGAGCACCTCGCCCATGACGACGGGCGGCTCCGCGCTGAGCACGGGAAGCCGGGTGAGGCCGCTCTCGCCCATGACCCGGATGGCGTCCCGTACGGTGTCGCTCGCGTGCACGTGAGCGAGCACGGGGGTCTCGCCGTCGCGTCGGAGGAGCAGATCCGCGACGGTCGCGCCGTCTCCGGTCCCGGGGAGCCCGGCGACCTGGAAGCCGTGCGAGCGCATCCAGCGGTCGTCGAAGACCTTGCCGAGATATCCGCGGCCGCCGTCGGGAAGCAGGATGACCATGACGGCCTCGGCGGGCAGACTGCGCGCGACCTTGAGCGCGGAGGCGACGGCCATGCCGCTCGATCCGCCGACGAGAAGCCCCTCCTCGCGGGCGAGCCTGCGCGTGAGCTCGAAGGACTCCGCGTCGCTCGAAGCCACGATCTCGTCGACCACGGCCGGGTCGTAGGCCTCGGGCCAGAAGTCCTCCCCGACGCCCTCGACGAGGTACGGCCGCCCGGTCCCGCCCGAGTACACCGATCCTTCCGGATCCGCCCCGATCACGACGACGCGGCCGTCGGAGACCTCCTTGAGGTACCGCCCTGCGCCGCTGATCGTCCCGCCCGTCCCGACCCCCGCGACGAAGTGGGTGACCTTCCCCTCGGTGTCGCTCCAGATCTCCGGCCCGGTGGTCTCGTAGTGGCTCAGCGGGCCGTTCTGGTTCGAGTACTGGTTGGGCTTGAACGCCCCGGGGATCTCCCGCGCGAGCCGGTCGGAGACGCTGTAGTACGACTCGGGGCTCTCCGGCGCGACCGCGGTGGGCGTCACGACGATCTCGGCGCCGTAGGCCGTGAGCACGCTGCGCTTGTCCTCGCCGACCTTGTCCGGGAGCACGAAGACGCAGCGATAGCCGCGCTGCTGGGCGACGAGCGCCAGCCCGATCCCGGTGTTGCCGCTCGTCGGCTCGACGATCGTGCCTCCCGGCTTCAGCAGCCCCTCGCGTTCGGCCGCGTCGACGATGCGCGTCGCGATGCGGTCCTTCGAAGAGCCGCCGGGGTTGAGGTACTCGACCTTGACGAGCACGGTCGCGGCCACGCCCTCGGTCACCCGGTTGAGCCTCACGAGCGGCGTGTTGCCGACGAGAT
The DNA here is from genome assembly GCA_044508495.1 of Clavibacter sp. Taxonomy (GTDB): domain Bacteria; phylum Actinomycetota; class Actinomycetes; order Actinomycetales; family Microbacteriaceae; genus Terrimesophilobacter. Next base: position 5,463 of record JBIQHP010000060.1, read on the forward strand.
CGAGGATGCTGCTGGCGTACTTCATGATGAGCCAAACCTACCAGCGGCTCGGCGGAGGTTACCGGGGAGGGAATGTTTCCCGGCCTCCCGGACTTCTCATCCGAGAGACCGTCTAGATTTGTAGTGAACCCCCGCCGCCCGACCGACAGGACGACGCCCATGGCATCCAGCAGCACGCCCGCGAGGAACTCCTCCCCGAACGCCGGCAAGCTCACCGTCAAGCAGGAGCGCGAGCAGCGCCGCCAGGCGAAGGTCGAAGCGTTCAAGAAGGAGCAGGCCCGCGCGAAGCGCAATCGGCTCCTCGGGATCTGGGGCGCCGTGATCGGGAGCGCCGTCGCCCTCGGACTCGTCGTCACGATCGTCATCGTCACGACCATCCCGAAGAAGGACCCGCTCACGATCGAGCTCACCGGGCTCCAGACCTGGAACGTCCCCGGGGCCGTGCACGTCGACCCCGAGCCCGTCGACTACAAGGGCGAGTACGACATGGACCCGCCCGCGGGCGGACCGCACTGGAGCGGCTGGCTCAACTGCGGCGTCTACACCGAGCCCCAGGAGAACGAGCGCGCGGTGCACGCCCTCGAGCACGGCGCGGTCTGGGTGACCTACGATCCCGCCGAGGTGAGCGGCGCGGACCTCGACACCCTGCGCAACCGGATGCCGAAGACCTACAGCATCCTCTCGCCCTATCCAGGGCTCGACGCGCCCGTCGTGGCCTCGGCATGGGGTGCACAGCTCCGGCTGGACGGTGTCGACGACGAGCGCCTCGACGGGTTCTTCGCCCGGTACTGGCAGTCGGGCACGGCGCCGGAGCTCGGCGCCGCCTGCACGGGAGCGGTGGATGGTCCCGGCAAGATCGGCTGACGCCCCCGCGGGTGCGCCCGCCCCGCAGTCGGCCCCGACCCGCACGATCGTCCTGGCGATCCTCGGCGTCACGGTCCTGCTCATCGCGAGCTTCCTCGGCGGGCGGCTGACCGCTCCGACCGAGGTCGTCCCGAACGACACGAGCGCGGAGGCCGGCTTCGCCCGCGACATGCAGCTCCACCATCAGCAGGCCGTCGAGATGTCGATGATCGTGCGGGACGAGACCGACGACCCCGACATCCGCCTGCTCGCCTACGACGTCGCCCTCGCGCAGCAGCAGCAGTCCGGCCAGATGTTCTCCTGGCTCACCGTGTGGGGGCTGCCCCAGGTCGCGAGCGAGCCGTCGATGACCTGGATGGTGCGGCCGGGTCGCAGCGGTACCGGCCACGATCACGGCCCTGGCGAGCCAGCGCACGTTCCGGGCGAGCCCATGCCGGGCCTCGCGACCGACGCGCAGCTGGCCGAGCTGCGGGCCGCGACCGGCGTCGAGGCCGAGAGGCTCTACCTGACCCTCATGATCGCCCACCACCGGGGCGGGGTGGAGATGGCCGAGGCCGTGCTCGACCGCTCGACCAATCGCGTCGTCGTGAACCTCGCCCGCGGCATGATCGCGGCCCAGCAGAGCGAGATCGACTACATGGAGGAGCTGCTCGCACTTCGGCGATGAGCACCGGCGGAGGCGGCCTCAGGTGGCCAGGCGGTCATCCGGATGCATCGCCAGACCCAGTTCGCCCAGCACCGCCTCCGTCTTGGCGCGCCGGTGGTCCATCTCGGTCCCGATGTCGATCGCGAGCTCGGGCCCGGACTCGACGAGCCGGTCGAGCACCTCGTTCGGGACCAGGAGCACCGCGAGATCGGTCGTGGCGGTGATCGCGGCCGACACCGCCCGTCGGGTGAGCGAGGTGAGCCCGATGATCTCGAGCCGCCCGAGCTCGGTCACCGTGATCTCCGAGCCGTCCGCGGCCCGCGCCGAGAGCGACGCCGAGCCGTCCAGGATGAAGCGCATGCCCTCGGGAACCGACCCGCGCGCCTGCACGATCTCGCCCGCCCCGTAGCGCTCCAGAGCGACCTCCTGGCGCAGGCGCTGCGCATCCGTGTTCGAGAGGTGCAGGGCGGGGGCCACCTGCGCGAGCGCCGAGCGGAAGTTGGCCTCGGTCTGGTAGTTGTCGGTGAGGTCGTTGTCGTAATGCAGGCCTGCGCGGCGTGCCGCATACCAGATGCGCGTCTTGAACAGCCGGGGACCGCTGAACTCCTCGGCCGGGGAGTTCAGGGTGAGGGAGACCTTGTAGTTCCCCTTGCGCATGGGCGTGACCACCGCATCCTCGCCCGGGACGCATTGCGGCAGCCCGCGGGCGACCTCCCGGCACAGTGCGGCGACCGCCTGGGGCGGGTCGTCGGTCGAGAACTTGAGGATGGTCCCGACCGAGAACGCCTCGTCGCTGCGGCTCAGGTTCACGATCGACTCGGAGGCGAGGTTCGCGTTCGGCACGATCCGGATGCCGTCGTCCGTCCTGATGTGCACGGAGCGCCAGTTGACCTCGACCACCTGACCGCGCACGCCGTCCGCGTCGAGCCAGTCCCCCAGCTCGAAGGGCTGCTCGAACAGCAGGAGGAGACCGGAGATGACCGAGCCCACCGCGTTCTGCAGGGCGAGGCCGATGACGATCGACCCGATGCCGAGCGCCGTGAAGAGGCCTCCGATGTCGGCGTCCCAGACGAAGGAGAACAGGAGGGCGACGAACACGACGATGAGCACGAGGCGCACGAGCTCGACGAAGATCGACGGAACCCGCTGTCGCCAGCTGCCCTTCCTCGCGGTCTCGAAGAAGGCGAGGTTGAACGCGTTGATGAGCAGGAGGATGACGAGGAACCCGAAGACGGTCGCCGTGATCCGTGTCCAGCTCCAGTCGACGTTGAGGTAGCTCGCCTGGCTGATGAGCAGCAGCAGGGCCCCGACCGGGACGACGAAGTTGCGCAGCAGCGCGACGACGCGCGCGGCGGGACTCCCCCGGCGGACCAGGGTGCTGTGCACCTCGGTGAGGATGAGGAGGGAGACCGGCAGGCCGACGACGATGATGACGGCCGGCCAGAACCAGGGCTGGCCGATGAGGTCAGCCATGGCGACCGGAGAGGTCCATGCGCCAGACCCGCTGCTCGCCCTTCGAGGTGGGAACGAGTCCGAAGGCGACGAGGTTCTGGCTGCCCGGCAGCTTGTCGACGACGCGCTGGGTCAGGAAGATGCCCGGCTCCGCGGTCTCGCCCTGCACGCGGAAGGCGAGGCTCACGGCATCGCCCCAGAGGTCGTAGACCATGTGCGATCGGCCCACGAGACCGCTCGTGACGGTGCCGGTGTCGACTCCGGCGCGCAGGTTGAGCGTCGCCCCGAGCTGAGCGCCGAACCGCTCGAGGATGCGCTGCAGGTCGACCGCGAGGTCGACCGTGCGGCGGGCGTTGTCGACGCGCGGGATCGTGAGGCCGCAGCTCGCGAGGTAGCCGCTGCGCGTGGTCCTCACGCGCTCCACGCCGTGCAGGTCGGCCGCCTCGTCGAAGCTCCTGAGCAGGTCGTTGAGCTGTTCGAGCGCCTTGTCCGAGGGCAGGCTCCTGCTGTACTCGTCGAAGCCGACGATGTCGGCGTAGAGCACCGTGACCTCCTTGTGGTCCTCGACGATGTTCTGATCCCCGTCGCGGTAGCGCTTGGCGACCGCCGAGGGCATGAGGGTGAGCAGCAGGCGCTCGTTCTCGGCGATCTGCTCGTCGAGGAGAGACGCCTTGACCTGCAGGCTCCTGCTCATGTCGTTGAAGGCCGTTCCGACATCCGCGAGCTCGTCGCTGCGGCCGGCGTCGACCTGCACCCCCTGCTCGCCGGCGGCGATCCGTCCCGCGGCGACTTTGAGCCTGCGCAGCGGTCGCACGATGATCTGCGCGAGCACGAGCGAGAGGAGCGCGACGAAGATGATGAGCGCCGTCGAGGAGAGCACGAGGTTCCGGGTGAACTCGCGCACCGGTGCGAAGGCCTCCGTCGTGCCGATCTCGGCGACGATGACCCAGTCGAGGTCGCCGACCCGCACCGGGGTGTAGGCGGCGAGGGACTCCTCCCCCAGGTAGTTGTCGTCGATGAGCGTTCCGGTCTCGCTGTTGAGCGCGTGACGCACCGCCTCGGTGTCGATCTGCTGGAGTAAGAGAGTGCTCCCGGTCTCGGCGACGCGCTCGGCGACATCCGGTTTCGTGCCCGTCGCGACCGCCTTCCTGAGGTAGTCGTCAGGATGCTCGACGACCTCCCTCGATGTCGAGCGCATGAGATGGTCGCCGCCGACGAGGTAGGTCTCACCCGTCTCCCCGAGTCCCTTGGCGCTCCACTGCAGATCGCCCGTCATGACCGAGTTGATGGCGTCGATGGGCATCTCGACGGCGATCGCGCCGATGGCCTGGCCGTCCGATCCCACCGGGGTGACCGCCCAGGCGGCCGGAACGCCGAGCGACGGCGGATACTCGCCGAAGTCGGTGAAGACGACCGTGTCGAGGATGTTCGTGCTGAGCGCCTTCGTGTAGGCCGTCGCGAGGTTGCTGAAGGCGTAGGGCCCGTCGAGCAGGTTCGTTCCGAGGTCCACGCCCTTGTAGGCGGAGTAGACGACGTTGCCCTTGGTGTCGATGAGGAGCACGTCCTCGAACTCGAGCAACTGCGTCATCCGGCGGAACTGCTCGTGGTAGCGCGCGTTCGCCTCTGACCATGCGCTCCCGTCCCCGGCGTCGAGGGTCTCGATCGAGGCGTCGAAGTCGTCGAAGGGCACCGTGTAGTGGAGCTGGAGGTAGCTCTGCGCCGCGCCGGAGGGCACGAAGCCCGCCGCGTCGATGATGCGACCGGTCGCGTCGCCCAGCTTGCGGGCGAAGGGCCCACTGAAATAGGCCCGGATGGCGATCCGCTCGTCGTCGGTGAGCTCCGTCTCCTCGAGCTCGGCGAACCCTTGCGCGAAGGCCCGGGTCGCATCGATCGTCTCGGCGCTCCTGCCTTCCAGCAGCATGGTGTTCTTGATGCGGGTGAACAGGCTGGTGACCTCGCGGGCACGTGCGTCGCGAACGCCGATGAGCCGGTCGAACGCGGCATCGCGCAACGAGTCGGAGCCGTTGACGTAGCCGATGAGTCCGACGACGACGCTCGAGAGCAGGCTCACGACGAGCAGCATGATGAGCAGTGCGGACTGGATGCTGAGACCCGCCTGCCGGCTCGACGTGCGCGCGACGCCCTCCGCCGGCTGCGACGCTGGCTCGGTTCGTGACACAGGCGCTCCCGTCGATCCGCCCCAGGGGGGTGGGACTCACTGTAGTGAATATGGACGCCGGTCAACAATGGCGGTCGGGGCCGCGCGCCTCACTCGATGTGAGCGCCGACCTGCTCGGCGTACAGCCGGGCGTACACCCCGCCCGCGGCCATGAGCTCGCCGTGAGTCCCGCGCTCGACGATCTCGCCGGCCTGGAGCACGAAGATGACGTCGGCCGCAGCGATCGTCGAGAGCCGATGGGCGATCGCGATCGTCGTGCGCCCCCGGCTCGCGGCGTCGAGCGCCTGCTGCACGACCCGCTCGGAGATCGAGTCGAGGGCGCTCGTCGCCTCGTCGAGGATGAGGACGGCCGGGTCCTTGAGGAGCACGCGCGCGATCGCGATGCGCTGCTTCTCGCCCCCGCTCAGGCGATAGCCGCGTTCGCCCACGATCGTGTCGTAGCCGTCCGGGAACGACGCGATCGTGTCGTGGATGTTCGCGGCGCGACAGGCGCGCTCGAGCGCCGCGGCATCCGCCCCCGGCCTGGCGTAGCGGAGGTTGTCGCCGATCGTCGCATGGAAGAGGTAGGTCTCCTGGCTCACGATGCCGATGTTCTCGAGCAGCGACTCCTGCTGAAGCTCCCGGACGTCGTCGCCCGCGAAGAGCACGCGGCCCTCGCTCGCATCGTGGAAGCGCGGGATGAGATAGGAGATCGTCGTCTTGCCGGCTCCGGACGGCCCGACGAAGGCGGCGAACTGCCCCGGTTCGATCGCGAAGGAGACGCCCTTGAGGGTCGGGGCCGTCTGGCCGGACTCGTCGGGATAGCCGAACACGACATCCTCGAACTCGACCCTGCCGAGGTCGCGCCCGTGCACGCGCACCTCGCGCGCGCCGGGGGCATCCAGGATCGTCGGCCTGAGGTCGAGGTACTCGAAGATGCGGGCGAAGAGGGCGCCGGAGGTCTGCAGGTCGAGGGCGACGCGCATGAGCCCGAGAAGGGGGAACATGAGCCGCGCCTGCACGGTCGTGAACGCGACGATCGTACCGGCGGTCACCGGCACCTCGCCGAGGATGAGCCACGCCGCGCACAGGTAGATGATCGCCGGGATGATCGCGAGGAAGATCTGCACCATCGCGAAGAACCACTGCCCGCTCATCTGCTGGCGTACCTGAAGACGCACCTGGTTGTCGTTCTCGTCCTGGTAGCGGGCGACCTCGGCGCGCTGCTGGTTGAAGCTCTTGGCGAGCAGGATGCCGGAGACCGAGAGCGTCTCCTGCGTGATCGCGGTGAGCTCGCTCAGCGACTCCTGGGTCTTCGTCGCGATCCGCGCCCGCACCTGCCCGACCCGGCGCTGGGCGATCACGAGCAGGGGCATGAGGATGAGGGCCACGACGGTGAGCTGCCAGGAGAGCAGGACCATGGCCACGAAGGCCGCGATGACGGTCACGGTGTTCCCGAGGACGCTCGAGACCGTGTTGGTGAGCACCCCGGCGACGCCGCCGACGTCGTTCTGCAGCCGCGACTGGATGACGCCGGTCTTGGTGCGCGTGAAGAAGGCGAGCTCCATGCTCTGAAGGTGGTCGAAGAGCTTGACGCGCAGGGCCCCCATGACCTTGTTCCCGACGGTCGAGGTGAGCCAGGTCTGCCAGACCCCGAGCGCCGCCGAGACGAGGTAGATGACGACCATGAGCGCGACGATCCCGCCGAGCACCGGAAGGTCGGGGCCGCCCTCCGGGAAGAGCCCGTGGTCGAAGGCCTGCTGGGTCAGGAGCGGCGGGAGCACGGAGAGCCCGGCGCCGATGACGACGAGAACGCCGGTCGTCGCGAGCGCCGTGCGATGCGGGACGAAGAGCTCGGCGATCCGGCGGAACAGGCCCTGGACTCGCGGAGCCGCCGCGTTCGCCGCGCGCTGGGCCTCGGCATCCGCGCTGCCCACACGGCTGCGTCCGCCGCCACCGCCCCGCATCCCGCTCATTCGTTCACCCTAGTCTTCCGAGGGTGAAGACCGGACCTGTCGAGAACGCACCCTTACCACGCACGGTTCAGACGGTGTCGACAGGTCCGGTCGGCTCTCAACCCTTCGTGGACCCCGCGAGCAGCCCGCGCACGAAGAACCTCTGCAAGGAGAAGAACACGATGAGCGGCACGACGATGGAGATGAACGCGCCGGCGGTGAGCAGGTGCCACTCCTGGCCGTACTTGCCGGTGACCTCGGCGAGGAGCTTGGTGATCGGGGCGACCGTGCCGTCGGCGAAGACGAGCGCGACGAGCAGGTCGTTCCAGACCCAGAGGAACTGGAAGATCCCGAAGGAGGCGATGGCCGGCATCGTGAGCGGCAGGATGATGCTGAAGAAGATCTGCCCGTGCCCCGCTCCGTCGACGCGCGCCGCCTCGATGAGCTCGCGCGGGATCTCGGAGACGAAGTTGTGCAGCAGGAAGATCGCGAGCGGGAGCGCGAAGATCGTGTGCGCGATCCACACCTGGGAGTAGGACGTTCCCGCGTTGAGCCCGCTGAAGATCTCCACGCCGCCGATCGTGATGCCGCGGGAGAACAGGCTGAGCAGCGGGACGAGCGCCATCTGCAGGGGAACGATCTGCAGGGCGAAGATGCCGATGAACATCCAGTCCTTGCCCTTGAAGTCGATCCAGGCGAAGGCGTAGGCGGCGAGCGAGGCGACCACGAGCGGGATGACCGTGGCCGGAAGCGTGATGGCGATCGAGTTCAGGAAGGCCTGGCCCATGGTGAGCTGGGTGTTGCCCGCCTCGAGCACCTGCGCGTAGTTGTCGAAGGTGAACCCCCAGTTGGAGAAGATCGTCCACCATCCGGTCGTCGCGACCTCCTTCGCGGGCCGGAACGACGAAAGGAAGAGCCCGAAGGTCGGCGTCGTCCACAGGATGGCGATGACGAGCGCGGCGATCGTCGCGGTGCGGCTCGTGAGGCGGCGCTTGGTGCGCTTCGTCGCCGAATCCGCGGCCGCCTCTCCTCGGGCGAGCTGCCTGCTCGTGGACGCGTCCAGGGGCACATCGATGGGGGTGACGGCGCTCATCGGATCTCCCTCTGCTTCTTGATCTGTCTCGC
>JBIQHP010000180.1:0-1882 GCA_044508495.1 Clavibacter sp.
GGCAAGGGCAACGACCAGGTGCGCTTCGAGGCGGCCATCGCCGCCCTCGCGCCGGAGCTCACGAGCATCGCGCCGGTGCGCGACCTCGCGCTCACCCGCGACAAGGCGATCGTCTACGCCGAGGAGCACGACCTGCCGATCGAGCAGTCGAAGAAGAGCCCGTACTCGATCGACAAGAACGTCTGGGGGCGCACGCTGGAGACCGGGTTCCTCGAGGACCCGTGGGCCGCCCCCATCGAGGACCTCTACGAGTACACGCAGAACCCGGCGGAGGTGAAGCCGGCCGATGAGATCGTCATCACCTTCGATCGCGGTGTGCCCGTCGCGATCGACGGCACGGCGCAGTCGCCGCTCGAGCTCATCCAGAACCTCAACGCCCTGGCCGGCAAGCACGGCATCGGGCGGATCGACATCATCGAGGACCGCCTCGTCGGCATCAAGAGCCGCGAGATCTACGAGACGCCCGCCGCGACGACCCTCATCGTCGCCCACGAGGCGCTCGAGAACCTGACCCTCGAGCGCGACCTGAACCGCTACAAGCGCAAGGTCGAGGCGGACTGGGCGAACCTCGTCTACGACGGCCTGTGGTTCTCGGCGCTCAAGCGCTCGCTCGACGTCTTCATCGACGACACCCAGCGGCACGTGAGCGGCGACATCCGGCTCACCCTTCAGGGCGGCCGCGCGGTCGTGACCGGCCAGCGCAGCGAGGAGAGTCTCTACGACTTCGACCTCGCGACCTACGACACCGGCGACACCTTCGACCAGTCGCTCTCCAAGGGCTTCATCGAGCTGTGGTCGCTCCCGAGTCGGATCTCGGCGCGCAGGGACCAGGCGCGATGACCGTTGGTTGATGTAGCGCGTAGCGCGTACTTGTACTGAGTAGGCGCGGAGCGCCATATCGAAGTATCGAAACCAAGAACGAGGATTGACGACATGAATGCGAAGGCCGGCTCAACGAACGAAGGCTCCCTCTGGGGCGCCCGCTTCGCCGCAGGCCCCTCGCCGGAGCTCGCGCGCCTGAGCCGCTCGACCCACTTCGACTGGCAGCTCGCACCCTACGACCTCGCCGGATCGCGAGCCCATGCGAAGGCGCTCGCGGCGGCCGGCTACCTCGATGCCGACGAGCTCGAGCGGATGCTGGCCGCCCTCGACACGCTTCTCGCCGGCGTGCAGGACCGCTCGGTCACCGCGCAGGACTCCGACGAGGACGTGCACGGCGCCCTCGAGCGGGGGCTGCTGGAGCTCGCGGGGCCCGAGCTCGGCGGCAGGCTGCGGGCGGGGCGGAGCCGCAACGACCAGATCGCCACGCTCATCCGGCTCTACCTGCTCGACCACGCCGGCACGATCGCCCGCCTCGTCGTGGGGCTCGTCGACGCGATCGCCACGCAGGCCTCCGCGCATCCGGATGCCGCGATGCCCGGCCGAACGCACCTCCAGCACGCCCAGCCCGTGCTGCTCGCCCATCACCTGCTCGCCCACGCCTGGCCGCTCGTGCGCGACCTCGAGCGGCTGCGCGACTGGCGGGTGCGGGCCTCCATCTCGCCCTACGGCGCCGGGGCGCTCGCGGGCGGCTCGCTCGGGCTGGATCCCGCACTCGTGGCCGCGGAGCTAGGCCTCTCCGGTCCGGCCGAGAACTCGATCGACGCGACCGCAGCCCGCGACGTCGTCGCCGAGTTCGCGTTCGCCGCGGCGCAGCTGGGCATCGACCTCTCCCGCTTCGCCGAGGACCTCATCCTGTGGAACACGCGCGAGTTCGGCTTCGTCGTGCTCGACGACGCCTTCTCGACCGGCTCCTCGATCATGCCCCAGAAGAAGAACCCCGACGTGGCCGAGCTCGCGAGAGGCAAGGCCGGTCGCCTCATCGGCAACCTGACCGGGCTCC
>JBIQHP010000181.1:0-1878 GCA_044508495.1 Clavibacter sp.
GCCGGTCGTGCCGGCCTCGCCGTTCTTCCACTGCTTCTCGAGGCGCAGCCGCTCGCCGAGCAGCTTCTTCTCCTCGTCGCGCAGGGATGCGGCCTTCTCGAAGTCCTGCTCCTCGATCGCGGCCTCCTTCTGACCGCGCACGCCGGCGATGCGGTCGTCGAACTCGCGCAGCTCCGGCGGGGCGGAGAGGATCGAGAGGCGCAGGCGCGCGCCGGCCTCGTCGATGAGGTCGATGGCCTTGTCGGGCAGGAACCGGTCGCTCACGTAGCGGTCGGCGAGGTTCGCGGCCGAGACGAGCGCGCCATCCGTGATCGAGACCTTGTGGAACGACTCGTAGCGGTCGCGCAGTCCCTTGAGGATGTTGATGGTGTGCGGCAGGGTCGGCTCGTGCACCTGCACGGGCTGGAAGCGGCGCTCGAGCGCGGCATCCTTCTCGAAGTGCTTGCGGTACTCGTCGAGCGTCGTCGCGCCGATCGTCTGCAGCTCACCGCGGGCGAGCAGGGGCTTCAGGATGCTGGCCGCGTCGATCGCGCCCTCGGCGGCACCCGCGCCGACGAGCGTGTGGATCTCGTCGATGAAGGTGATGATGTCGCCGCGAGTGCGGATCTCCTTGGTGACCTTCTTGAGGCGCTCCTCGAAGTCGCCGCGGTAGCGGCTGCCGGCGATGAGGCTGCCGAGGTCGAGGGTGTAGAGCTGCTTGTCCTTGAGGGTCTCCGGCACGTCGCCGCGCACGATCGCCTGGGCGAGGCCCTCGACGACCGCGGTCTTGCCGACGCCCGGCTCGCCGATGAGCACCGGGTTGTTCTTGGAGCGGCGGGAGAGGATCTGCATGACCCGCTCCATCTCCTTCTCGCGCCCGATGACCGGGTCGAGCTTGCCGTCGCGGGCGGCCTGCGTGAGGTTGCGCCCGAACTGGTCGAGGATCTGGCTGCCGGCCTGGGCGTTGGCCTGCTCGTTCGCGCCGACCTGCACCTGCTCCTTGCCCTGGTATCCGGAGAGCAGCTGGATGACCTGCTGGCGCACGCGGTTGAGGTCCGCGCCGAGCTTGACGAGCACCTGGGCGGCGACGCCCTCGCCCTCGCGGATGAGGCCGAGCAGGATGTGCTCGGTGCCGATGTAGTTGTGGCCGAGCTGCAGCGCCTCGCGCAGGCTCAGCTCGAGCACCTTCTTGGCGCGCGGCGTGAACGGGATGTGGCCGGTCGGCTGCTGCTGGCCCTGGCCGATGATGTCCTGCACCTGCTCGCGCACGGCATCCAGCGAAATGCCGAGCGACTCGAGCGCCTTCGCGGCGACGCCCTCGCCCTCGTGGATGAGGCCGAGCAGGATGTGCTCGGTCCCGATGTAGTTGTGGTTGAGCATCTTGGCCTCTTCCTGGGCCAGGACGACCACCCGACGGGCTCGGTCGGTGAATCTCTCGAACATCTCGAATCTCCTTGGACACCGTGCAGGTGTGGTGTCGTTACATCGAGAGTAACGACCGGGACCGGTGGATGCTGCCCCTGTTCGCCATCGGCGTTACGCCCTCCCCTTCTCTCGTTGACTCGGGTCATTCTGCGACCTGCGACGTTCGCGAACCCACAAAATGACCCGAGTCGACGGGGGGAGGAGTCTCAGGTGCCCGCGAAGGCGATGCAGATGCCGGCGGCGCCCTCGGGGAGCCGGATGCCGGCAGCTGCGAGGTCGGCGACGAGCTTGCGGTCGGCTGCGGTCGGTGGGTTCAGGTCTGCGCACTCGCCGACGTGGAGGTTGGCATCCTGGAAGGTGTCCTCGCCGTAGCTCTGGACGGCGATCTGGAAGGCCGGCAGCCCGGTGGCGAGCGCGCCACGCACCATCCTGAGGACGAGCCGCCAGGTCGCGGCGGCATCCACCTCGGTGCCC
>JBIQHP010000061.1:0-12859 GCA_044508495.1 Clavibacter sp.
ACCCGGTAACCTTGAGAATGCGGTCGCGGGTGGGAGAATCTCCACTTTCGCGCTCGGAGCAGATGCTGCCCCGGAGCCCGCACGAGTCTAACAGAGGAATGATCGATGGGCGAGCCGGTGGTCGATGACGCAACACGGGACATCGCCGAGGTCCCCGCGGTCGAGCTCATCAACACCGTCGCCGTGCACCTCCTGAGCGCCGCCGCCGTCAAGTGCGGCCTCGCCGACGACCCGGATGCCGACATCGACCTCGACGAGGCCCGCAAGCTCATCACCGCCCTCGCCGGTCTCGTCACGGCGGCGGCCCCCGAGATCGGCGATCACCACGCCCGCCCCCTGCGCGACGGCCTGCGCTCGGTGCAGCTCGCCTTCCGCGAAGCCTCGACGATCCCGGATGCGCCGGGGCAGGGCCCCGGCGAGAAGTACACCGGCCCCGTCAACTGACCCGAATCCCCCGCTGCTCAACCAGCGGGGACGAGCGCGACCTCGAGCGAGTCGACGCGCTCGGCGATGAGCTCGCTCCGCTCCCAACGGGCCGACAGCCGCTCGAGCAGGGCGGCGAGCTGCTCCTCGCCCAGGCCCTCGATGAGCGCGAGCGCCACGCGCAGCTCGGGGCCGCGCAGGCGGCCTTCCGGGTCGCCCGGGGCGAGCGCGAGCGAGACGACCGCGGGCTCCTCGGCGACCGAGGCGGCGAACTCGGCGGCGACATCCGGGGCGAGGTAGCTCGGAACCCACTCCCGCTCCTGCGCGATCGCCCACAGGGCGGGGCGCCGGAGGGCGAACTCGGTCGGCGAGGTCGGGTCGAGCACGACGAGGTCGGTCCCCTCGCCCGCCGCGGCGAGCGCCACGCGCGGTCCCGCCGCGGGGACCGGGCGCGCCTTCGCGTTCCAGGCCGCCATCGAGGCGACCGAGCTGAACACCGGGAGGACGGTCCGGCCATCCGGCCCCCCGACCGTCACGATCGAGAGCTCCTGGCTCTTGTCGACCTTCCTGCCCAGCCCGTCGACGCCTGCCTCGCCGAGCTCGGCGAGGAGCGGGATGAGCAGACGCGACGCCCTGAACGCCGCAACCACCTCCGCCTCCCCCGCGGTGCCGGCCCGGAATCCGTCGAGCGCCGCGAGGAGCGCCGGGGACGCGCTCCCGTCGTCGTCAGCGCTCGGGTTCGGCTCGAAGTGCCGGCCGGCCCAGGGCTGTCCCGCGGAGTCGGAGAGCGGGTCGTGCTCGGTCATCGGCGGCTAGTCGCTCGCGACGTCGAGGGCCTCGGCGAGGGTGAAGGCCTTCGTGTAGAGGGCCTTGCCGACGATCGTGCCCTCGAGGCCGAGCGGGACGAGCTCGCGCAGCGCGGCGATGTCGTCGAGGCTGCTGATGCCTCCCGAGGCGATGACGGGCTTCTCGGTGCGGTTCGCCACCTCGCGGAGCAGTTCGAGGTTCGGACCCCCGAGAGTGCCGTCGCGCGTCACGTCCGTGACGACGTAGCGGGCGCATCCGGCCTCCTCGAGGCGGTCGAGCACCTCGTACAGGTCGCCGCCGTCCTTCGTCCATCCGCGGGCGGCGAGGGTCGTGCCCCGCACGTCCAGTCCCACGGCGATCGCCTCGCCGTATTCGGCGATGACGTGCTCGGTCCACACCGGGTTCTCGAGCGCCGCCGTGCCCAGGTTGATGCGCTTCGCGCCGGTCGCGAGGGCAGCCTCGAGGCTCGCGTCGTCCCGGATGCCGCCGGAGAGCTCGATGTCGACCCCGCGCGCCTGCCTGATGACGCGCTTGATCGTGCCGTGGTTGTCCCCCCGGCCGAAGGCCGCGTCGAGGTCGACGAGGTGGATCCACTCTGCGCCCTGGTCGATCCAGTCCGCCGCCGCCTCGACGGGATCGCCGTAGCTCGTCTCGGTGCCCGCCTCGCCCTGCGTGAGCCTGACCGCCTTGCCGCCGGCGACATCCACCGCCGGAAGGAGGACCAGCCTCGGGGTCGTGCTGAACTCGCTCATGGGGTGCCTTCTCTGCTGCGGGGGCAAGTCTCAGATACTACTGTCGTCCGAGCGTCGCCACCCAATTCGCCAGGAGCCGCAGGCCTGCGGCCCCCGACTTCTCCGGGTGGAACTGGGTCGCCGAGAGCGGGCCGTTCTCGACCGCGGCGAGGAATCGGCTCCCGTGTCGCGACCAGGTCAGACGCGGGGTCGCGAGCGTTCCGCCGCCGGGCAGTCTCCAGTCGAGCGCCGCGTTGGAGTGGACGAAGTAGAAGCGCTCGTCCCGGATCCCGGCGAACAGAACCGAGTCCTCCGGCGCCTCGACCCCGTTCCAGCCGATGTGCGGCAGGATGTCCGACTCGAGCCCCGTGACGATCCCCGGCCACTGACCGAGCCCCTCGGTGTCCTCGCCGCGCTCGAGCCCGCGCTCGAACATGACCTGCATGCCCACGCAGACGCCCAGGACGGGCCGGCCGCCGGCCAGTCGCCGGTCGATGAGCTCGGGAGCGCGCACCGCGTCGAGCGCGGCCATGACGGCCGCGAAGGCGCCGACGCCGGGGACGACGAGGCCGTCCGCCTCGGCGACGCGGGTGCGATCGGCGGTGAGCTCGACCCGCGCTCCGACCTCCTCGAGCGCCTTCGCCGCCGAGTGGACGTTGCCGCTCCCGTAGTCGAGGACGACGACGGATGGCCGTAACACTGTTACAGGGCACCCTTCGTCGACGGCACGCCGGTCACCCGGGGGTCGGGTGCGATCGCCTGCCGCAGGGCGCGCGCGAAGGCCTTGAACTCGGCCTCGGCGATGTGGTGCGGGTCGCGTCCGCCGAGCACGGTCAGGTGCACGGTGAGCCCGGCGTTGAAGGCGATGGCCTCGAAGACGTGGCGCACCATCGACCCGGTGAAGTGGCCTCCGATGAGATGGTGCTCGAACCCCGCCGGCTCACCGGAGTGCACGAGGTAGGGGCGCCCCGACACGTCGACGACCGCCTGGACGAGCGCCTCGTCGAGCGGGACGACGGCGTCGCCGAACCGGGAGATGCCCGCCTTGTCGCCGAGCGCCGCCGCGATCGCCTTGCCGAGCACGATGCCGGCGTCCTCGACGGTGTGGTGGACGTCGATGTGCGTGTCGCCGTGCGCGCGTACCCGGAGGTCGATGAGCGAGTGCTTGGAGAGTGCCGTGAGGAGATGGTCGAAGAACGGGACGCTCGTGTCGATGTCCGAGCTCCCGGTCCCGTCGAGGTCGAGGGAGAGCTCGATGCTCGACTCGCTCGTCTCGCGACGGAGCTCGGCCCTGCGGTGCGTGGTCATCCGCCCAGTCTATTGAGGCGCCGGCCCCTCGATCGCCGCCAGCCCGGCCATCGCCGCCAGGAATGCGCTCGTCTCCGCCTCGGTGCCCGCCGTGACCCTGAGATGGTTCGCCAGGCCCACGTCGCGGATGAGGATGTCGCGCTCGAGGAGCGCCTCGAAGAGGGCCCGCGGGTCGGCCACTCCCCCGAAGAGCACGAAGTTGGTCCAGCTCGGGTGCGTCGGGAATCCGAGTGCGGGGAGCTCGGCCGCGATGCGGTCGCGCTGGCGGACGATGTCCGCGACCGTCGCGAGCAGGGCATCCGCGTGCGCGAGCGCGGCGACCGAGGCCGCCTGGGTGAGCGCGGAGAGGTGGTACGGGAGCCTCACCAGGCGCAGCGCGTCGACGACGGCCGCATCCGCCGCGAGATAGCCGAGCCGCACGCCCGCGAAGGCGAAGGCCTTGCTCATGGTGCGCGAGACGACGAGCCGCTCGCGTCCGGGGAGAAGGCTCAGCGCCGAGGGGGTCCCGGGAGGGGCGAACTCGGCGTAGGCCTCGTCGACGACGACGATGCCGCGCGTCGCCGCGTAGGCGGCCTCGATCGTCTCGAGGGCGAGCGGCGTTCCCGTCGGGTTGTTGGGCGAGC
This sequence comes from Clavibacter sp., assembly GCA_044508495.1. Lineage (GTDB taxonomy): Bacteria > Actinomycetota > Actinomycetes > Actinomycetales > Microbacteriaceae > Terrimesophilobacter. Next base: position 3,893 of record JBIQHP010000061.1, read on the forward strand.
AGAGGAGCACGAGGTCGGGATCCGCGGATGCGATCTCCCGAACGGCCGTACCGGGCGAGATCGCGAAGCCTTCGTCCCGGGCGCCCTCGACCCAGGCGGTTCCGGTGCCCCGGGCGAGGATCGGATACATCGAGTAGGTCGGAGGGAACCCGAGCGCGCTGCGCCCTGGCCCTCCGAAGGCCTGAAGGAGCTGTTGGAGGATCTCGTTCGAGCCGTTCGCGGCCCAGATGCCCTCCCGGGAGAGTCCGTGCCCGAGGTAGCCGGCGAGGGCCTCGCGCAAGGCGGTGAACTCACGGTCCGGGTAGCGGTTCGAGCGCAGCACGGCGCCGGCGAGGGCGGTCACGACCTCGCGAGCGACGGATTCCGGGATCGGATGCGTGTTCTCGTTGACGTTGAGCGCGATCGGGACGTGCTTCTGCGGAGCTCCGTAGGGCGAGAGGCCCTTCAGGTCGTCGCGGAGGGGGAGATCGGCAAGGGAGGCCACCCAGCCATGGTACGGGAGAGGGCTAGCGCGAATAGCTCGCCGGAATCGCGAGCTGCTCGCCCGGGTGCACGACCGAGCTCTCGAGCTGGTTGAGCCGCACGATGTCGGCGATGACATCGCGGGGGTCCGCGTTCGGCGCGATCGACTGGGCGACCTCCCACAGCGACTGGCCGGGCTCGACCATGACGTAGTCGAAGGTCCCGGCCGACAGGTCGGCGGTCGCGGCGGCGACTCCTCCGTTGAGCGCGAGCACGAGGGCGACGACCGCGAAGGGAGTGGCGGCGAGGGTCGTGAAGACCGCGCGCCCTCGGCGCGTGAGCCGGAGGCGGGGCTGGAGCCGGGGACGGATCGCCGTGGGAGCGAACCCGACGGTCGCTGTCGTCATGTCGTGCCTCCTCTGGACTTCCGTATCCGGCGCTCGGCCGGGAGCGCCGGATACGAAGCTATGTACCGAATGTATCTTCGAATGAAGTGAAATGCAAGTCGATCTTCGACGTCTCGGGCGGATTCCACCGCGACACACTAGAAGAGATGTTTGCCTCTCGTCCCCATCCGGGATACAGTTTCGATTGTCGGGACAAGGCAACCACGGACCACCGACATTCACCGATACGGCGCCGGCCGCGAAACGTCAGGAGCGACATGGACGAGGAAACGGGAACCGTCGAGCTGGGTCTCGCCCGCAGTGGGACCCGCAGGCGCAAGAGCCTGAGCGACAAGCAACTGGCCATCCTCGAGGTCATCCAGCGCTCGGTGTCCACGCGGGGCTACCCGCCGAGCATGCGCGAGATCGGCGACGCCGTCGGGCTCGCCTCGCTCTCGAGCGTCACCCACCAGCTGAACCAGCTCGAGCTGAGCGGCTATCTGCGCCGTGACCCGAACCGCACGCGCGCCCTCGAGGTGCTCATCGAGATCCCGGCAGGGGACGGCGGGACCGAGACCTCGGTCCCGGTCGGCGACGCCGCCATGGTTCCGCTCGTCGGGCGGATCGCCGCCGGGATCCCCATCACCGCCGAGCAGCAGGTCGAGGAGGTCTTCCCCCTCCCCCGGCAGCTCGTCGGCAAGGGCGATCTGTTCATGCTCAAGGTCGTCGGGGAGTCGATGATCGATGCCGCGATCTGCGATGGCGACTGGGTCGTCGTCCGGCAGCAGAAGAACGCCGAGAACGGGGAGATCGTCGCGGCGATGCTCGACGAGGAGGCCACCGTCAAGGTCTTCCAGCGCCGAGACGGGCACACCTGGCTCCTGCCGCGCAACTCCGCCTTCGCCCCCATCGTGGGCGACCAGGCCGAGATCCTCGGCAAGGTCGTCGCCGTCCTGCGCTCCGTCTGAGCCCTCGGCCCGGCCGGGGTGCTTCAGGCGGGGATGACCTGGTACTCGCGCAGCGATCCGGCCTGCTCCGCGGTGACGAGGGCCACGACCCTGGTCCCGGCCTCCTCGTAGCTCGTCGTGAGGACCGTGCCGCGCTCATGCAGCGCTGCGACGATCCCGCCGCGCTCGTAGGGCACGAGCAGCTCGACCCGGATGTCGGGTCGTGGAAGGAGCCCGGAGATGCGCGCGAGCAGGTCCCCGATACCGTTCCCCGTGCGCGCGGAGGCGAACATCGCCTCCGGTTCGAGGCCCCGCAGCACCAGCACGTCGTCGTCGTCCACGAGGTCCGACTTGTTGAAGACGACGATCTCCGGGATCTCTCGCGCGCCGAGCTCCCCGATGACGTCGCGGACGGTCGCGAGCTGGCTCGCCGGATCCGGATGGCTCGCGTCGACGACGTGGACGATGACATCGGCCCGCCCGACCTCCTCGAGCGTCGAGCGGAAGGCCTCGACGAGCTCGTGCGGGAGATTGCGGACGAAGCCGACCGTGTCGACGAGCGTGTAGGTCCGGCCGTCCGCGGTCTCGGTGCGGCGGACGGCCGTGTCGAGCGTCGCGAAGAGCGCGTTCTCGACGAGGGCGCCGGCCCGCGTCACCCGGTTGAGCAGTGACGACTTGCCGGCGTTCGTGTATCCGACGATCGCGACCGAGGGGACGGCGTGACGGTTCCGGTTGGCGCGATTCGCCTCCCGGCCCGGCGCGAAGCCCTTGATCTGCTTGCGCAGGCGCGCCATCCGCGAGTGGATGCGGCGTCGATCGAGCTCGATCTTCGTCTCACCGGGTCCGCGCGAGCCCATGCCGACGCCCGAGCCGACCTGGCCGCCGGCCTGGCGGCTCATCGACTCGCCCCAGCCGCGAAGGCGTGGGAGGAGATACTCGAGCTGTGCGAGCTCGACCTGGGCCTTGCCCTCGCGGCTCTTGGCGTGCTGGCTGAAGATGTCGAGGATGACGGCGGTGCGGTCGATGACCTTGACCTTCACGACGTCCTCGAGCGCACGACGCTGGCTCGGGGCGAGCTCGGTGTCGGCGACGACCGTGTCGGCGCCGAGCGAGGCGACGATGTCCCGGAGCTCCCGCGCCTTGCCCTTGCCGAGGAAAGTGCTGGGATCCGGATGAGTGCGGCGCTGGAGCAGGCCGTCGAGCACGACGGCGCCGGCCGTCTCGGCGAGAGCGGCGAGCTCGCGCAGGGAGTTCTCGGCATCCGCGAGGTCGCCCTGACCGTAGATCCCGATGAGCACGACGTTCTCGAGGCGCAGTTGCCGGTACTCGACCTCGGTGACGTCGGCGAGCTCGGTCGAGAGGCCGCCGACTCTGCGGAGTGCCTGGCGCTCCTCGAGGTCGAACTGGTCGCCGTCGGCGGCTCCGTGGTCCGCTGCTTCGCCCTGGAGGGCGAGCGCGCTCCCGCGGAAGAGGGCATGACTGTCCGCCCGGGCGCCGGCAGCCGCGAGCACTCGGTCGATGGGATCCGCTGAGGCGCGATCCTGTGTTTCAGGTTCAGTCATCGGGTTAACCCTAGCCTTCCGGTTTTCGGTAAGTTTCTCTGCATGGCCGACGAGCATTACTTTTCGTCATCTCCGGCAAGTGCGCTCCAGCTCCGCCCCATCCAGGTGACCCTGCTCGGCGCGGCCTACACCCTCACGACGGCGAACGGCGTGTTCAGCCCCGATCGCATCGACGCCGGGACTCAGGTGCTTCTCGCCAACACCCCTCCCCCGCCGCCCGGCGGCCATTTCCTCGACCTCGGCTGCGGGTGGGGGCCGATCGCCCTCAGCCTCGCCCTCGAGTCCCCGCGCGCGACCGTGTGGGCGGTCGATGTCAACGAGCGAGCGCTCGACCTGGTACGTCGCAACGCGCAGACCCTCGGCCTGGACAATGTCAACGCCTGCCGCCCCGAGGATGTTCCCGAATCCGTCGAGTTCATGACGATCCGCTCGAATCCGCCTATCCGGGTCGGCAAGCACGAGCTCCACAACATGCTCGAGGCTTGGCTGCCGAGGCTCGAGCCGGGAACGGATGCCTGGCTCGTCGTGCAGCGCAACCTCGGCTCCGACTCGCTGCAGCGCTGGCTCGGCGGCGCGCTGACCGCGGACTTCACGGTCTCCCGCGCCGCGACCAACAAGGGCTACCGGGTGCTGCGCGTGCGCCGCAGATGAGCGCCGCGCGGTGACCAGGGCTGAGGTCCGATAGTTTCCTCGCGTCGGCTCCGTTTACCGCCAGAGCGGGGGAACTATCGGACCTCAGCCCCCACCTAATACTCGACGACGCCGTCGAAGCTGAATTCGGCCGGACCGGAGAGCGAGACGTGCTCGCCGTCCTCCGCCGGCCACATCCGCACGCCCAGCACCCCGCCGGGAACCTCGACCCGCCACTGGTTCGGCGCCGCCTCCCCCGCCCAGTACCGGGTCGCGAGAGCCGCGGCGACCGCGCCGGTCCCGCAGGAGAGCGTCTCCCCGCTGCCGCGCTCGTGGACGCGCATCCGGATGCTCCCGACGCCGTCCTTCACGAGCGGATCGCGCGGCACGACGAACTCGACGTTCGCCCCGACCTCAGGCTCGGGATCGAGGATGGGGATCCAGCCGAGGTCGGCGGAGTCGAGCTCCTCGTCGCTCGAGAGGGCGACCACGACGTGCGGATTGCCCACGTTCACGCCGAGTCCGGGGCGCGCGACCTTGAGGTTCCTGGCCCGCACGAGCGGCTCTCCTCCCTCGAGGGACCACCGGCCGAGGTCGACCTGGTAGCCCGTCGCATTGCGCTGCACGTCGCGAACGCCGCTCCGCGTCCCGATGGGCAGGGTATCCCCCGGGCCGAGCTCGGCGAGCCCGTTCTCGACGAGGAACCGTGCGTACACCCGGATGCCGTTGCCGCACATCTCCGAGATCGTCCCGTCGGAGTTGTGGTAGTCCATGAACCATTCGGCGGCCTCGTCCTCGGCGAGGGAGGCCGCGCCATCCGGGATCGCCTTCGACCGGACGGCTCTGATGACCCCGTCGGCGCCGATGCCGAAGTGCCGGTCGCACAGGGCGCGGAGCTGCTCGGGGCCGAGCTCCACCTCGCCGTCGGGGTCGGCGAACAGCACGAAGTCGTTGCCGGTGCCGTGGCCCTTGGTGAAGTGCAGTTCAGGCATGGTCCCATGCTAGGGCCAGTGCCCGGTCGACCAGGTTCCCGTCGTCGTGCTCGAGCCATTCGGCGTGCGGGTAGCGCCGGAACCAGCCGACTTGGCGGCGGGCGTACCGCCTCGTGAGGGCGGCGGCCTGCTCGATCGCCTCGGTCTCGCCCAGGTCGCCGGCGAGCTGGGCCATCGCCTGGGCGTAGCCGATCGCCCGGCGCGCGGTGATCCCGCGATCGAGGCCTCGCGGGAGCAGCCCGCGCACCTCCTCGAGGAGGCCGCTCCGCCACATCCCGACGACACGCCTGTCGAGTCGGGCCTTGAGCTCCTCGCGGGGCGCCTTCAGGCCGAGGACGACCGCGGGCTCGCGCAGCCGGGACTCGTCGGGGAGGCCGGAGCCGAAGGGCTTCCCGGTGAGCTCGACGACCTCGAGCGCGCGGACGATGCGCCGGCCGTTGTGCGGGCCGATCGCCGTCGCGGCCGCCGGATCGACGTCCTTCAGCCGCCGGAACAGCAGGCCAGGCCCGCTCGCGGCGAGCTCCGCCTCGAGCCGCGCCCGGATCGCGGCATCCGTGCCGGGAAACCGGAAGTCGTAGAGCACCGAGGAGACGTAGAGCCCGGAGCCGCCCACGATGACCGGAACGGCGCCGCGCGAGCGGATGTCGTCGAGCACCCCGAGAGCACGGGTCTGGTAGTCGGCGACGCTCGCCTCCTCGGTCACCTCGAGGATGTCGAGCAGGTGGTGCGGAATGCCGCGCCGACCCTTGTGGGGCAGCTTCGCGGTGCCGATGTCCATGCCCCGGTAGAGCTGCATCGCGTCGGCGTTGACGATCTCGGCGGGCTGGCCGAGGGCGCCGAGCCGTTCGACGAGGTCGAGCGAGAGGGCGCTCTTGCCGGTGCCGGTGGCGCCGACGACGGCGATGAGGGGGAGGGTCATCGGTCCCGGGGTTTCGATACGCGTGCTGCGCACGCTACTCAACCAGCCGGGCATACGCGTGCTGCGCACGCTACTCAACCAGCGGGGCTTCTGAGCATCGGAAGGCCGAGCGAGACCCGGCCCGGCGCCGATGGCGCCGCATCCGGGACGGCGCAGCTCGCGGCCTCGGACCGGTCCCAGGCGTCGCCCGCCGCCGTTCGGCGCACGGCGAGCTGCGAGCTCGCGGGCGGATCGGCGATGAGGTGGAACGGCGCCGCCTGGGTCACGACGACGGACACGACATCCCCCGGTCGCGGGGTGACGCCGCCCTCGGTGCCGCCGAAGTGCACGAGCCGTCCGTCTTCGGCGCGCCCCGACATCCGGTGGGTCTCGGCGTCCTTGCGACCCTCGCCGTTCGCGACGAGCACCTCGACGGCGGAGCCGATGAGCTTCTGGTTCTCCTCCCAGGAGATGCGCTCCTGCAGCGCGATGAGTCGCTCATAGCGCTCCTGCACGACGTGCTGGGGAACCTGATCCTCCATCGTCGCCGCAGGTGTGCCCTCCCGGATCGAGTACTGGAAGGTGAAGGCCGAGGCGAAGCGTGCCTCCTCGACCACCCGAAGAGTGTCGCGGAAGTCCTCCTCGGTCTCGCCGGGGAAGCCGACGATGATGTCGGTCGTGATGGCCGCATCCGGGATCCTCGCGCGCACCCGGTCGAGGATCCCGAGGAACCTCTCCGAGCGATAGCTGCGGCGCATCGCGCGGAGGATGCGATCGGAGCCCGATTGGAGCGGCATGTGCAACTGGGGCATGACGGAGGGCGTCTCGGCCATCGCGTCGATGACATCGTCGGTGAACGCGGCGGGATGCGGGCTCGTGAACCTGATGCGCTCGAGACCTCGGATCTCGCCGGCCGCGCGCAGCAGCTTGCCGAAGGCCTGCCGGTCGCCGAACTCGACACCGTAGGAGTTGACGTTCTGGCCGAGCAGGGTCACCTCGATGGCGCCGTCGTCGACGAGCGCCTGGATCTCGGCGAGGATGTCGCCGGGGCGCCGGTCCTTCTCTTTGCCGCGCAGCGACGGCACGATGCAGAAGGTGCAGGTGTTGTTGCAGCCGACCGAGATCGACACCCAGCCGCTGTAGGTCGACTCCCGGCGCGTCGGCAGCGTGGAGGGGAAGACCTCGAGCGACTCCAGGATCTCCAGCTGTGCCTCGCCGTTGTGGCGTGCGCGTTCGAGGAGGGCTGGAAGGGACCCCATGTTGTGCGTCCCGAAGACCACGTCGACCCAGGGCGCCCTCTCGAGGATCGTGCCCTTGTCCTTCTGGGCGAGACAGCCGCCCACGGCGATCTGCATCCCGGCGTGCTGCCGCTTCACGGCCGACAGCATCCCGAGGGTTCCGTAGAGCTTGTTGTCGGCGTTCTCGCGCACCGCGCAGGTGTTGATGACGACGACGTCGGCGTCGACCTCGCCGGCCCGCACGTAGCCGGCGGCCTCGAGCGAGCCGCTCAGGCGCTCGGAGTCGTGCACGTTCATCTGGCAGCCGAAGGTGCGCACCTCGTAGGTGCGCGGCCGCTCAGCGGTCGGCGTGCTCGCATTCATGGTGGATCCAGCCTAATCCGGCGCGGGGCGAACGGGTCACGGCTGCCGGGTCAGCGTGACCGTGAGCTCCTTCGCGGTCTTCGTGGTCCGCATGACCGTGTCGATCGCCTGCGTCTCGGGGTTCCAGGTCCCCACGTACTCCGCGAGCCCGTTCGTCTCGTCGAGGTAGACCTCCATCCGGAGGACGCCGTCGCGAACGCGCCAGGTGTCGCCGGGATAGTCGTAGGAGTTGCCGCCATAGCCGATCGCGAGCGTGCCATCGGCCTTGAGGGTGATCGTCGTGAGGTCCCCGCCGCTGTCGGTTCCGCTCCAGGTGGTGCCCGCCGGATCGACCACCCCGCCGATGTACTTCGTGGTGTCGACGACGATCTCGGTCTCGCTCGGCGACGGAGCCGGTGTCGGCTCGAGGAAGCCGCAGCCGCCGAGAGCGAGCACGGCAAGGGTTGCGGCGACGAAGGCGGATCGGCGAAGCGAAGTCACGCAGACGATCCTAAGCGTTCACGCCGGCCGCCCGGGTGCAGGCGATCCGGTCAGCGGAAGCGGACACCGGACGATCGACGGGGAAGCGCCCTGAGCACCGCGTTCCGCACGATCTCGGAGGAATATCCTCTGCGCTGGAGATACCCGCTCAGTCGGCGAACCGCGGCCTCATGGTCGAGGCTTTGCAGCTGACCGGCGCGCCGCGCCGCGAGCCGATACGCCCTCTCCTGCTCGTCGCCCTCGTCGACCTGGTCGAGCGCTTCCTCGATCAGGTCGAGCTCGATGCCGCGACGACGCAGCTCCGCGAGGAGCGCCGCGCGGCCGAGGCCCTTGCGCTCGCTCTGGGTCCGCACGATCGTCTCGGCGAGCGCGGCGTCGTCGAGGAGGCCGACGCCCTCGAGCCGGTCGAGCTCCGCCTCGACGATGCACGGATCGAGCTCGCGCGACAGGAGCACCTCGCCGAGCTCCCGGCGCGACAGCCCCCGCCTCGTGAGGGCATGCATGCTGACGTTCTCCGCCCGGAGCTCCTCCTCCGACCAGTCGTCGCGCACGGCGGGCCTCGCTCCGGCGGGCACGGTCGTGGCCGGTACGACTCTGGCCGGAGCGGGCTCCGGCGGTTTCACCCCGGGAAGATAGGTCACCTTCGCGAGGGTGCCGCCGGAACCCGCGTCCTTGCTCACTGCTTCCGCATTCTCGTCGTCGAAACGGCTCGCGCCGGGCCTCAGACCGCCTTGCGGTTCTCGAGCGCGTCCTCGATCGAGTCGACGACGGCGCCGCCTACGTCCTCGGGGAACTCCTCGTCCGCCGGTTCGTCCGCGAGATCGTCCGCGACGGGACTCGCCGCGAGCGCGGCCGCGGCGGCGGAGGCCGCCTTCGCCTCGGCCCCGATCCCGAGCTTGGCCATGATCTTGCCCTCGATCTCGCTCGCGATCGCCGGATTCTCGAGGAGGTACCTGCGCGAGTTCTCCTTGCCCTGGCCGAGCTGGTCGCCGTCGTAGGTGTACCAGGC
>JBIQHP010000001.1:0-56561 GCA_044508495.1 Clavibacter sp.
CAGGGGGTCAGGGGTTCGAATCCCCTCAGCTCCACTTCGTGATGAGTCGGGACATATGCGACAGGTGAGTCGGGACATGTGTGACTACCTGGGCCAGCGTCCGACATGAGCAGCGGACTGAAGGCAGTCCACCTAGGCCGCTTCGTCAAGCCGCCCTGGCGAGAACCTGCTCGATATGATGAGCGGGTCAACCAGTCGGATTGGAGGCCGTCGTGCTGAACAGGCCCGTGCATCTTTACGTCAAGACGCATGACGTAACGGGGCTCAAGTACTTCGGTCGAACTACCGAGAACCCCTCCCTGTACTCCGGGTCAGGAGCCTACTGGACCCGGCACCTTCAGGAGTACGGGGACCGGGTCAGCACTCACGTCCTTGGTACCTATACAGACGAAACCGAGTTGCGCCGTGCGGCGTTGGAGTTCAGCGCGAGCAACAACATCGCTGCGAGTACCCACTGGGCAAACCTTCTCCCCGAGGATGGTAGGGAAGCAGGCGCAGGGTGGTCGAGCGGCCAGGATCACACGCATCAGATTGCAGCGCTCGATGCCGCGGTTCGGGCCCGAATGACTCCGAACTCGAAAGTGGCTGTCGTTACCATTGGGGCCGAGGCCGCAGAGGACGATGGTCCTGGCATGAAGACGTTCTTCTGGTGCTGGGGGATCCAAGCCTTGATTATCGGATTCATCATGCAAGGTTCGAGCCGGGTGGGCGACGGTTACGCAGAGGGCATGGAGTGGATGCACTTCTTCCTCGGCGTCGGTGTCTGCGTGACTCCGATCGGATGGATACTGCCGGGGATCGCCTCCTGGATCATCAACAAGTTGTTCTTCTCGGGACGCTAGGTCAAGCCACATCCTTGCCTGGAACATGCGCTGAGAATCGCGCACTTCAGAAGCGCGATAAGTACCCCTGGATGTCAAGTTTTTGGAGGACCGCGTGCTTTGGGGTACCAAGTGGATGATGAGGATGGCCCCTGTCAGTGAGCCCACGGTGCATCCATTGGACGTTTGTCAGCTCTGGCAGAGTCGCGATATCACGCAACGCATCGCCCAAGTACGGTCGAAGTTCGATGTTTGATCCCCAGGCTGCGTATATGAACATTGGGCGACCGCGGATTAGTCCAGCGATAACTTCGAGATTCTGCTGGTGAAGCGCAGAGTCAAGTGCGGAGTGTAGGTCCCGAGGTTTAGTAGCCCGCTGTCCATATACGTTGAACATGATCCAACTGTCGAAACGGGGCGCAGAACGAGCAGTGAAGCCTGCGACGATGCGGAGTGTGTCGTCCGACTGAAGATCGGTAGCCACACTCGGATTCACACCAAAGCAGATGAGCGGCTGCTGTCCTGACGTTCCGAGCGAAAACCTGTTGTGCGACGCTGACGAGTCGAAGATCGGCAACCGCGAGGGCCATGGCTTCGCCGTCATACCCGAACTCCTCGCGACTCTTGTGAGGCGATCCCTGATCGAGATATCGCAGGGGTGCCGACCCGGATCGTCCGCATGGAGACGCCGAGAAGACTTCCGCCAGTCCTCGCGACTACGGTATCCTGTCGTTGTAGCGCCCCGGGAATATCCGGTCGAAAGACCGGTCTCCGGGGCCTTAGTCCTTTCGGATGACTCCCGCCGACCCTTCAACGACGCGGGGCCTGCGCGGGGTTCTGAGCGAATCGCGGTTCGCGCCGTACCTCGCCAGCTGCCAGAGCCGCGAGGACCTTGCCCTCTGCCTCTAGGCCTGGAACGCGGCGCTCGCCGCTGCACTGTGGGACCCGCTCGGCATCGTCGAGATGACCGGGACGCGATCCACACGCAGCTCGCCAAACGTGCCGCGCGAGCCGACTGGTGGGAGGACCAACGACTCTGGGATCAGCTGCTGCCGAACGAGCGTCGCGGCGTCGAAGACGCCCGGAGCGGCCTCGCGCTGCGCGGCAACGCGTCCCCGTCCGCGGATGACGTGGTCGCTGCCGCGAACCTTGGACTCTGGACCGGACTGCAGTCGCGCCACCCGATGCATAACTACGAGGCGAACCTCTGGCGACCGCGTCTCCGAGCCGGATTGCCGAACTACACCGGGAGCCGGTGAACGCGTCACCGAGCTCGTCGCCGAGCAGTGCGCCTTCGTGGAGCGCGGCGAGACCTACCTCTGAGCTCGCGCACAATGACCAACTCGCGAATGGTGCCAGAGTTCGCGTAACGCTGCTTACTCTCCACCGAGAAAGCACCCCTCAGTGATACCCATTCGGACGAGTGCGTGCGCCCAGGCAGCATCGCTCGTCCGATCGGGCAACACTCGGTGGACAAGCGACGTGCGCAGCGATGGCCGAACCCCGACCGACCCTAGAATCGTGGGGTCGGGAGGACGCCCATGGATGCCGCGATCACCACCCTGGAGGGCGTGACGCTCGGCGACGCCATCCGCATCGTCGACCTCGCCGGGGTGCTCGCCAACGCCATCCTCGGCGGCATCGCGGCGCGGGCCGCCCGGTTCGACCTCGTCGGCTTCGTGATCCTCGCGATCCTCTCCGGCCTCGGCGGGGGGATGATCCGCGACACCCTCCTGCAACAGGGTCCGCCCGTCGCGCTCAGCGACCCGTACTACCTCGGGGTCGCGATCGTGGGTGCGGTCATCGCCTTCTTCATCCCGTTCAAGGGCCGGTTCTCGCGTCTCGTGCTCCTGCTGCTCGACGTGCTCGCGGTCGGATGCTGGGCCGCGGTCGGCGCGCAGAAGGGCCTCGTCGCGGGCCTCGGCTGGCTGCCGGCGATCCTGCTCGGCATGGTCACGGCGATCGGCGGCGGCATGGTGCGCGACCTCTTCCTCATGAGGGTCCCCACGGTCTTCGGCGGCAACACCCTCTACGCCACGAGCGCCTTCGTCGCGAGCGTGGAGATGGTGATCCTCAGCGGCCTCGGGTTACCGGAGATCGGAACGCTCGTCGCGATCCTGAGCGCTGCGGCGCTCTCCCTGCTCGCGAAGCGCTTCGGCTGGATCCTCCCCTCCGAGGTGCGCATCCGGCCGCCGAAGCTGCCGAGCGGGTGGCGGTCCGGATGGTGGAGCGGCCTCGGGAAGAGGCGCGGCGACACCTCCCGGAAGCCCGAGCGAAACGACGCCTGACGCCACCCCTTCTGCCCCTACGATGGGCGGATGGAGTCCCCGCCGCCCGAGCCGAGCCCCGCGGAGGCGCCGGCATCCGCGACCACGCCGGCGCGTGCTCCGATCCGGCCCGCCTCGGTCGTCGCGACGGTCACGGTGTCGGCCGTCGTCCTCGTGACCGGCGTCGCGCTCGCCGTCGCCGACGACCAGGCGGTCGAGCAGCTCGGCGGTCTCGCGGCGAGCTACGTGCCTCGTGACGGTCATGTGGAGTGGGTGCAGGACGACCTGGGAACCGTGCGGATGTCCGAGTCCGCTCGCTCGATCGGCTATGAGGACATCCTGCTGCTCCCGGGTCAGGCCAGCGCCGCTGTGGCCAGCCGGCTCAGCGACGACGCCCGTGTCGCGCAGTTGTGGCGTGAATCCGCGATCACGATCAGCGGCGGCGAACCCGATCAGGCGGGCACCCAGACCACCGACCTCCACCGGCTCTCGGCCGAGGGACTGAGCCTGCTCGCCGGGTACGGCGGCAGTATCGGCTTCGTGTACTCGCCTCCGCTCCTCGAGCTTCCCGCGGATGTCGCCCCCGGCTCGACCTGGTCGAGTGCGGGCGATGCGCTCCCGGGAGGGGGGCTGACCTACACGGCGCGGTACACGGCATCCGCGCCCGCCGACCCGGAGCTCATTGCCGTCTCGGGGCTCTCCGGGGACGAGCTCAGCGGATGCCTGCAGAGCGACGGCGGGAGCGTGTATCGCGACGACGACGGAGAGCTGCTCCTCGACATCGTGGAGACCGATCTATGGTGCGAGGGCCGAGGTCGCGTCGCCATCGTCGCGACCGTGAACGGCGAGCCGGTCGTGCAGGGGCCGATGAGCGACCCGCCGGGCGCGTTCGAGCCGGACGCGACCGCTTCGCCGCCGCAGTGGGGCGGAGCCGGCGGCTGGCGTGCGGCCGAGGCCGCGAACGTGAACCTGGACGCCTTCTTCGGCGAACAGCAGCTCGCGGTCGCACTCGTGAGCTCTCCGCGTCGTACCGATTCGGGCCTCGTCGTCGCGGTCAACACGACCGGGGACGACCTCCTGGCGCTGCGGCTCGACGGCGGAGCTCTCGTGCGGCAGTGGTTCGCGCATCCGGGAGGGGAGATCGTCGCGATCGGGACGACGGGCGAGGTCACGGTCGTCACGACGAGCGAGCGCAGGATCCTCGCCTACTCGGGGACCGGCCGGCGTCTGTGGACGGCGGAGTCGGCGGAGCTCATCCTGGCCCCGCCGACGGATGCCGGCGACGGCACAGTAGTCCTCGTCGGTCTCGACGGCACCGTCCTGAGCTTCGATCGCCTCACCGGCGACCTCGTCTGGGAACGCAGACTCGCCGCCGACGTGAGCCTCCCGGCGACGGCGGCCGGCGGTAGCGTCGTGGTCGTCGATCGGGCCGGGGCGATCACGGTGTTCGATCGTGCGACGGGGGAGACTCGGTGGACCGGCGACAGTGAGAACGCCCCCGCCGGCGTCGCCGGGGCGGGCGGTGCGATCCTCGTCGCGGGGGAGGACGGCTTCGTGCGCGCCTACGACGCCATGAACGGCGCCCGGGGATGGGCGCTGCGCTACGTGGGAGCCCTTGGCGCCGTGATCGATCTCGGCGCCAGCGCGCTGCTCGTGACGGACGAGGCGACCGTGAGCGTCGGCATCGCGACCGGGGCCGTGCAGTGGGCCGGCACGGGGGCGCACGATGCCGTGAGCGACGGCGTGCAAGCGGTGCTTCTCGGTGAGGATGTCGCCCGCCTCGTCGACGCCTCGGGTTCCGTGCTTGCGGAGTGGGAGATCCCCTCGCACGCCCTCTCGATCTACCGCTACGCCGTCGCCGGCGCCGATGGGTTCTGGGTGTTCCGCAGCAACCAGCCTGCGTTCGCGGTGGGACGGCCGTGACGGACGAGGCGGTGTCGACCGCGACGCCACGGCGCTCGGCACTCGTGCGCGGACTCCTGCTGACCTGGTCGATGATCGTCGAGGTCTTCGATCACGTGCTGGCCGAGCCCTACCGCGAAGGGCGCCTCCGCGCGAAGGCCTGGCCGACCGGCTTGCGGCCGATCGTCGTCATCGCGATCTGCGGCTACGTGCTCGCGGTGCTGGGGATCGTGCTCTCCGGTCCCTTGCGCGAGTCGCTCGAGCTCTCGGTCACCGTGGGGGCGGCAACCCTCTCGTTCCCCCGCCCGGTGCTCTGGATGCTGCTGCTCCTCGTCGTGCTCGCGATGGCGCTCCTCCAGACCGCCGCACTTCACGTCACGGGCTGGCTGGCGACAGCCGCCACGGGTCTCACCGTGCTCGTCCTGCTGTTTGCCGGCGGGCCCGACACCGAGAGCATACTGTCGCCGGCACGCGTCACGACCATCGTCGTGAGCATCGGAATCGTCGTGCTCACGGTCGTCCGTCGTCGTCATGGGTTCGCCTGGTGGGAGTTCGCCGTCATCCTGCCGGCCATCGGCTTCGCCTTCGCCGTCGCGACCGGTCGCGCCATCGCCCTGAGCGCGCCGAACGGGATCGACTTCGGGCCGACCATGCTCTCCCTCACGATGTCGACACTCGGACAGCTCGCCGTGCCCGCGGCGATCGCGGCGGGGGCCGCCGTCGCCGAGCTCTCGGCGTCCACGGCGCTCTGGGCGGTCGGGGTCGTGCGTCGCAGGCTGCCCGCGATGGCCTTGGTGATCGCGCTGGGGATCGTCATCGTCTGGCGGGTCTGGGCCCTCGGGCAGGCCCTCGTCGCGGGGGAGGGCCTCGGTGCGCCGGCGCTTGCGAGCTCCGTGCTGCTCGTGGCCGTGGTCGCGGCCCTCTGGTATCTGCTCGCCCGGGTGCGCGGCGGCCGGCGGCTCGTGCCGTCCGCGTCCCGTCTCGTGGACCGCATGGGAACGGTCGCGACCCCGATCGCCGCGGGACTCGCGATCTCGCTCGCGCCGCTCGTCGTGACCCTCCTCGTCACCCAGATCCTGTTCGCCTACGGCGTGCCCCTCGAGGCGGTCGTGGGACCGCAGTCGATCGTAGGCCTTCTCACGACCTCGACCGCGATCGCCCTCGTGCGTCTCGCGGTCGGAGTCGTCCTCGTCGTGCTCTCGGTCATCCTCGCCCGCCGCGGCGCCCGGACGACCCCTGAGCTCATCGGCGGCATCGGCGTCGTCACGGTCACCGTCGCCCTGGCCGGGCTCTTCGGTCTCGGCGACTGGCTCTGGACGAGCGACGGGCTCACGGCCGTCGCGACGATCGGATGCCTCCTCCTGCTCGCCTGGTTCGCCGTCCGGCGGTCGCTCACGATCCGGCGAGTCACCGGCCTCACCGTTGCCCTCCTGCTGGCGGCGCTCTTCGACCAGCACGACTTCGTCTCCGATCCGCTCGGCGCCGTGCTCGGCTTCACCGGCATCGCTCTCGTGCTCGTCGGGTTCCTCTGGTCGTTCCTCACCGACGGCGGGAGCGCCAACGAGACCTCGGCGAAGTATCCGCGCCCATCGCGGGTGCTCCTGTTCCTCGCCAACAGCGTCTTCGGCGTCACCGTGCTCGCCTTCACCGCCCTGGCGAGGAACCCGAACGCCTCGATCAATCTCGGGGCCTTCGCCGAGATCGGCGACCAGCTGTTCGGGACCGGTCTGCTCGTGGGCGCCCTGCTCGCGGTGCTCGGGTCCGTCTGCGCTGGCCGGACACCGCAGACCCCTCCTCGCTGACGCCTCTTGTGCGAGGCGTGGGTAGACGATACATTCCGTGCAGAGTCGGAGCGATCGGATGGGTGGGCACGACATGCCGCTGGATGCCGCCGGGGAGGTGAGCGGGAAGCTCCCGGCTGTCATCGTGCGGCCGAGGGGAGCCGTCAGGAGATTCCTCGTGTCGATCGGGCTCGTCGTCCTCGCCGCGTTCTGGCTGGCACTCGGGATCCTCCTGCTCGTGCTCGCGATCATCCTGATACCCGTGGCCCTGGTGGGGGTCTTGCTGTGGTACTCGTGGGCGGCGCTCGTCAACACCTACTTCCGTCTCCGTCGCCGCACCTACCCCGGATACTTCGCCTTCCCGCTCAACCGCCGGCGAGCGCGACTCGTGCTCAATGATGCGGCCAACTCCTCGATCGGCCCGACTCTCGCGGCGGCGGCACGGGGGACCATCCTGTTCCTAGGCCCGCTCGTCTTCTTCGTGCGCGGCTTCCTCGGCTGGCGGGCCTGGCGTGTGCGGCGTTCGCATCCTTCGATCGTCGACCTGCCGCTTCGCGGCTCGACACTGTTCCGGGCGACGCTGCGCGCCGTCATCGACATCGGTGGCCACTGGGGGCTCTTCGACGACGGCTACCAGGAGTCCACGACCCTCTACGACGACTGGCTCGCCTCGTCCTTCGGGGAGATCGGCGACTTCCTGGCCTGGTGGCCAGAGGAGGAGCTGCCGACGGAGAGCTACGCGGTCTTCGGGGGAAGACCGCTTCCGGTGAGCCCGGATGTCGCCGCAGGCGCCTCGATGCGACTCCAGCCGTCGCCGGATCCGCGAGGATTCCCCGGCCTGGCCTCCGCCGTCATCCGTCGGCGCCGGCTCGATGGGCTGAGGGATCTCTACCAGAGCGCCCGGGAGATCGACGACATGTGCGACCCCAACCTCGACGACTCCCCGGACTGCGGCGTGGTCAGGATCGTGCAGGTCGTCGGCGTCGACGGCGCGACTCGCTGGATCGTGCAGGTCGCGAGCACGCAGAGCTGGCATCCTCGAGCGGGTGCGGCCCCCAATGACCTGACCGCCGACCTCCACGCGGTCTCCGGCCGGGAATCCAGGCTTCTGCGGGGGACGCTCGAGGCGATGCGCCAGGCGCGGATCCCGGCGGGTGAGCCGGTGCTCATGACCGGGTTCAGTCTCGGCGGGCTCATCGCCGCGCAGATCGCGACCGGCAAGTATCCCGTTCCAGGGCGCCCGGCGGGGTACCGCATCCAGCACCTCATCACGGCGGGGTCGCCGATCGCTCGCTTTCCGATCGCCGACGGAGTCCGGGTGCTCACGATCGAGCACAGGATCGACCCGGTCCATCGGCTCGACGGGAGGCCGCGAGCCACCGACACGACCGCGATGGTGCCCTGGGTCACGGTGGACGCCGGCCCCCCGCTCCCGATCGACTACACGATCGGCCACACCCATCATGCGCCGAGCTATGCGGAGACCGGGCATGTGTTCGAGGCCGCCCTGGACGACCCGGTCGCGCGAGGCTACTGGACGGGCGCGGCCGATGAACCGGGCGCCGCGGTGTACTTCGTCGGCGCGCAGACCATCACCGACTTCGCCGTCGTGCGGAAGGGCAAGCCGATCGCTCGGCCCGCCGTGCCGGTCTACGTGCAGCGCGCAGCGCAGAACCAGACCAGGGGGCGCCTTCGCGCCTTCCTCCGCCGGCTCGACGGCGTGATCGCCGCCGACGTGTACATCTCCCGCAGTGGCTTCCCGACCACGAAGTCGTGGAGCGCCGACCTCCTCGTGGAGGACCTCGACCAGGCCCTCACGGCGGCGCGCCGGCGGTTCACCTACGAGGGATTGCTCGCGGTCGCTCAGACCGGCGGCACGGTGGATCTCAACCTCCGGGTGATGGCGAGGAATCAGCGCGAGGGCTACGTCGCCGCCTCGCTCAAGCGCTCACCCGACGCCGTGCTGCGCGAGGACATCGACGTCAACGGCGTGGTCCGGCTCGCCCGACTCCAGCCGCTGCGCGCCGAGGCCGAGGTCGTGGAGTCCGCCGCCGACGACACCCGGACGACGTTCCGCTATCACAGCAATCCCTTCGACGGATCGGAGCAGGATGTCTCGGCGATGTGACTCCGCGCGCCGGGCCGGGATCTCGCTAGGATCTGAATCAGCCCGAGAGGACCACATGATGACCACGCGATCCGCAGCCGGGCTCTCCCTGGCCCTGCTCGTCGCCTTCGTGCTCGCGGCCTGTGCCCCGCCGGGCACCGAGCCCTCGCCGTCGCCTTCGCCGCTCTCGGTCTCGACGAGTCCCAGCCCCTCGTCGACGCCGATCGACCTGGGCGATCCCACCGTGCTCTTCCGGATCTCGGTGACGGCGACGAGTCCGGGCGGTGCCGTGGCCGACCTCGTCCAGACCGTCTATCGCCCGGTCGCCGCGACGAGCGCGCAGGCGGCGGACGAGACGGCGCTCGACGCCGAGTGCGGCGCCTGGCGCGACGAGTTCCCGGATGCGCGATTCCTCGTCACCTCGGTCACCGTGACCGACCGCTCTCCCGCGGGCACGTCCTGGGGCAGCGCGAGCCCCGCCGTGGTCTCGATGAACGGGTGGCCGGTGTTCACCGGTGCGATGACGAGCTTCCAGGCGCCCTGCGCCTCCGTGCAGCTGCGGATCGGCGAGACTCGGGGCGTCACCCCGGTGGCGTCCGGCAGCGCCGATGGGGTCGACGGCTGGGCGCGCGTCGCCTACGGGTTCGGGATCGCCACCGATCCGACCTTCGATCTCTCCACGACCGGACCCTATGTGACGCTGAGCGACTGCTCGATCGAGCTCAGCCAATACGCCATCGACAGCAGCGCGACGGCGGCAGGCTGGGCGCAGGCGCACCAGGTCTTCCCGCTCTACGTGTGCGCCTTCGGCGAGGCCGACGCCGTCTGAGGCCCGGATCGGGGCCGGCTACCAGGCCGCGGGCCGGTAGTCCTTGAGGAAGACGCCGAAGACATCCTCGCCCGCCTCGCCGCGCACGATCGGGTCGTAGACCCGTGCGGCGCCGTCGACGAGGTCGAGTGGAGCGTGGAAGCCCTCTTTGGCCAGGCGCACCTTGGTGTGGTGCGGACGCTCGTCGGTGATCCATCCGGTGTCGACGGCGGTCATGAGGATGCCGTCGGTCTCGAGCATCTCGGCGGCGCTCGTGCGGGTCAGCATGTTGAGGGCGGCCTTGGCCATGTTGGTGTGCGGATGGCCCGGCCCCTTGTAGCGTCTCGCGAACTGGCCCTCCATGGCCGAGACGTTGACGATGTGCTTGCGCCGGGCGGGGCTCGCCGCCATCGCCGGGCGAAGCCGGCTGATGAGCAGGAACGGCGCCGTCGTGTTCGCGAGCTGCACCTCGAGCAGTTCGAGCGGATCGACCTGCTGCACGTGCTGGGTCCAGCTGTTGACGTGCAGCTCGTCGGGCACGAGCCCCCCGGCGTCGATCGCCGTGCCGGCCGCCATGCGCTCGAGCGAGGAGGAGCCCGCGGTCATCGCGAGCTCGGCGAGCTCCTCGGCCGTCACCCCCGCGGTGCGGGCCAGCAGCGGATGTGCGGCGACCGAGGCGGCGAGCGCCTGCGGATGCGCGTCGTTGGTGTGCCCGAAGGTGAGCAGCTCCGGCAGCGGCCCCTCGGGCAGGGGTTCGAGCTCTGCAGCGGCGAGCGGCGCGTAGGCACCGGCGGAGCGGCGCACCGTCTGCGCCGCGTTGTTGACGAGGATGTCGAGAGGCCCTGCCTCCGCCACCGACTCGGCGAGCCCGAGCACCTGGGCCGGGTCGCGCAGGTCGATGCCGACGACCCTCAGGCGATGCAGCCAGTCGCCGGCATCCGGGAGAGAGGAGAACCGTCGGACGGCGTCGCGCGGGAACCTCGTGGTGATCGTCGTGTGGGCGCCGTCGCGCAGCAGGCGCAGGGCGATGTGCATGCCGATCTTCGCGCGGCCGCCGGTGAGGAGGGCGCGGCGGCCGGTGAGATCGGTGCGGGCCTCGCGCTTGGCGTGACTGAAGGCGGCGCACTCCGGGCACAGCTGGTGGTAGAAGGCGTCGACCTGCGTGTAGGGCTTCTTGCAGATGTAGCAGGCGCGCGGCTTGAGGAGCTCGCCCGCGATGGGCGACGCGACACGGGTCGCGAGCGGGATTCCGAGGGTCTCGTCGTCGATGCGATCGGGGGCGCCGGTCGCTGTCGCGGCCACGACGGCGCGGTCGGCCTCGGCGATGCCGGCGCGCTTCTCGAGCCGGCGGTTCTTCTTGACTGCCTTGAACATGCGCGCGGTCGCCCTTCGGACGGCGACGAAGTCCGGATGCTCTTCGTCGAGCCCGTCCATCGCGGCGAGCACGCGCAGCACGGTCACGAGGTCGTCCGGATCGATGCCCGAGGGGTCCGCCATGTCGTTGGTTCGCCTAGGCTCGCGGTCCGACACTCACCAAACGATTCTACGTCGGATGGGTTTCGGCACCATGGTTTCGATACGCCCGCTCTGCGGGCTACTCAACCGGCGGTGTCGTCGTTCCGCAGGTTGAGTAGCGCGCAGCGCGTATCGAAACCGGCGAGACTCGATCGCTCGATGCTACGACAGCCCGAGCATGACGGCCGCCACGATCGCGAGAGCGACACCGGCGAACTGCAGGAGTGAGACGCGCTCCTTGAGCACGGCCCAGGCGAGCACGACGGTTGCGAGCGGATAGAGGCTCACGAGCACGGCGACGACCGCGAGGTTGCCGCTCTGCAGAGCGACGACGAGCAGGATGTTCCCCACGGCGAGCAGCGCGCCGGTGATCGCGGCCATCGCCCAGGTGCGGGAGCCGGTGGTCGGTGCGACCTCGGGCCGGACAGCGGAGGCGTCCCCCAGCCATTCGTCTCCGTCGCGGAGCCTGCGCACCGCGAGAAGCGGGAGCAGCACGACGAGGCCGACCGCGACATCCAGGAAGGCAGGGAGGAGGCCGGAGTCCGCAGGGGCGAGGTCGAGCGAGACGAGCGCGAAGCCGAGGGTCACGCCCGACACGAGCGCGAGCACGGCGCCGCGGGCGTTGATGCGCTCGATTGCGACGCCTTCGGGATCGGCTCGGGGCGGCACCGAGATGAGCGTCGTCGCGGCGAGGGCGAGCACGACCGCGATCCAGGCCACGAGCCCGAGCGACTGCCCCGTCACAGCCGCGACGATCACCGGCACCGCGGTCTGGATGAGCGCGATGAGCGGAGCGAGGAGGCTTATCGGGCCGAGCGCGAGCGCAGCATAGAAGGTGACCATGCCCACCACGGCCAGGAGTCCGGCGACCGATCCCGCCCAGAAGGCCCGGTCGCTGAAGGTCCACGGGACGACCGCGAGGGCCACCGCGACGACGACCGTCGCCGCGAGGTAGATCGCCGCACTCGCCCTGAGCACGGTGACCCGGCGGGCGGTGAGCGCGCCGAAGAAGTCCGAGGCCCCGTAGAAGACGCTCGACAGGAGCGCCAGGACGACGACGATCCCCACGGGCTATCGGCCGCGACGCATCGTCATCCCCCCACTGTACTCAGCGTGGGCGACACGTCGCCGCCCTAGGCTTGGGGCATGACCGCCACGAAACTCCTGCTCGACTGCGACCCGGGGCTGGACGACGCGCTCGCCCTTCTGCTGGCTCACGGCGACCCGGCGCTCGAGCTCCAGGCGGTCACGACCGTGGGCGGCAACGTCGTGCTCGAGAACACCACGCGCAACGCCCTCGAGCTGCGCGAGTACCTGGGGTTCACGGAGGTCCCGGTCGCCGCGGGCGCCGCCGGCCCGCTCGTGCGTGCGGCGAAGAACGCCGCCGAGGTGCACGGCGTCGGGGGACTCGGCGACGTCATCCTGCCTCCGGCCACACTCCCGCTCGACCCGCGCGGCGCGGTCGAGGTCATCGTCGAGACGTTGCGGGAGGCGCCGGGCGAGATCCATCTCGTCGCGACGGGGCCGATGACGAACGTGGCGCTCGCCCTGCGCGCCGAACCGCGCATCGCCGAGTGGGCGGCATCCTTCACGATCATGGGCGGATCCTTCACGCGCGGCAACACGACGCCGGCCGCCGAGTTCAACATCTACGCCGATCCCGAGGCCGCCGCCGAGGTCTTCTCGGCCGGCTGGCAGGTCACGATGGTCGGCCTCGACCTCACCCTTCAGGCGCTCGTCGACGAGACCGTCAAGGAACGGATGCTCGCGCTCGGCGCGCTCGGCCGCGACCTCGTCGTGCCGCTCGCGACGTTCTGGAACGACCCGCAGGACCCGGACTGGGGCGGGCAGGCCGTGCACGACGTGTGCGCCGTCGCCTACCTGAGCCGGCCGGACCTGTTCACGAGCGCGCCCGCCCGCGTCGAGGTCGAGACCGCGGGCGAGTGGACGGCGGGCATGACCGTGACCGACTTCCGCTCGAGCCGGCCCAATGCGCTCGTGCCGGTCAGGCTCGACGTCGCCGGCTTCTGGGATTACGTGCTCGGCGTCTATGCGCGGGTCGCCGAGTCCTTCCCGGCGCAGCCGCTCCCCGAGCCGCCCCGCGATGCCTGATCTGCTCGCGGCGCTGCCCGGCCCCGACGACTCGGATGCCGCCTCTCCCGACGGTGTCTACGGCGCCTTCGTCGACTGGGCCTCCGCCGAGGGCTTCACGCTCTACCCGGCCCAGGACGAGGCCGTCATGGAGCTCGTCACCGGAGCGAACGTCATCCTGAGCACCCCGACCGGCACCGGCAAGTCGCTCGTCGCGGTCGCCGCGCACTTCGCCGCCCTCGCCGCGGGCCGGCGCAGCTTCTACACCGCGCCCATCAAGGCGCTCGTCTCCGAGAAGTTCTTCGCCCTCGTCGACATCTTCGGTGCTGAGCGGGTCGGGATGGTCACCGGCGATTCGAGCGTCAATCCCGACGCGCCGATCATCTGCTGCACCGAGGAGATCCTCGCGAACCTCTCGCTGCGCCACGGCGAGGACACCCCGGTCGACCTCGTCGTCATGGACGAGTTCCACTTCTACGCCGACCCGGAGCGGGGCTGGGCCTGGCAAGTGCCTCTGCTGCGGATGCCGCGGGCGCAGTTCCTGCTCCTGTCGGCGACGCTCGGCGACATCGACTGGCTCGCCGAGGACCTGACGAAGCGCACCGGGCGGCCCACGGCATCAGTGACCGGCGTCGACCGGCCGGTGCCCCTGCACTACTACTACGCCGTGACTCCCATCCACGAGACGGTCGAGGAGCTGCTCTCGACCGGCCAGGCCCCGATCTACGTCGTCCACTTCTCCCAGGCGGCCGCCCTCGAGCGGGCTCAGGCGCTCACGAGCGTCAAGATCATCGATCGGGAGCAGCGGGACGCGATCGCCGAGCTGATCGGCGACTTCCGCTTCACGACCAAGTTCGGGCAGACGCTCTCGCGACTCATCCGCGCGGGCATTGGCGTGCACCACGCGGGAATGCTGCCCAAGTACCGCCGGCTCGTCGAGCAGCTCGCCCAGCGCGGCCTGCTGCGCGTCATCTGCGGCACCGACACCCTCGGCGTCGGCATCAACGTGCCCATCCGCACGGTCGTGCTCACCGCGCTCACCAAGTTCGACGGCACCCGGATGCGGCAGCTGAACGCGCGCGAGTTCCACCAGATCGCCGGGCGCGCGGGCCGTGCAGGCTTCGACACCGCGGGAACCGTCGTCGTGCAGGCGCCCGAGCACGAGGTCGAGAACGCGCGGCTCGTCGCGAAGGCGGGCGGCGACGAGAAGAAGCTCAAACGGGTCGTGCGCAAGAAGCCGCCCGAGGGCTTCGTCTCCTGGGGCGAGCCGAGCTTCAGCCGGCTCGTCGCGGCCGAGCCCGAACGGCTCACGTCGAGCATGCGGATGAGCCACGCGATGCTGCTCAACGTCATCGGGCACAGCGGTGAAAGGCGCGGCGGGGACGCCTTCGCCGAGGTGCGCGCGCTCGTCGAGGGCAACCACGAGCCGAGGGCGCGCCAGCGCGAGCTCGCGCGGCAGGCGCTCTCGATGTACCGCACGCTGCGCACGGCCGGCATCGTCGAGCAGAACGACGGCACGATACGCCTCACGATCGACCTCCAGCCGAACTTCGCCCTCAACCAGCCTCTCTCGCCCTTCGCTCTCGCCGTCATCGACCTGCTCGACCCCGAGTCGCCCGGGTACGCCCTCGACACGATCTCGGTCATCGAGGCGACACTCGACGACCCGCGGCCGGTGCTCTCCGCGCAGGAGCACCGCGCGCGAGGCGAGGCGATCGCGGCCATGAAGAGCGAGGGCATCGACTACGAGGAGCGCATGGAGCTGCTCGAGGCGATCACCTACCCGAAGCCCCTCGAGGAGCTGCTCGACGCCGCCTTCGCGACCTATCGGGCATCCCAGCCCTGGGCGGCCGACTTCGAGCTGCACCCCAAGTCGGTCGTGCGGGACATGTACGAGCGTGCCATGACCTTCAACGAATACGTCGGCTTCTCCTCGCTCGCACGCTCCGAGGGCCTGCTGCTGCGCTATCTCTCCGACGCCTTCCGGGCACTGCGGCAGACCATCCCCGAGTCGGCCAAGACCGACGAGATCCGGGACCTCGTGGAGTGGCTCGGCGAGCTCGTGCGCCAGGTCGACTCGAGCCTGCTCGAGGAGTGGGAGGAGCTCAGCCACCCCGGCGCGGAGGTGGACGACGCGCCCGTCGTCCCGCCCCCTCCGCCCTCGGTCGTCACGAACGAGCGCGCGTTCCGGGTGCTCGTGCGCAACGAGCTGTTCCGCCGGGTGCAGCTCGCCGCGCTCGACGACGCCGACGCGCTCGGCGAGCTGGATGCGGCATCCGGGTTCGACGCCGCCCGCTGGGGCGAGGCGCTCGACGCCTACTACGCCGTGCACGACTCGATCGGGACCGACGCGGATGCCCGCAGCTCCGCGATGCTCATGATCGAGCAAGGGCCGGATGCCTGGACCGTGCGGCAGATCTTCGCCGACCCGGCGGGCGACCACGACTGGGGGTTCAGCGCCGTCGTCGACCTCGCCGCCTCGGCCGAGCAGGGCGTCGCGGTCATCCGCGTCACCGACGTGGGGGGGCTCTGATGGTGCGACCCCGCCGGCGACACCGTCGCGGAGCAGTCCCCGAGTCGGGCTACCGGGCGAGGAGCACGCGCGGCGCCGCGTTCTTCACGAGCCGGCGGGAGTACGAGGGGCTCGACGCGGTCATCCGCCGGTACCCGACGAGCACGGAGCACGGCCCGGTCTTCGTGCTCGTGCACGGGATCGGCGTCTCGAGCCGCTACTTCCAGCCGGCGGCGGCCGAGCTCGCGCAGCACGGCGAGGTCTACCTCGTCGACCTGCCGGGGTATGGTTCGGCCCCCAAACCCCGGCGCGGGCGCGAGGTGTCGATCGCCGATCATGCCGCCGTGCTCGCGAACGTGCTGCGCGAATCCGGACTCGTCGATCCTGTGCTCGTCGGGCACTCGATGGGCAGCCAGGTCGTCTCGCGCCTCGCGGTCGACTCGCCGGAGGTGAGCGGCCGGATCGTCCTCATGGCGCCGACCCTGTATCCCGGATATCGGACGCTCGGTGCCGCCGTGAGAAGGCTCCTCGCCGACATCTGGCGCGAGCCCCTGAGGGTCAAGGCCATCGCCGCCGTGGACTACCTCGTGCGCTGCGGCATCCCGTACTTCCTCCGGCAGGTGCCCCATCTGCTCGGGGACCGGATCGAGGAGAGGCTCGGCGACATCCGCGCCCGCACGCTCGTCATGCGGGGCGACGAGGACGTCATCGTCCCCGTCGAGTGGTCGCGGAGACTCGCGGACCTCGTGCCGACGGGATCGTTCGTCGAGGTCGCCGGCCCGCACGTCGTGATGTTCACCGACCCGGGGTCGGTGGCCGCCGCGATCGCGGCCCATGCGCGCGGTGGCGGTCATGGCGGGTAGGCCTGCCGGTCGACTGCGCAAGGCCGTCGCGTGGTGGCTCGACTACCTGTTCGTGTCCTGGTGGCAGGTGCGCCACGTCCTCGACCGCCGCGTTCCCGCGCGCTATGCGGAGGGCGCGCTCGCGCCCGTCGTGCTGCTGCCGGGCGTGTACGAGACCTGGCAGTTCCTGCGCCCGGTCGCCGACCGGCTGAGCCGGGACGGGCATCCGGTGCACGTCGTCCAGGCGCTCGGCTACAACCGCTCGAGCGTTCCGGATGCCGCCTTCACCGTGCTGCGCCTCCTGCGGGAGCGCGACCTGCACGGCGTCGTCCTCGTCGCGCACAGCAAAGGCGGGCTCGTGGGCAAGCACCTCATGGCCGTCGACGACGCCGAGGGCCGCGTCGACCGGCTCGTGGCGGTCAACACCCCGTTCGCCGGCTCCTCCTACGCGCGGTACTTCCCGGTGCGCACCATCCGCGCCTTCTCGCCGACCGAGCCCACCCTCGCCATGCTCGCGGCCCGGCACGAGGCGAACGCCCGCGTCACCTCGATCTTCTCGGAGTTCGACCCGCACATCCCCGGCGGCAGCGCGCTCGAGGGCGCGACGAACATCCGCCTGCCCCTGCTCGGGCACTTCCGGCCGCTCGCGAGCCGCGTGCTCGTCGACGCCGTCGCGCAGGAGGTCGCCGGGCCGCGCGACTGACTCTGGCCAGGCCGTACCTCCCGGGTGTTGACTGTGGCCATGACCAGTCAACAGCGCCTGGTGCTCGCGATCGCGATCCTCGCCTCGTTCGTCGCCTTCCTCGACGGCACCGTCGTCAACGTCGCACTCCCGGCCATCAGCCGCGAGCTCGGCGGCGGCCTCTCCACCCAGCAGTGGGTCGTGGATGCCTACCTCGTGACGCTCGGCGCGCTCATCCTCGTCGCGGGCTCGCTCTCGGACGTCTACGGCCGCGTCGTCGTCATCCGCTGGGGCCTCTGGGGCTTCGGGGTCACCTCGCTCCTGTGCGCCCTCGCCCCCAACGCCGAGATCCTCATCGTGAGCCGCGGGCTCCAGGGGATCGCCGGCGCGCTCCTCGTGCCGAGCTCCCTCGCCATCATCATGTCGACCTTCCGCGGGGTCGCGCAGGCCAAGGCCATCGGGTCGTGGACGGCCTGGACGAGCGCCGCCTTCATCGCCGGCCCGGTCATCGGCGGGGCCTTCGTGGACCTGCTCTCCTGGCGGCTCGTCTTCGCGATCAACCTCCTCCCGATCGCCGTCACTCTCCTGCTGCTCCTCAGGATCGAGCAGAAGGGCGAGCGCGACCGCGGAACGAGGATCGACTTCGCGGGAGCCGCCCTTGCGATCGTCGGCGTGGGTGCACCGGTCTTCTCGCTCATCGAGCAGGGCAACTACGGCTGGGCGAGCCCGGTCATCTGGCTCCCGATGGCCGTCGGCATCCTCGCCTTCGCCGGGTTCCTGTGGCGGCAGGCGAGGGCGAAGCAGCCCATGATGCCGCTCTCGCTCTTCCGCGTGCGCAACTTCGCGGTCGGCAACCTCGCGACCTTCTTCGTCTATGGCGCGCTCGGGATGTCGAGCTTCATCGTCGTCGTGTTCCTCCAGCAGACCGGAGGCTGGCCGGCCACCCTCGCCGGCATCGCCGTGCTGCCGGTCACGGTCATCCTCATGCTGCTCTCCTCGTTCTTCGGCGGGCTCTCCGGCAAGCACGGACCGCGCCTGTTCATGGCGGTCGGGCCGATCCTGGCGGGTCTCGGCCACCTGCTCATGCTCACCGTCACGGCGGAGGTCGACTACTGGTGGCAGCTGCTTCCGGGGATCCTGCTGTTCGGGCTGGGCCTCGCGATCACCGTCGCCCCGCTCACGGCGGCCATCCTGGGCTCGATCAGCGAGAAGCAGTCGGGGATCGGCTCGGCGATCAACAACGCGGTCGCGAGGGTCGCCGGGCTCGTGGCCGTCGCGATGCTCGGGATCGTCGTCGTCGGCCGGCTCGACGTGAGCGGTATGCACCGCGCACTCGTCGTCGCGGCCGGCCTGCTCATCCTGGGAGGGGTGATTTCCGCCCTCGGCATCCAGAATCCTGCGAGAACCCCCGAAGACTCGGCGGCGAACGCCGTCGTGGAACAGTAAACCTGCACCGCATCCGTGGCACGCTGGTGTGGCCGGGAACCCGCACCCCGAGCCGAACCAGCTGACGAAGGAGTCATCGTGGCCGATCCGAAATCCACCCCGCTCGAGGACGCCCGCACGCGGCTCAGGGAGGCGACCGACCTCCTCGGCTGCGACCCCGGCATGTACGCGATCCTCGCCAACGCGAGCCGCGAGCTCACCGTGAGCATCCCCTTGCGTCGCGACGACGACAGCATCGAGGTGCTCACCGGTTACCGCGTTCAGCACAACCTCGCGCGCGGACCGGCCAAGGGCGGCCTGCGCTACAGCCCGCACGTGCACCTCGACGAGGTGCGGGCCCTCGCGATGTGGATGACCTGGAAGTGCGCCCTGCTCGACGTGCCCTACGGCGGAGCAAAAGGCGGGGTCACGATCGACCCGCGGCAGTACTCGCAGCGCGAGCTCGAGCGCGTCACTCGCCGCTACACGAGCGAGATCATGCCGATCATCGGGCCGGAGACCGACATCCCGGCACCGGATGTCGGCACGAACGAGCAGACTATGGCCTGGATGATGGACACCTACTCGATGAACAAGGGCTACTCGATCCCCGCGGTCGTCACCGGCAAGCCCATCAGCATCGGCGGCTCGCTCGGGCGCGCGACCTCGACCTCGGAGGGCGTCGTGCACATCGCGCTCGCCGCCCTGCGCGACAACGGGCTGGACCCGGCGAAGTCGACGGCGGCGGTGCAGGGCTTCGGCAAGGTGGGGCGCGGCGCCGCCCAGTTCGCCTTCGAGGCCGGGCTCACGGTCGTCGCGGTGAGCGACGAGTACGGCGGACTCTACAACGCCTCCGGCATCGACGTCGCGAAGCTCGGGGAGCACGTCGATGAGACCGGGAGCGTCGTGGGATTCGCCGGGGCTGAGGCTCTCGACGGTCACGCCCTCCTCGAGCTCGACGTCGACCTGCTCATCCCCGCCGCGGTCGAGGGCGTCATCCACGAGCAGAACGCGGGCGCCGTCAAGGCGAAGGTCATCGTCGAGGGCGCGAACGGGCCTACGACGCCGAGCGCCGACGCGATCCTCGAGGCGAGGGGATGCATCGTCGTTCCCGACATCCTCGCCAACGCGGGCGGCGTGATCGTGAGCTACTTCGAGTGGGTGCAGGCGAACCAGGCCTACTGGTGGCGCGAGGACGAGGTCGAGTCGCGGCTCGAGGAGCGGATGCTCGGGGCCTGGGCGAAGGTGCACGACTACGCGAAGGAGCGGAAGCTCTCCCTGCGCGGGGCGGCGACGACGCTCGCGGTGCAGCGCGTCGTCGAGGCGCACGTCATCCGCGGCGTCTACCCCTGATCTACCCCGCTGGTTGAGTAGCGGCCGCAGGCCGCGTATCGAAACCAGCGACCAGCGAGGATCCCGAAAGAACCAGCGCGACGACGGCGACGAGCGCTCCGAGGATGACGAGCCGGAAGAGCGGCCGCGACGGCGGGCGGGTGAGTGCGAGGACGAGCCCGGCGGCGGCGATCGCCGTCTCCACTCCGAGCGCGATCCACTGCACAACCCCTGGCGCGCCCGGCCCGAAGACCACGAGGGCGGCTGCTGCAGCGAGGGCCGCGAAGGTCACGATCCCGGATGCCCGTATCCCGACCCGGTGTGGAAGGCCGACGACCCCGCTCGCCCGGTCGGCATCGAGGTCGGGGAGCGCGTTCGCGAAGTGCGCTGCGACGCCGAGCGAGGCGCCAGCCCCGATAGCCCACCACGCGGCGACGGCCGGTTCGGGGAGCGAGAGCGTCACGAGGAGCGGAAGCACGCCAAAGCCCACCAGATAGGGGAGCACCGAGAGCGCGCCGGCCTTGAGCCCGAGGTTGTAGCCCCAGGCCGCCGCGAGGAAGATCGCATGCGCGAGGAGCGCGGGAGCTCCGAGGGGAATGGTGAGCACGACCGCGAGGATGAGCAGGGCGAACGCCGTGAGGCGCACGAGCGGGATTCCGACCTCGCCCCTCGCGACCGGCTTGTCGGTGCGACCCGCCGCACGGTCGCGGGCGGCATCCAGCCAGTCGTTCGAGAGGCCGACCGAGGCCTGGCCGCACAGCATCGCGGCGCCGAGAGCCACGAGCCGCCACGGCTCGAGGCCGATGCCCGTCCCGAGCAGCACGGTGATGGCCGTGACGGCGAGTGTCGGCCCCGGATGCGTGGAACCGAGCAGAGCGAGTGCAGGATGTCGCCGCCCGTCCTCGCGCATTCCCACAGCGTAGCCCGCGCAGTCAGGCGGCGAAGCCGGCAGCTCGGCTACTCGGTGTCGAGCTCAGAGGCGACGAGCGCGGCGAACTCGTCGGCCACCGCGTCCGCGTCGTCGCCGTTCACGGTGATCGTGAGCTCGTCGCCGGCGGAGACGCCCATCGCGAGCAGGAGCAGCACGCTCGCGGCATTGGCCTTCTTGCCGGCGGCGGACTCGAGCGTGATGGCGTGGCCGCTCTCGGCGGCGGCCTTCGCGATGGTCGCCGCGGGCCGGGCGTGCATCCCGACGGCGGAACCGAATGCGACTGTTCTCGTGGTCTCCGGCATGCTCACCCTCCCGATCTCGGTCCCAGAATCCTACGACACCGGATGCCGCGCGCCGGCCTGGACGACCTCCGGTCCTGCCGCCTCGACCTCGAGGACGAGGTCCTGGTTGACGGCGGAGTCGGTGATGATCGTGTCGATGGCCGCGAGCGGGGCGATGCGCCCGAACTCCTCGCGACCGAACTTGGTGTGGTCGGCGAGCACGATGCTGCGTCGCGCGGCCTTGATGAGCGCGAGCTTGACGGCCGCCTCGGCGATGTTGTGGGTCGTGAGGCCGCGCTCCGGAGTGATGCCGTTGACGCTCAGGAAGGCGACGTCGACGCTCACCATGCTCACCATCTGGTGGGTCCAGGTGCCGACGGCTGCACGCGAGGTCGGCCGGACGGACCCGCCGAGCATGAGGAGCTCGATGTTCTCCCGCTCGGAGAGCGCGATGGCCACCGGGATCGAGTGCGTCACGACGGTGAGCCGGCGGTCGGCGGGGAGCAGCTCCGCGAACCGGATGGTCGTCGTCCCGGCGTCGATGATGATCGATCCGCCGTCGGGGAGCTCCTCGAGCGCGGCCGTGGCGATCGCGAGCTTCTCGGTCGTGAGGAGCTCGTTGCGGTCGGAGACCGCCGAGCTCATGACGCTTCGTTCGACCGGGATCGCCCCGCCGTGCGCGCGCCGGACGAGCCCGCGCCGCTCGAGGCTCGTCAGATCCCGGCGGATCGTCTCCGGCGTCACGTCGAGAAGCTCCGCGAGCTCCCGGACGTCGACGCGCCCGTTGGACCGTGCCTGCTCGAGGATCGCCTGGTGGCGTTCTGGCGCGTACATGGGGCTCCGACGTCGCGTGAGGGTAAGTGGTCGAATCCCAGTGTAGGGAACGCATTCGGGCCACGAATCCACATATAGTCACAAACAAATGTCTGCTTCGTTAGTTTTATCTTTGAATTTGTTTGTTTGTCAACCGATTTAGGGGTACTCTCTGGGACAAGCCAACACGCGGAGCACAACGAGGGAGTTCGTGATGCGGGAGTTGCACGGCATCGGAGTCGGGCGTGGCATCGCCACCGGCCCGGTGCTGCGGATGCCCGATCCGCTCCCCGAGCCCTCGATGGCACCGCGCACGGGCGACGCCGCGACCGAACGGCTCGCCGTGTCCGAAGCGCTCGCCGCCGTGGCCGCCGAACTCGCCTCCCGCGGCGAGCGCGCGGGCGGATCCGCCAAGGACGTGCTCGACGCGCAGGCCATGATGGCGCAGGATCCCGGGCTTCTCGACGACGTCAACGCGAGGATCGAGGCGGGCGGCACGGGGGAGCGCGCCGTCTTCGAGGCCTTCGCGGCGTTCCAGGAGATCCTCTCCGGGATGGGCGGTTACCTCGGCGAGCGCGCCGCAGATCTCGCCGACGTCGCCCAGAGGGTCATCGCGGCACTGCGTGGGGTCCCGGCGCCGGGGGTTCCGACCGCCGACCATCCCTACGTGCTCGTCGCCCATGACCTCGCGCCGGCCGACACCGCGCTGCTCGACCTCGACCGCGTCGTCGCCCTCGTCACGCGGGACGGAGGCCCGACCTCGCACACCGCGATCCTCGCGAGGGCGAAGGCCATCACGGCGATCGTCGGCGTGGCCGGTGCGGAGGAGCTCGTCGACGGCGACCTCGTGATCGTCGACGCCGCAGCGGGAACCGTCACGGTCGAGCCCGGCGGGGCCGAGCTCGCCGCGGCCGAGACCAGGACAGCGGAGCTCAGGAGGATCTCCTCGGCGCCGATCACCGACGGCGCTCTCGCCGACGGCACCCCGGTACCGCTCCTGGCCAACCTCGGATCTCCGAAGGACGCCGCGAAGGCCGTCGCGCTCGGTGCGGAGGGGGTAGGGCTCTTCCGCACCGAGTTCCTCTTCCTCGGCCGGCAGACCGCCCCGACCGTGAAGGAGCAGCAGGCCGACTACGAGGCCGTGCTCTCGGCGTTCCCGGGTCGGAAGGTCGTCGTCCGCTGCCTAGACGCGGGTGCCGACAAGCCGCTCGCCTTCCTCAACGACGCCGTCGAGGAGAACCCCGCCCTCGGGCTCAGGGGCCTGCGCGCCCTCCGCGCCAACGAGGCGATCCTTCGCGGCCAGCTCGCCGCGCTCGCAGCGGCCCAGAAGTCGACAGAGGCCGAGCTCTGGGTCATGGCGCCTATGGTCTCGGATGCTGCGGAGGCCGGGTACTTCACCTCGCTCGCGAAGGAGGTCGGCATCCGCACCGCGGGCGTCATGGCCGAGGTGCCCTCGATCGCCCTCGTCGCCGAGCAGGTCGCCGCGGCGAGCGACTTCGTGAGCATCGGCACGAACGACCTCACGCAGTACACGATGGCTGCCGACCGCATGCTCGGCAGCGTCGCCTCGTACCAGGACCCGTGGCATCCGGCGGTCCTGCGGCTCGTCAAGCTCATCGGGGACGCGGGCCGGGCCGCGGGCAAGCCCGTCGGCGTGTGCGGGGAGGCCGCCGCCGATCCGCTCCTCGCCGTCGTGCTCGTCGGGCTCGGCACGACCTCGCTCTCGATGACCCCCTCTGCCCTCGCCGACGTGCGGGCGGAGCTCCTCCGGCACACGCTCCCCGATGCCGAGCGGCTCGCCGCCGCGGCCCTCGCCGCCACGACGGCCGCAGGGGCCCGCGCTGCGGCGGCAGGCGGCTGACCACCACGACGTTCCACCCCCAACCATCACGACAGAGAAGGAAGACCAATGACGACAACGGAGTCAACGACGCGCGCACCGGGAGGCGCGCGCGTGGGAGTGCAGAAGTTCGGTGCATTCCTCAGTGGCATGATCATGCCCAACATCGCGGCGTTCATCGCCTGGGGCCTCATCACGGCCTTCTTCATCCCGACCGGCTGGACGCCGAACGACACCCTGGCGCAGCTCGTCGGGCCGATGATCGTCTACCTGCTCCCGCTGCTCATCGCGAACACCGGCGGCCGGATGGTGTACAGCACCCGCGGCGGCGTCGTCGCCACGATCGCCACCATGGGCGTCATCGTCGGGACCACGATCCCGATGTTCCTCGGCGCCATGATCGTCGGCCCGCTCGCGGCCTGGATCATGAAGCAGGTGGACAAGCTCTGGGCGGGCAAGATCAAGCCCGGCTTCGAGATGCTCGTCGACAACTTCTCGGCCGGCATCCTCGGCGGCCTCCTCGCCATCGGAGCGTTCTTCGGGATCGCGCCGCTCGTCGAGGGACTCAGCAGGGCGCTCGAGGCGGCCGTCGACTGGCTCGTCTCGCTCTCGCTCCTGCCGCTCCTGTCGATCCTGGTCGAGCCCGGCAAGGTGCTGTTCCTCAACAACGCCATCAACCACGGTGTCTTCACCCCGATCGGGACCCAGCAGGCGACCGAGACCGGCAAGTCGATCCTGTTCCTCGTCGAGGCGAACCCCGGCCCGGGCCTCGGCCTCCTGCTCGCCTTCGCGATCTTCGGCGTCGGCATAGCCCGGGCGAGCGCGCCCGGTGCGATCATCATCCAGTTCCTGGGAGGCATCCACGAGATCTACTTCCCGTACGTGCTCATGAAGCCGATCCTCGTGCTCTCGGTCATCGCCGGCGGCATGACGGGTGTCGCGACCAACGCGCTCTTCCAGAGCGGGCTTCGAGCCCCGGCCTCCCCGGGCAGCATCTTCGCCGTGCTCATCCAGACGGCGAACGACAGCTATCTCGGGGTGATCCTCTCGGTCGTGCTCTCCGCCACGGTTTCGTTCCTCGTGGCCGCGGTCATCCTGCGGGCCAGCCGCAAGAAGGATCTCGAGAACGGCGGAGGGGACCTCGGCGCAGCCGTGGCCCAGACCGAGGCGAACAAGGGCAAGGCCTCCTCGGTGCTCGGGAGCCTGGGCGGCGTCGCGACGGCGACGAAGATCAAGAGCGTCGTCTTCGCCTGCGACGCCGGCATGGGTTCGAGCGCCATGGGCGCCTCGGTGCTGCGCAAGAAGATCGAGAAGGCCGGAGTCAAGGGTGTTACCGTCGCCAACAAGGCGATCGCCAACCTCGACGGGACGGAGGACCTCGTGATCACCCACAAGGACCTCACCGCCCGCGCGAAGAAGGCGAACGCCAGGGCCGTGCACGTCTCGGTCGACAACTTCATGAACAGCCCGAAGTACGACGAGGTCGTCGAACTGCTCACGCAGTAGCGACCCGCCGCCAGAGAAACCAGGGAGTTCCCCATGTCACAGGTGCTGCAGCTCAGCCAGATCCGGATCGAGGGCGAGGCGACGACGAAGCTCGAGGCGATGCGCGAGGCGCACCAGATCCTCGTCGACGCCGGCGCCGTCACCGCCGCCTACCTTCCGGCGATGCTCGAACGCGAGGCATCCGTGTCTACCTACATGGGGAACTTCCTGGCCATCCCGCACGGCACGAACGAGAGCAAGGAGGCGATCCTCACCTCCGCGCTCTCGTTCGTGCGGTACAGCCAGGCGATCGACTGGGACGGCAACCCGGTGCACTTCGTCGTCGGCATCGCCGGCGTGGAGAACCAGCACCTCGAGATCCTCTCCAAGATCGCGATCGTGTTCTCCGACGAGGACGAGGTCGGCGCGATGCTCGCGGCCACGAGCGCCGAGGAGGTCCTCGACATCCTCGGCGAGGTCAACTCCTGATGAAGGCCGTGCACTTCGGTGCGGGCAACATCGGGCGGGGCTTCGTCGGGCTCGTCCTTCACGAGGCCGGGTACGAGATCGTCTTCGCGGACGTGAGTGCCGACCTCATCTGCGCGCTCCAGGAGTCCGACGCGTACCTCGTTCACGAGGTCGGAGCCGGTGCGACCGACCACGCCGTCGACGGCTACCGCGCCATCGACAGCGGGACGAATCTGACGGAGCTCGTCGACGAGATCGCCACGGCGGACCTCGTGACGACCGCGGTAGGCCCGAACGTCCTTCGTTTCGTGGCTCCGCCGATCGCGGAGGGTCTCCGGCAGCGCGAGGAGGGGATGGCCCCGCTCGGGATCATGGCCTGCGAGAACGCGATCGACGCGACCGACCTCCTGCGTGCCGAGGTCGAGCAGGCGCTCCCGCAGGCCGAGCACGACATCCTCCTCGGGCGGGCCGTCTTCGCCAACACCGCCGTGGACCGGATCGTCCCCGCCCAGGAGGCAGGCACCCTCGACGTCACCGTCGAGTCGTACTTCGAGTGGGTCATCGATCGCACGCCCTTCCGCGGGAACCAGCCGGTCATCCCGGGGGCGACCTTCGTCGACGATCTCGCGCCCTACATCGAGCGCAAGCTCTTCACCGTCAACACCGGCCACGCCACGATCGCCTACGCCGGCTTCCTCGCCGGGGCCTCGGCCATCTCCGACGCGCTCGCGCTCCCCGCCGTGGAGACCGCCGTGCGGGCGGTGCTCGGGGAGACGAAGCAGCTTCTCGTGGTCAAGCACGGCATAGACGAGCAGGAGCAGCAGGGCTACGTCGACCGGATCCTCCTCCGCTTCGCCAACCCTCATCTTCCGGACACCGTCGACCGGGTCGGGCGCCAGCCGCTCCGCAAGCTCGGACGCCACGAGCGGTTCATCGGCCCGGCGGCCGAGCTCGCCGAACGCGGCATCACGCCGACCGCGCTCCTGGATGCGGTGGGCGCCGCCCTGCGCTTCGACGTCCCCGAGGACGAGCAGAGTGTCCGGATGCTCGCCGCCCTCGTGGCCAGACCGGCCGAGGAGTTCGCGCGGGAGGTCTACGGGATCGGGGACGGGCATCCGCTCTTCGACGACCTCGTCGCCGTGACCCGTGCGGCGAAGGGCTAGGGCACCAGCAGGAGCTTGCCGATGTGGGCGCCCGACTCCATCCTCTCGTGCGCGAGCCGGGCATCCTCCAGCCGGAATCTGGTGTCGACGACCGGCATGACCTGGCCGGAGGCGACGAGCGGCCAGACGTTCGCCCGCACGCTCGCCATGATCTCGTCCTTCTCCGCGGCCGGCCGGGCGCGCAGCGTGCTCGCGAAGATGCTTCCCCACTTCGCCATGAGGCGGCCGACGTTCAGCTCGCCCGGCGCCTGGCTCTGGTTGTCGATCAGGACGATCCGGCCGTGCCGGGCGAGCGCGCGCACGTTGCGGTCGAGGTAGTCGCCGCCGATCGCGTCGAGGATGACGTCCGCGCCCCGTCCGTCCGTCGCCTCGAGCAGGGCGGCCACGAAGTCCTGCTCCCGGTAGTCGATGAGGATGTCGGCGCCGAGCCGGCCGCAGGCCTCGAGCTTCGCCACCGAGCCGGCGGTCACCGCGACCTGGCAGCCCCGGGCGCGGGCGAGCTGGATCGCCATGGTCCCGATGCCGCTCGAACCGCCATGGACGAGGAGGGTCTCGCCGGCGCGCAGTGCGGCCGTCATGAAGACGTTGGACCACACGGTCGCGATCGCCTCGGGCAGCGCTGCCGCCTCCACGAGCTCGACCGAGTCCGGCACCGGCAGGAGCTGGCCGGCCGGCGCCACCGCGAGCTCGGCGTAGCCGCCGCCGGGCAGCAGGGCGCAGACCCGGTCGCCCGGTGCGACATCCGCGACGCCGTCGCCGAGCGTGCGCACGACGCCGGAGACCTCGAGACCGGGCCAGTCGGGCGCGCCGGGAGGGGGCGGGTAGCCGCCTTCCCGCTGATGCAGGTCGGCCCGGTTGACCCCTGCTGCCGCGACCTCGATGAGCACCTCGCCGTGACCGGGCACCGGGTCGGCGAGCTCGGTCGCGACGAGAGCCTCCGGTCCACCGGGTCGGCTGATCGAGACGGCCCGCATGCCCTCCACGGTACGCCCAGCTATCCGGGTTACCGTGGAACCATGCCGACAGTGCTGGATCAGGAAATCGTCGCCGACGTGCTCGAGGGGGAGTGGCGCCTGGGTGCCACCAACGTCGTCGAGTGGCTCGACGGAACCCGGAGAGAGGTCGTGCTCCAGTTCGACATCGAGCAGTCCGACCCGCTCGTCGTCACCGAGCAACAGGCCTATACCTCGCCCGACGGCAGGAGGCGCCTCCAGTCGATCCGGAGCGAGTGGGCCGAGGGGGCGTTCCGTTCGCGCGGACGGGGGATCCTGAGGACCGGCGCGACCCGATGGCGTCTCGGCGGCGTGAGCGACGACCGGGCGAC
Organism: Clavibacter sp.; assembly: GCA_044508495.1. Lineage (GTDB taxonomy): Bacteria > Actinomycetota > Actinomycetes > Actinomycetales > Microbacteriaceae > Terrimesophilobacter. The sequence continues at coordinate 28,391 of JBIQHP010000001.1, forward strand.
CATCGTCCTCCGCGTCGCCACCGTGCGCGAGGGGCAGGATGCGCTCTTCGTGCTGGTCCGCGCCGGCATGACGGCGGGCGAGCTGAGGGGCACCATCGCGATGCGGTCGCAGGAGTTCGGCGTCGGCCCGGAGGACTTCGCAAGCCTGAGCTGGCTCGACCTCCCGGCGCCAGAAGGCTTCTAGGCGCTCACTCGGTCGGGAGCTGAAGCCCTTCGAGGCCCTCGATCTCGACGGGCTGGAAGCCGATGACGGGAACCGGGGACTCGTCGGACTGGCCGGTGGCCGCCGCGGGCGACGTGGCCCCGAGCGCGACGCTCGCGAGGAGCGCTCCGGCGAGCACGAGGGACGCCGCCGCAGCGCTGATCGAGGCGTTGGAGGCCGTGAGGTCGTTCGTGAGCCGCAGCCGGCGGACGGTGACGGCGATGCACACGAGCGCGGCGACCGCGAGGGCGAGGGTCACGAGGAACGGGAGGTTCACCCCGGCCAGAGGGGCGGAGGCGACGTGCAAGGCAGCAGGCATTGCCGGCTGTTCCTTCCGGGGGTAAGGAACGATTTCGGGTGGGTGACGCGAACCTTCGAGCGCAGGGCGCGCGAAGACCTGCCTGCACGTTAGCAGGCGGGCTGAGTTTGGGTCAAGACGACGGATCGAGGAGCGTCGTACCGAGAAAGCGGGCATAGGCGGTCCCTGCGCGGGCGAGCCCGGCCTCCGCTGCGAAACCCTGCGGCGAGAACGGCTGCGCCTCGATCTCCACCCCTCGACCGCGGACCGTCCGCTGCCAGGTTCCGACGACCAGGCCGTCCTTCACGATCGTCGGCCGGAAGAGGCCGTTCCGCGCCGGGATGAGGCGGCCGGCGTGCTCCGGCGCGAGCTGCGGGGCGCGCTCCCGATAGCCGAGCAGGTACTCGTCGAAGCCCGGAAGCATCCGGATGCCGTCCCGTCCGGGATCGGGATCCGCGTCGGCCGCGAGATGCAGGGTCTCGTCGTCCCGCTCGATCGTACGGAGGCTCTCGCCGGCGATGGAGAGGCCGAGGCGCGCGTCGCGAAGGGTCAGAGAGGACCACCAGGCGAAGTCCCGAATGCTCGCAGGCCCTCGGCTGCGGAAGTAGCGGAGGGCGAGCTCGCCGAGCGCCTCCTCGCGGGCGAGGTCCCTGCTCGACCCGATCCACTCGTCGAGGAGCGCGAAGGTCTGCCGCCTGCCGTCGGGCGGGCCGAGGCACAGGGTCCCGGTCTGCGCGAGATACCACAGCACGTGGGAACCGCGCTGGCCGTCGGGCCGGATGCCGGCGCGCTCGAAGAGCGCATACATCGCCTCGCGCCGGAATGCCTGCCCGCCCTCGAGGGCTTCGCGCACGGCGTCCCGTGCCGTCTCGAGCATGGTCTCGTCGAGGCCGAGCGCCGAGCGCCGGGCGAGCGAGAGCCGCACGAGCCGCTCGGTGGTGAGGGAGAGGATCCAGCGCAGGTCCTCGGGCGCCACGAGGTGGAGCGTCCCCCGCAGGGGCCAGGACCGCACGATCGACCCGTCGCGGAGTGCGGTGTCGACATCCGCCTCGGTCGAGCGGGGGAGCCGCAGCCCGATCGACCACGCGGCTCCCGGGAGGTCCTGCGCCTGCATCGCCGTCATCCAGCGGACGACGTCGGCAGGGTTCGTGAGGCTGTCCGGGTCGCTCCGTTGCGGGCCGATCCGCTGAGCGGCGAGGCGCTGGCGGACGATCCTCCGGTCGGCGGCCCTCATCCGCCGGCGGCGCCCTGCCCGCTCGCCTTCGCGATCGCGCCGGCCGCGCGCACGAGGCCGAGGTGCGAGAGAGCCTGCGGCGTGTTGCCGACCTGCCGGCCCCGAGTCGTGTCGTACTCCTCGGAGAGCAGGCCGACGTCGTTGCAGAAGCCGGTGAGCCGGTCCATGAGCCTCACGGCATCCGGGAGGCGACCGCTCAGCGCGTACTGCTCGACGAGCCAGAACGAGCAGGCCAGGAACGGGAACTCGCCGGGCGGAAGGCCGTCGTCGGAGAGCTCGGCGCGGTACCTCAGGAGCAGGCCGTCCTCGAGGAGCTCCTCCTCGATCGCGGTGACCGTGCCGAGCATCCGCTCGTCGTCATGCGCCAGATAGCCGATCTGGGCCAGCTGAAGGAGGGTCGCATCCACGCCCTTCGACCCGTAGTACTGCGTGTAGGTGTTGCGCTCGCGGTCGAAGGCATGCTGCTCGATCTCGTCGCGGATCGTCTCGCGCAGGGCCTCCCAGCGCTCGACCGGGCCGTCGAGCCCGTGATCGCGCACCGCGCGCACACCGCAGTCCATGGCGGCCCAGAGCATCGCGCGCGAATGGGTGAACTCACGGCGGGGTCCGCGCATCTCCCACATCCCGTGGTCGAGCCGCTGCCAGTTCTCCTCGACGAAGCTCAGCATGGCCCGCTGCAGGGGCCAGGAGAACTCGTCCTCCTTGACGCCGATCTCGCGCGCCTTCTGCAGGGCGATCATGGTCTCGCCGAAGATGTCGCCCTGGTACTGAGTGAAGGCTGCGTTGCCCTTGCGGACCGGGGCGGCGCCGTCGTAGCCGGGGAGACTGTCGATCGTGAGCTCGGTGAGCTCGCGCTCGCCGCCGAGGCCGTACATGATCTGGATGTCGGCGGGGTCCCCGGCGATCGCGCGCAGGAGCCAGTTGCGCCAGGTCAGGGCCTCGCCGCGGAAGCCCCGGCTCAGGAGCACCTCGAGCGTCGCGGAGGCGTCGCGGAGCCAGACGAAGCGGTAGTCCCAGTTGCGCACCCCGCCCCACTGCTCGGGCAGGCTCGTCGTGGCCGCTGCGGCGATGCCTCCGGTGTCCTCGTGGGTCAGGGCGCGCAGCACGAGGAGCGAGCGCACCACGAGCTCCTCGTAGGGGCCGCCGTCCCTCACGCAGGAGGACACCCAGTCGGTCCACCAGGCGGTGGTCCTGGCGAGGACCGCGTCGACATCCGGATGCGGCGGGGCCGGCCGGTGCGAGGGGTACCAGGTGAGCGAGAGGTCGACGGTCTCGCCCGCGGCGACCGTGAACTCGGAGACGTGGGCGTGGTCGGCCGCCACGAGCCTCGGCCCTCGCACGACGACGGCGTCCGGCCCGGCGACGGCGATGATGCCGTGGCCGTCCTTCTCCTCGAACTGCCTCACCCAGGGCATGGCGTCGGCGTAGCCGAACCGGATGCGCAGCTCCTGCCTCATGGCGACCGAGCCCCGGATGCCCCTGACCCTCCGGATGAGATCGGCCCGCCGGTCGCCGTGCGGCATGACGTCCGTGACCTCGACCTCGCCCTCGGCGGTCACCCAGCGCGTCACGAGCGTGAAGGTCGGGCCGAGGTACTCGCGGCTCGTGCTCGTGACCTCGCCCACCGGCGCCAGAAGCCAACGGCCGTGGTCCTCGGTGCCGAGCAGCGCCCCGAAGGTCGATGCGGAGTCGAAGCGCGGGAGGCACAGCCAGTCGACGCTGCCGTCCCTGCCCACGAGGGCGGCCGTATGGCAGTCGCCGATCATCGCGTAGTCCTCGATGTGCAGTGCCATCGTCCCATCTTGTCACCGGGATGCGGGGTTACTGTGGGGGAATGGCCGGTCGCATAGGAACACTCGTCGTCTTCGGAGCGAGCGGGGATCTCACGAGCAGGCTCCTGCTCCCCGGTCTCGGCCAGCTCATCGACTCCGGTCGGAGCCCGGACTTCCACCTCCTCGGAGTCGGTCAGCCCGGGCTGTCGGAGCCGGTCTGGCGCTCTCGCGTGGCGAAGGCCTTCGAGTCGGCGGGCGCCTCGGGGGCGAGGTCCCGCGCCGTGGCGGGGGTGTCGAGCTACCTGGGGGCGGACGTGACCGATCCCGGGGATCTCGCGCGCATCCTCGACGCCTGCACGGGGACCCCGGCGATCTACTTCGCGCTCCCGCCGCAGGTGACGATCGCGGCGTGCGAGGCGCTCGCGAAGGTCGCGCTTCCGGCGGGAACCGTGCTCGGCCTCGAGAAGCCCTTCGGCACCGACCTGCGCAGCGCGATCGCCCTCAACCGGCAGCTCGTGAAGCTCGTCCCCGAGCGACGCATCCACCGCGTCGACCACTTCCTCGGCAAGTCCACCGTGCTCAACCTGCTGGGCCTGCGGTTCGCCAACCGCATCCTCGAGCCGGTCTGGAACGCCGAGAACATCGCGAGCGTCGAGGTCATCTTCGACGAGCAGCTCGCACTCGAGGGCAGGGCGGGCTACTACGACCGGGCGGGCGCGCTCGTCGACATGATCCAGAGCCACCTCCTGCTCGTCATGGCGCTCGTGGCCATGGAGCCGCCGTCGAGCATCGACGCCGACGACCTTCGCGGCGCGATGGCTCAGGTGCTTCGCGCGACGCACCTGCTCGGCGGCGACCCGGCGGTCTCGAGCAGGCGCGCCCGCTACACGGCGGGGAGCATCGGGGGCCGGAAGCTGCCGTCCTATACGAGCGAGCCCGGGGTCGATCCGAAGAACCGCACGGAGACCCTCGCCGAGGTGACCCTGGGGATCGACAACTGGCGCTGGTCCGGCGTGCCCTTCACGCTGCGCTCCGGCAAGGCGCTCGCCACGGCGCGCAAGGAGATCGTCGTGACCTTCAAGGACGTCCCCCACCTGCCGAGCGGCTTCACCGGCCGGCCGGGGCCGGCCGCCCTGCGCATCTCGCTGAGCCCGGACGACATCAGCCTCGACCTCAACATCAACGGCCAGGGCGACCCGTTCACGATCGACCGCGTCGTGCTGAGCACCGAGTTCGCGGCCGGGGCGCTTCCGCCCTACGGCGAGGTGCTCTCCGGGCTGCTCGGCGACGACCCGACCCTCTCGGTGCGCGCCGACGAGATCGAGGAGTGCTGGCGGATCGTCGAGCCGGTCCTCGCCGCGTGGCGGAAGGATGCCGTGCCGCTCCAGAGCTACCGGGCCGGCACCGGCGGTCCCGCGACCTGGCCGACGAGGTAGCGCCCCCGGTCAGCGGAGGACCGGCGCCAGGAGGTCGCCGTCCCCGGCCACGCGCTCGAGGACCTCGGCGTACTCGAGCTGGGCCAGCGCGGGAGAGGCGAGCTCGTCCCAGGTTCTCGGCGCGGCGACCGTGGGGCGCATCCGGCCGCGCAGCGAGTACGGGGTCACGGTCGTCTTCGACGCGTTGTTCTGGCTCCAGTCGACGAACACCCTCCCCTTCCGCGCGGTCTTGCTCATCTCGCTCACGACGAGGTCAGGATGCTCGCCCTCGAGGGTGCGCGCCAGCTCGTGGGCGAGGTCGGAGATCCGGTCGGAGGATCGCGAGCCGTCGAGTGCGGCGTAGAGGTGGATGCCCTTGCTGCCACTCGTGACCGGGTGCGCCTCGAGACCGCGGTCGGCCAGGAGCTCTCTCGCGAATCCGGCTACCCGGGCGCATTCGGCCAGTCCCGCCCCCTCGCCGGGGTCGAGGTCGAGGACGAGGCGATCCGGGTTCCTCCGCGCGCCGCGCGGCCCGAAGCGCCACTGCGGCGTGTGGAGCTCGAGGGCGGCGAGCTGGGCGAGCCAGACGAGCGTCGCGCGGTCGTTGACGAGCGGATAGTCGTTGGAGTGGTCGAGGTGCTGGATCGTACGGCGCTTCACCCAGGCCGGCGCGGAAGGCTCCAGGTTCTTCTGGAAGAACACCTCGCCCGGCTTCTCGGAGGTGCCGACACCGTGTACCCAGCGCTTGCGCGTCGCCGGACGGTCCGCGGCATGGGGGACGAGGACCGCCGCGATCGCGGAGTAGTAGTCGACGACGTCGCCCTTCGTCGTGCCGGTCTCGGGATACATGACCTTCGCGGCATTGGTCAGGGCGATCCGGTGGCCGCCGATCGTGACCACGGTGCGACTGCTCGCGGATGCCATCCCTCCATCATCGCCGCTCAGCTGACGGATCGCTGGGCGTCGTCCCGTTCGGAGACTAGTCCTCCGGGTCGTCCGGGTCGATCGGCGCGTGGTGGTCCCGTCCGGCCTCACCGTGCTTCCAGTAGCCGGCGATCTTCACCTGCGCAGGCGGGAGTGCGAGTTCCCGCCTGAGATAGCGGCGGATCGGGACGAGCGTCGTCGCCTCGCCGGCGACCCAGACGAAGGTGTCGTCACCGAGAGGGCCGAGTGCCCGGATGGCGCGGTCGAGCGCGCTCTCCGCCTTGTCGAGCCAGACGACCCGTGCCCGATGGACGTGCTCGGGGTCGAGGTAGGCGGCATCCGAGGAGTTGCCGAGCTCGACGAAGCCCAGGATCTCGACCTCCTCGGGGAGCATCTCGATCCACCGGGCGAACGCGGGAAGCGCGGACTCGTCCGCGCCGAGGATCACCCGCGCGGCCCCGGTCGGCGGGAGGTGCGAGCCGCGCGGTCCGCCGACCGTGAGCGCGTCGCCCTCGGCCGCGGATGCCGCCCAGCCCGAAGCAGGCCCGTCGCCGTGCAGGAAGAAGTCGAGGTCGAGCTCCGGGAGGGCGCCGCCGGAGGCAGGGCGGAAGGCGCGGGGCGTGTAGTCGCGGCGGGTGTCGTCCGCGAGCAGGACCTTGACGTGGTCGGCCGGCCCGAGGCTCGTGAACCCCTCGAGCTCCTCGCCGCGAAGGGTGACCCTGACGAACCCGGGGGACAACGACGCCTTCCTCGCGACAGTGAGATTGCGGACGACGGTCTCATGGCGCACAAGCGGGCCGCGCTCGATCAAGGCTGTTCTCCTGGGCTCTGCGGGATTCGCGGCGATCCGGAGGGCCCGGCCGCACTCGACGACAGTCAACGCTAGCGCACCGCGCGGTCCCGATCGGGACCGCTGTCGTTGTCGGGGCGGAGACCGGCCGCTATACTCCTTTCCTTCGAGGAGGAGATATGACCGGCACCCTCTGGGCGGGCGCGCTGCTCATCGCGGGCGCGGTGGTGTTCCTCGTGGGCGCCGCGATCGGCGTGCCCCGGATCTTCCTGGTGACCGATCCGCAGGAGCGGCTCCGGATGCTGACCGCCCGTCTCGGCTTGTGGCGCAGTGCGCAACCGCTCTACGGTCTCGGGGCGATCCTCTCCGCGGCCGGCGTCGGGGTGCTCGCCGCCGTGGCCGAGGCCCCCGGTGCCCGGGTCGTGCTCTGGGGGAGCTGCGCCGTCATGACCCTCGGAGCCCTCGCCTGGTGCCGGTCGCTGTTCCTGCGCGGTACGCGCGTCGCCGACTTCGCCGCCGGCAGCCTGCCCGGCTGGCCCTTCACGACCTACGCGCTCTCGACGATCGGCGGTCTTCTCCTTCTCGGTGCTGGGCTCTTCGGCGCGGGTCTCCCGGCGTGGCTCGGCTGGTGCGATCTCGCCGCCACGCTCGCCTTCCTCGTGGGCTTCCTGTGGGCGAAGGACATTCCGCCCTTCTTGTTCTATCTGCTGCTCGGGGTCGTCGGCGTCGTCCTGGTCGTGCGACCGGTCTAGAGCAGCCCGTGGCGGGCGAACTCGTCGGCCAGGCCAGCGCCATCCGGGGCGTAGACCCAGATCGCGTCGTCCTCGTCGTGCCGCCCGGCCTTCGCCCGCCCGCCCGCGAGCACCGCCTCGCCTCCGGAGAGCTGCCGGATCGCGATCGCGGCGATCCGGTCGGGGTGAGCGGCCGCGAAGGAGCCGTAGAGGTCCTCGTCGTGCTGCCCGTCGTCGCCCACGAGGATCCATCTGAGATGGGGGAACTCCTCGACGAGCCTCAGAAGGCTCTCCTCCTTGTGGGCGCGGCCGCTGCGGAACCAGCGGTCGTGCGTCGGCCCCCAGTCGGTGAGCAGGAGGGGGCCGGGCGGGTAGAGGTGACGGGAGAGGAAGCGGGTCAGAGTGGGCGCGACGTTCCACGCGCCGGTCGAGAGGTAGACGACGGGGGAGCCCGGATGATCCCGCACGAGCTTCTCGAACAGCACGGCCATCCCGGCGACCGGGGTCCGCGCGTGCTCGTCCAGCACGAAGGTGTTCCAGGCCGCGAGGAGCGGTCGCGGCAGGGCGGTGACCATGACGGTGTCGTCGACATCGGAGACGAGCCCGATCGTCGCCTCGGGATCGACGACGAAGATCGGCGCCTCGACCGGGGCCGACTCCTCCGTGCGCAGCGTGATCGTATGCCAGCCCGGGGAGAGCACGACCTCGAGGCGCTCGTCGACCACTCCGCCGCGATCGGCGGTCACCGGATGCTCGACCCCGTCGACGCCGATGAGCACCGTGATGTCGCCCACCGGAACGCTCGTGAAGCTGCGCCAGCCGCGGATCTTGCGATACCGGATGTCGTCGATCGCCTCCGGCCTCGCGAGCAGCACGCGCGAGAGCACCCGGATCCACTGCGTCGACCCGTAGCCGGTGTACGGCATGACGACGGGGGTGAGCCCGCGCCTGCGCGCTCGCCTCTCGCGGAACCGGTGGAAGCGGTCCTCGAGCCTCGCGGGCAGCCTGAGCGCGGGTGGTCCGATGCCCTCGGCATCGGGAGTCGTCGCGGGCACGCTCATCGTGCCAGTCTTCCACGGCTCGCGCCCCTCACTGCACCGGACCCTTCCTGAGAAAGCTCCCAGCATCCGTCCGGTCGACGAAATTTCCCGCGCCCCCGAACCGGGGGCACGCTACAATTTCCTCAGCATCCAGACGATGGCCCCCAGCACCCCCGCTGGCGAACGAGACGGAGAGAGCAGTGTCGGGACCGACCGCACTTCTACGCAATGAACCCGTGCAGGCGCGGAGCACCGCACGGCTGGCGAGCCTCCTCGACGCCGCGGCGGCGGCGATCGACCACGTGGGATTCGAGCGCCTGACGACCGCCATGGTCGCCGAGCGCGCCGGCGCCTCGATCGGCACGGTCTACCGCTACTTCCCCGATCGCATCTCCGTGCTGCAGAGCGTCGCGGCACGAGCGATCGAGCGCTTCTCCGATCGCGCGCGCACGACGCTGACGAGCCGCGAGCTTCCCACCTGGTGGGATGCCATCGAGGCGCTCATCGACGAGGGCGTCGACGCCTTCGCGCACGAGCCGGCGTTCGCCGCCCTGCGCTTCGGCGACGTGCTCGACCTCCGGCCGAGGGAGAGCAGCAGCACCGGAAGCAGCCAGGTCTCGGTCGTGGTCGCCTCGGTGCTCTCCTCGCGCTACGGCTTCAGCGACGACGCCGATCTCGCCTTCCGTCTCGAGGTCACCTTCAGCCTCGTCGACTCCCTTCTCGCCCGCGCCTTCGCCTTCGACGCCCGCGGGGACAAGCAGTACATCCAGGAGGCCAAGCGCGTCGCGCGCAGCTATCTCGTGGGCGTGTACGGGGAGCCGACGCCGGCGCGCTGAGCCCTCGGATCGTTCGCCGGCGGTCGTCCGGTGTTGTCTCGTTGCTGAAAATCGGCTCCGTGGGAATGTCAGTGGCACTCTTTAGTGTTTGACTGGTCTGACGGCCACTCGAGGAGAAGAGCCACTAGCGAATGATCGAGTTCCAGTCCGTGACCAAGCGGTTCCCCGACGGGACCCGGGCCGTCGTCGACTTCGATCTCGTCATCCCCTCGCGCAAGACGACGGTGCTGGTCGGCTCCTCGGGCTGCGGCAAGACGACGCTCCTGCGCATGATCAACCGGATGGTCGACCCGACGAGCGGCTCCATCGAGATCGACGGCGAGGGCATCGCACGGCTCGAGCCGGTCGCCCTCCGGCGCCGGATCGGCTACGTCATGCAGAACTCCGGACTGCTCCCGCATCGGAAGGTCATCGACAACGTCGCGACCGTCCCGATGCTCGAGGGGGTTCCGCGCCGGGTCGCGCACGCGCAGGCCCTCGAGCTGCTCGACACCGTGGGACTCGACCGCTCTCTCGCGAACCGCTACCCCAGCCAGCTCTCCGGGGGCCAGCAGCAGCGGGTCGGCGTCGCGAGGGGGCTTGCGATGGACCCCAACATCCTGCTCATGGACGAGCCCTTCGGCGCCGTCGACCCCATCGTGAGGGCGGACCTCCAGCAGGAGCTCATCCGGCTCCAGCGCGAGCTCGACAAGACCGTCGTCTTCGTCACCCACGACATCGACGAGGCCTTCCTGCTCGGCGACCAGGTCATCATCCTGCAGGTCGGCGCGCACATCGCCCAGCAGGGGCATCCGAAGGACATCCTCGCCGCCCCGGCGAGCGAGTTCGTCGCCGACTTCATCGGCGCCGGGCGCGGCAAGCGCCGCCTCGCGGTCGACGCGTCGCGGCCCGCAGCAGGCGACGACTACCTCCTCGTCGACGGAGCCGGCTACGCAGCCGGAGTCATCGAGGCCCCGGGCGGGGTTCTCGCGAGCATGGGCACGGGCCCCAAGTCGCGCAGCGTCTCGAACAAGACCGATCAGGCGGGCGATGCCTGATGCAGTGGCTCTGGGAAAACCGTGATCTGGTCCTCGGACTCACGCTCGACCATGTGAGACTGAGCGCACTTCCGATCATCATCGGTTTCCTGGCCTCCCTTCCCCTCGGCTGGCTCGCGAGCCGTCATCGCGTGGCCCGATCGATCCTGCTCACGCTCGGCGGCATCCTGTTCACGATTCCGTCGCTCGCGCTGTTCGTCGCGCTGCCGGTCATCCTGGGCACGCGGATCCTCGACGAGAGGAACGTCATCGTCGCCCTGGCGGTCTACGCGGTCGCGATCATGATCCGCGGCGCCGCGGATGCCTTCGCCTCCGTCCCGACCTCGGCCCTCGAGTCCGCCACGGCCGTCGGCTACTCGTCCTTCAGCAGGTTCTGGTCCGTCGAGCTCCCGCTCGCCGGACCCGTGCTCCTGGCGAACCTCAGGGTCGTCTCGGTGACGACGGTCAGTCTCCTGAGCGTCGCCGCGCTCATCGGCAAGGGGGGCCTCGGCTACCTGTTCCTCAACGGCTACCAGCGGGACTTCCCGACCGAGGTGGCCATCGGCATCGTCTTCATCATGCTCATCGCTCTCGTCTTCGATCTCGTTCTCGTGATCCTCGGACGCCTTCTGCTTCCCTGGGCGCACAGTCTGTTCCCCCGATTCCGGGGCCGCCCCCTCGCTGACATCGCGGCCGCGTCATGAACTTCTTCGCGGACGCCATCGCCTGGATCCTCGACCCGGCGCACTTCGCCATGGCCAACGGGATCGGGCCGCGCACGGTCGACCATCTCTTCTACACCGGGGTGACGATGCTCGTCGCCGTCGGCATCGCCGTTCCCCTCGGGCTCCTCATCGGGCACACCGGCAAGGGCAGGAATCTCGTGATCGTCACGACGAGCGCCGTCAGGGCGCTCCCGACGCTCGGTTTCCTCCTGTTCATCATCCTGTTCGCCGGGCTGGGCCTCTGGCCCTTCGTGCTCGTCATGGTCGTGCTCGCCGTCCCGCCCCTGCTCGCGGGGGTCTACTCCGGGCTCGAAGGCGTCGACCGCGGAACGATCGACGCCGCACGGGCGGTCGGGATGTCGGAGTGGCAGATCCTCACCAGGGTCGAGATCCCGCTGGCCCTCCCGCTCATCCTCGGCGGCATCCGCTCGGCGACGCTCCAGGTCATCGCGACCGCGACGATCGCCGGCTACGTCGGGCTCACCGGGCTCGGTCGATTCCTCATCGAGGGGCTCGCCCGGCGCGACTACACCATCGCGATCGTGGGGGCCATCCTCGTCGCCGCACTCGCCATCGCGGTCGACGGGCTGCTCGCCCTCATCCAGAGACTTGTCGTTCCGCGCGGGGTGTCCCGTGGGATGGCACGCACCACCAGCACCAGGCCGAGGCGGTCCAGACGACTGCCGGCCATGACTGTGGCACCCATCAAGGAAGGATAGAGAGAAATGCATGCACCCAAGAGAAAGCCAGTCCTGGCAGGTCTCCTTGCGATCGGGCTCACGGCGAGCCTCGCGGCCTGCGGCAGCGGGAGCCCGCTCGGAGGGGACGACGGGGAGACGTCGCTCGGCACGATCACCGTCGGCTCCCAGGGCTTCGCGGAGAGTGACATCCTCGCTCAGCTCTACGGCCAGGCGCTCGAGGCCAACGGGTTCACGGTGGACTACGCCCCGGGCATCGGCTCGCGCGAGACGTTCATCCCCGCCCTCCAGGACGGCTCGATCGATCTCATCCCCGACTACGCGGGCAATCTGCTGTACGGGGCCGATCCCAAGGCGACGGCCTCGTCGACGGCCGACGTCATGGCCGCGCTGCCGGCCGCTCTCGCGCCGCTCGACCTCGTGGTCTCGACGGCCGCCCAGGCCGAGGACGCCGATGCGCTCGTCGTCACGAAGGAGTTCGCCGAGGCCAACAACCTCGTGACGATCGCCGATCTCGCGCCCATCGCCTCGACCATCACGATCGGCGCGAACACCGAGTTCGAGGGACGCTCCTACGGGCGCGCCGGGCTCGAGTCGGTCTATGGCGTGACCGGGTGGACGTTCAAGGCGATCGACGACTACGGCGGGCCGGGAACGCTCAGCGATCTGCTCAGCGGGGCCATCCAAGTCGCCGACATCTACACGACGACCCCGTCGATCAAGCAGAACGGCCTTGTCGTGCTCGAGGACCCGCAGCACCTCATCGCGGCGCAGAACATCGTCCCGCTCTTCAACAAGAGCGCCTACTCCGTACAGGCCGCGAACGTCGTCGACCGGGTCTCCAACAAGCTCACGACCGAGGAGCTCATGGCCCTCAACGAGATCAGCGCGGGCGACTCGAAGCCCTCACCGCAGCAGGTCGCGAAGGACTGGCTCACGAAGATGGGTCTGCTGTAGAGCGGAGCGGATTAGGGAAGGTCCTCCCGGGTGTTGGCATCGCCGTCACCCGGGAGTTCCATGTGGCGGCGCTGACTGCGCTCGAGGAGCTTCTTGACGAGGAAGACCACGAGCACGAACGCGAGGATGATGGCGACGAAGAGGTAACCCGCGTAGTGCAGCCTCCCGGCCAGCTCGCGGTAGGTGCCGGCAGCGGCCCAGCCGACGCCGGCGTAGGCGATCGCCCAGATGACGCACGCGGGAAGGGTCCAGGCGATGAACTTGCGGTACCGCATCGTGCTCATGCCCACGGTGAGCGGGATGAGGGAGTGCAGCACGGGGAGGAAGCGGGAGACGAAGACCGCGATGCCGCCCCGGCGGTCGAGGTAGTTCTCGGCCCGCATCCAGTTCTCGTAGCCGACGCGCTGTCCGAGCCGGCTGCCGCGGATTTTCGGGCCGAAGAACCGGCCGAGCGCGAAGCCGATGCTCTCCCCGCCGAGTGCGCCCGCGATGACGATGAGCACGAGGGAGAGGTATTCGACCCAGTTCGACACGCCCGTGCTCGCGACGATCACGATGGTGTCGCCGGGGACCACGAGACCGATGAGCACGGAGGTCTCCAGCAGGATCCCGAGTCCCGCGATGAGCGTGCGGGCGACCGGATCGACGTTCTGGACGAGGTCGAGCAGCCAGCCGAGCACCTCGTTCATGCGACGACCGCCCGCATCGGCTTCCGCAGGGCCTCACGGCGGCTGCGCCACAGTGCGAGCCGGCCGGGCGACTCCGCGAGCTCCGGCCCGCCGACCCAGGCCGTCACGATCCGGATGCCGTGGAGCGCGTTGAGCGCCCACACCTCGGTCCCGTCGAGCTCGGCAGGCGTCACCGGCTCGCGATGGGTCTCGACACCCAGCGCAGCGGCGAGCCCGAACAGGCTGCGCGCGGTCACGCTGTCGACGCGATCGAACTCGGGCCATTCCGGCCCCTCGGGCGGCGCGACGAGGATGTCGCCTCGCCACCACACGATCGAGGTCGTGCCGCCTTCGACGACGAAGCCGTCCGGGGTGAGGAGGACGCCCTCGTCGGCCCCGCTCTCCTGCGCGACGGCGCGCACGCGCATCATCGCCGCGAGGTCGGGGCCTTTGATCTTCGGGAACCGGCGCGGGTCGGCCCCGCGATGGGTCGCGAGCGCGATCGAGGCCGTGGACTCCGGCGCGGTGCGCTCGCGATAGACGAGTGAGGCGACGCCGCCCTTCGACCGCAGCTCGACGCGGGGGAACCAGTCGCCCTCGGTCGGGATCGCGTCGAGCGCGGCGTTCCAGAACGACTCGAGTCCGGCATCCGCGAACCCGTCGAGCGCGCTGCCGCGCTCGGTTGCCGCGGCGAGGAAGCGGTCGCGGTGGAGCCCGAGGGCGAAGGCCGAGCCCTCGGTCACGAGCCACGAGTCGGCTGCCTCGACGACCCACTCCGCCGGATCGCAGTAGTCGACGGGAACGAGCGCGCCGCCGCTCCAGCGGAAGAGGGCGGCGGAACTCATAGAGTTAGGGTATGCGCCGGCGCGTGATCGCGACACCTCGGAGCGGGTGGGTCGATCCCGCCGTCGCGTTCTCGGCGCTGTGCCGTGGAGAGGGTCCGGCGTTCTGGCTGGACTCCGGCGTCGATGCCACCGAAGGGTGGAGCTATCTGGGCGTCGCCTCGCGCACCGTCGTGGCCTCGGTGCCCGACGACGCGGTGACCGAGTGGCCTTCCGGAGCGCGGTCGCGAACGACGATCCTCGAGTTCCTGCGCGCGGAGCAGGCGGCGGGGCTGGCGGAGGGCGGGGTGCCGGGCGACTGGGACCGGGGCGACTGGGACCCGGATGCCGCGGCCGGCCCCTTCCGGCTCGGCTGGGTCGGGTGGCTCGGCTACGAGCTGCATGCGCAGACGATGGGAACCGGCCTCGGGCGCGTCTCGCGCCATCCGGATGCCGCCCTCATGCTCGTGGACCGCGCCCTCGCCTTCGACCACGCCGCGCGCACCGTCACGCTCCTCGCGCTCGAGGACACCGGCGCGGCCGACACCGGTACCGGCGCCGCCGGCACCGACGACACCCGCGCCGCCGAGCTCGCCGGCTGGCGCGACGCCGTCGATCGACTCCTCTCCCTACCGTTCGTGCGCGACTCTGGTCGTTCCGACGGGGCTCGTTCCGACGAGAATCGCGCACAAACGGTGGAGTGGAGATACTCGGACACCGAGTATCTCGCGATGATCGAGTCCTGCAAGGGCTCGATCGCCGCGGGCGACGCGTACCAGCTGTGCCTCACGACCGAGGCGCGGGTCGAGACGCATCCGGATCCCGTCGACACCTACCTCGCCCTGCGGGAGCTGAGCCCGAGCCACCACGGCGGGTTCGTCCGCATCGGCGGGGTGAGCCTCCTGAGCTCCTCGCCCGAGCAGTTCCTCTCGGTCGATCCCGACCGCGTCGTCGAATCGAGGCCCATCAAGGGGACCCGCCGGCGCGGCGCGACATCCGCGGAGGACGCCGCGCTGCGCGAGGAGCTCCTGGCGAGCGACAAGGAACGCGCCGAGAACCTCATGATCGTCGACCTCATGCGCAATGACGTGGGGCGCATCAGCGTCGTCGGCAGCGTCACGGTTCCCGGGCTGCTCGAGGTCGAGACCTACGCCCAGGTGCACCAGCTCGTGAGCACGGTGCGCGGCACCCTCGCCGAGGGGCTCGATCCGGTGGATGCCGTGCCCGCCTGCTTCCCCGCCGGCTCGATGACGGGAGCCCCCAAGCGCGCCGCGATCCTCATCCTCGACGAGCTCGAGCGGCGTGCACGGGGGATCTACTCCGGCGCGTTCGGCTATTTCGGGCTGGACGGACGGATCGACCTCGCCATGGTCATCCGGAGCATCGTCCTCGACCCCGGCGGCGCGACGATCGGCGCCGGCGGCGGGATCACCGCCCTGTCGGTTCCGGGGGAGGAGCTCGAGGAGGTCCGGATCAAGGCTGCGGCGCTGTTGCGGGTGCTGGGCGCCGAGGTTCGCTAATCTGGTAGCTCGGGTCGCGGCGTGACTCACGCGCCGATCATCGATGGCGATCGCCCGCACCACCTCCGCACGAAGAGAGACTGCCGTGGCACACCAGCATGCCGATGACGCATCCGGATACGACGTCGCCCGCATCCAGGCGAAGTGGCAGGCGGTCTGGGACGAGCTCAAGCCCTTCAGCACGAGCGATCCGGAGGACACCCGGCCGCGCAAGTACGTCCTCGACATGTTCCCCTACCCCTCCGGTGATCTCCACATGGGGCACGCCGAGGCCTACGCGCTCGGCGACATCATCGCGCGGTACTGGCGCCAGCAGGGCTTCAACGTCCTGCACCCGATCGGCTGGGACTCTTTCGGCCTGCCCGCGGAGAACGCGGCGATCAAGCGCGGGGCCGACCCGGTCAAGTGGACCTACGAGAACATCGAGCAGCAGAAGCGCTCGATGAAGCTGTACGCGCCGTCCTTCGACTGGGATCGCGTGCTGCACACGAGCGACCCGGGGTTCTACAAGTGGAACCAGTGGCTGTTCCTCAAGATGTACGAGAAGGGCATCGCCTACCGCAAGGACTCCTGGGTGAACTGGTGCCCGAAGGACCAGACGGTGCTCGCGAACGAGCAGGTCGTCGACGGGCGCTGCGAGCGCTGCGGCACGGTCGCCGTCAAGAAGAAGCTCACCCAGTGGTACCTCAAGATCACCGACTACGCCGACCGCCTGCTCGACGACCTCAACCAGCTCGAGGGGTCCTGGCCGTCCAAGGTCATCGCGATGCAGCGCAACTGGATCGGCCGCTCGGTGGGCGCCGACGTCGACTTCGCGATCGAGGGCCGCGACGAGCCTCTCACGGTCTTCACGACGCGGCCGGACACGCTCCACGGGGCGACCTTCATGGTCGTCGCCCCCGATTCCGACCTCGCGGCGGAGCTCGTCGCAGGGTCGACCCCGGAGGTGCAGGCGGCGTTCGCCGATTACCTCACCGAGGTGCAGAAGAACACCGAGATCGAACGGCAGGATGCGGGCCGGGAGAAGACCGGCGTCTTCCTGGAGCGCTGGGCCGTCAATCCGGTCAACGGGGAGCGCGTGCCGATCTGGTCCGCGGACTACGTGCTCGCCGACTACGGGCACGGGGCGATCATGGCGGTGCCCGCCCACGACCAGCGCGACCTCGACTTCGCGCGGAAGTTCGGCCTGCCGGTGCGCGTGGTCGTCGACACGAACGCGCCCATCACCGGGGCCATCCCGGTCATCGCCGACGGCGCCGTGCCCGAGGAGCTGCCGCCGCTCGACCCCGCAGGCACGGGCGTCGCCCTCCACGGCGACGGGCGGATGATCAACTCCGGCCCGCTCGACGGCCTCAGCAAGGCGAACGCCATCTCGCGCATGATCGAGTTGCTCGAGGCCGAGGGCACGGGGCGCGCCGCGACGAACTTCCGGCTGCGCGACTGGCTCATCTCGCGCCAGCGCTTCTGGGGCACGCCCATCCCGATCGTCTACGCCGAGGACGGCGAGATCGTTCCGCTCCCCGAGGACCAGTTGCCGCTCGTGCTGCCCTCGACCGAGGGGCTCGACCTCGCGCCCAAGGGCACCTCGCCGCTCGGCGGCGCCGAGGAGTGGATGACGGTCGCGAATCCAATCGACGGCACCCCGGCGCGCCGCGACCCCGACACGATGGACACCTTCGTCGACAGCTCGTGGTACTTCCTGAGGTACCTGAACCCGAACGACGACACCCAGGCGTTCGACCCGGCGGAGGCGGAGAAGTGGGCGCCCGTCGACCAGTACGTCGGCGGGGTGACTCACGCCATCCTGCACCTGCTGTACGCGAGGTTCATCACCAAGGTGCTCTTCGACATGGGCTACATCACCTTCACCGAGCCCTTCAGCGCCCTGCTCAACCAGGGCATGGTGCTCATGGACGGCTCGGCGATGAGCAAGAGCAAGGGTAACCTCGTGCGCCTGAGCGACCAGCTCGAGGAGCACGGCGTCGACGCGGTGCGCCTCACGATGGCCTTCGCCGGCCCGCCCGAGGACGACATCGACTGGGCGGATGTCGCCCCGCACGCCTCGGCGAAGTTCCTCGCGCGCGCCTGGCGGCTCGCCCAGGACGTCACGAGCGCTCCGGACGTGGACTGGAAGACGGGAGACGTCGCCCTTCGCCGGGTGACCCACGGCTTCCTCGCGGACGCCCCCGGGCTCGTCGAGGCCTTCAAGTTCAACGTCGTCGTCGCCCGGATCATGGAGCTCGTCAACGCGACCCGCAAGGCGATCGACACCGGTGTGGGCGGAGCGGACGCCGCGGTGCGCGAGGCGACCGAGACGGTCGCGCTGGGATTGAGCCTCTTCGCGCCCTACACGGCCGAGGAGATGTGGGAGGCGCTCGGCTACCCGCCCACCATCGCGCTCTACGGCTGGCGGAAGGCGGACCCGGCGCTCCTCGTCTCGGAGTCGGTGACCTGCGTCGTGCAGGTCGACGGGAAGGTGCGCGATCGTCTCACGGTGGACCCGAGGATCGCACCCGACGAGGTGGAGCGGCTCGCCCGCGACCTCGCCTCGGTCAAGCGCACCGTCGGCGACCGCGAGATCGCGACCGTCGTCGTGCGGGCGCCGCGCCTCGTCAACGTCGTCACGCGCTGAGCGGCCGCTCCCGTGCTCCGCTCCTCCACAGGGTTAGCGGAGCCGGGGACCGCGCGATGCCGGGCGTTCGGGCACCGGAGGAGAGGCACGCCCGGCTAGCCTCGGCGCATGCCGCCGGCCGACCCTCTCGCTGCCTCGCGCACCAGCCGGTTCCGGGTAGGACTCGGGGCCGCAGTCGTGCTGCTCCTCGTGGGCCTGGGGATCGCGGTGCTCGTGACGGGGCTCAGCGCGAACGCGGGGACCACCACGGTCGTCCCCGCCCCGTCCCCCGGCCCCGTGGTTCCGACGACGGACGCCGGCGGCGGCGTCGCGATCTACGTGCACATCCTCGGGGCGGTCAACCGGCCGGGGCTCTACGCCCTCCGTGACGGCGACCGGGCGATCGACGCCGTCGCGGCGGCGGGTGGTTACGCCGGGGACGCCGACCGGCGGCAGCTCAACCTCGCGCGGTTCCTGAGCGATGGGGAGCAGATCTACGTGCCGCGCGAGGGCGAGGTTCCTGCGCCGCCGGGGGCGGCATCCGGTGTCGCCGGGGGCAAGGTCGACCTCAACACGGCGGATGCCGCGACGCTCGAGACGCTTCCGCGGGTCGGGCCGGCGCTCGCCGCGCGCATCCTCGCCTGGCGGGAGGCGAACGGCCGGTTCACCTCGGTCGAGGATCTTCTCGGGGTCTCCGGAATCGGCGAGAAGACCTTTGCGGGGCTCAGGGACCTCGTCACGATATGAGCCTCGCGCCGGCGGATGCAGGCCACGCACTCAGGGCGGATGCCCGGCTCGCGATTCCCGCCGTCGTGGGCTGGGTGCTCCTCGGCATCGTCATCGGCATCCCGGAGGCTCTCCTCCCCGTCGCGGTCGCGCTATGGACGATCGCCGCACTCTGCTGCGCCGCGGCGCTCGGGTCGCGGCGGGGTCGCCACACCCTCGCGGCCATGACGGTCGTGGCCGCCCTCGGCGCCCTGCTCCTGACGAGCGCGGCGGTGCATTCCTCGACGCGGAGGCCGGCCGCCCTGCTCGACGCCGCCGAGCACGGGAGGCACCTCAGTATCGTCGCGGTGCTCGACGCCATGGTCGGGGCCGCCGGGCGGGATGAGCCCGCACCCGGTGCTCGATCCGGCCCGTTTCCGGTCACCATCACGGCCGCCGTCATCGGGCCCGCCCGCGTCGAGGGCATCCGCGTCCCCGCCCTGCTGTTCGGGACGGTGCCGGCGGGCGGGATCGGTACGGTGATCGAGGCATCCGGCACCCTGACCGAGGCCGAGCCGGGGGAGCGAGTCGCCTTCCTCGTGTTCGCGAGGGGCGGCGTCGACATCGTGGGCGCCGCCCCGTGGTTCCTCGACTGGGCGAACGCCGTGCGCTCCGCGTTCCTCGCGGCGTCGAGCGCGCTTCCCGGCGACGGCGGGGCACTCCTGCCCGGGCTCGCGATCGGCGACACGAGTCGCGTCGGCGAGGGGCTCGACGCCGCGATGAAGGCGACCTCGCTCAGCCACCTCACCGCGGTCTCCGGTGCGAACTGCGCGGTCGTCGTCGGGCTCGTCATGCTCGGCGGCGCGGGTGCCGGCCTCTCCCGTCGCGCGCGTATCGCCGCTTCGCTCACCGTGCTCACGGCATTCGTCGTGCTCGTCACACCGGAGGCGAGCGTGCTGCGCGCAGCGGTCATGGTGGGGCTCGTGCTCGGCGCCCTCGTTGTCGGGCGACCGGCGAGGGGGTTGCCCGTGCTCTCGCTCGCGGTCGTCGTCCTGCTCGTCGTCGATCCGTGGCTCGCGAGGGAGTACGGCTTCATCCTCTCGGTCCTCGCGACCGGTCGGCTTCTCGTGCTCGCCGGGCCGCTCGCGACGCTTCTCGCCCGCCGGCTGCCGGCCTGGCTCGCCGTGCTCGTGTCGGTCCCGCTCGCTGCGCAGCTCGCCTGTCAGCCGGTCCTCATCCTGCTCAACCCGGCGGTGCCGGTCTACGGCGTCGTCGCGAACCTCCTGAGCGAGCCGGCGGCGCCGGTCGCGACGGTGCTCGGCCTCGCGGCCTGCGCCGTGCTCCCATTCCTCGAGCCGCTCGGGAGGGCCCTTGCGGCCATCGCCTGGCTTCCCTCCTCGTGGATCGCCGCCGTGGCGCGCTTCTTCTCCGAACTGCCGGGCGCGCAGGCGCCCTGGCTCCCCGGGGCGGCGGGCGCCGTCCTGCTCGCCGCCGTGACCGCGCTCGGGCTCGTCGCCGCCCTGCACCGTCGCGGGCGCCTGACCCGGATGCTCGCCTCGCTTCTCGTCGCATCGCTCGTGGCCTATGTCGCGTCGCTGCTCGGCCTCGGGATCGGCCGGCGGATGTCGTTGCCGCCCGACTGGCAGATCGCGGCCTGCGACGTCGGGCAGGGCGACGCCGTGCTCGTTCGCAGCGCCGGGGAGGTCGCCCTCGTCGACACCGGTCCCGACCCGGCACTGCTCGCCGGATGCCTCGACGAGCTCGGGATCGGGCGCATCCAGCTGCTCGTGCTCAGCCACTACGACCAGGATCACGTGGGCGGCACTTCGGCCGTGCTGGGGATCGTGGACCGTGCGATCGTCGGGCCGGTCTCGGACGCGAGCGACACCGCCCTGCGCACGGCGCTCTCCGGCGCCGGGGCGCGGGTCGACGAGGTGGCCCGCGGCGCGGCCGGAACGCTCGGCGACCTGCGATGGGAGGCGCTCTGGCCGCCGGCCCGGCTCGCGGGCATCGAGCCGGGCAATGCCGCGAGCGTGACGGTGCGGTTCGAGGGCGCCGGCCGGTTCGAGGGCGCAGGCCGGTGCGAGCCCGCGTGCCTGAGCGCGCTCTTCCTCGGCGACCTCGGCGAGGAGGCGCAGTCGCGGATGCTCGGTCTCGCGAAGCCTGGGCCGGTCGACGTCGTCAAGGTCGCGCACCACGGCTCCGCGGACCAGAGCGAACGGCTCTACGCACGGCTGGCGGCACGGGTCGGGATCGTGAGCGCCGGCGCGGGGAACCGCTACGGGCATCCGACGGGCCGGCTGCTCGGAATCCTGGGGTCGGTGGGAACGACGATCGCCAGAACCGACCTGGAGGGCCTGCTCCTCGTCTCGTCCGGCGAGGGCGGCACGGTGCGCCTGTGGACCGAGCGCGAGCCCGTCCGTGACGTCGGCGCGCATTAGGCTGGGCCCACGAGGCCACAGCACGAGGCCACAGCACGAGGCCACAGCACGAGGCCACAGCACGAGGCCCGAGGTGCGACACAGGGAGGTTGCGGATGGCGGCAGGCAGCGCCGAGCGCATCCCGCAACTCGCCTGGGACAAGGTGCGCCCGGCCCCGGTCGTGCTCGTCTCCGGCACCGAGGAGTTCCTCGCCGAGCGGGCGATCGGTCTCCTGCGCGACATCCTGCGCGCCGAGGATGCCAGCCTCGAGGTGAGCGACATCGCCGCCGATGCCTATGCGCCGGGGGAGCTGGCGACCCTCGCGAGTCCGTCCCTTTTCGGCGAGCCGCGACTCGTGCGGGCGAGCGGCGTCGAGAAGTGCACGGACGCCTTCATCGCCGAGGTGCTCTCCTATCTCGAGTCCCCGGCGAGCGACTGCTATCTCGTGCTCCGGCACGCGGGGGGCGTTCGCGGCAAGAAGCTCCTCGACGCCCTGCGCGGCGGGCTCGGCGGCGGGATCGAGATCGCCTGTGCCGAGCTCAAGAAGGAGTCCGACAAGCTCGACTTCGTCGGGGCCGAGTTCCGGACGGCCGGGCGGCGCATCAGCGCGGGCGCCGTGCGGGCGCTCGTCGTCGCATTCTCCGAGGATCTCGCCGAGCTCGCGGCGGCTTGCCGGCAGCTGCTCGCCGACGCGGGGGAGGAGATCACCGAGGCGACGGTCGAGCGGTACTACTCCGGCCGGGTCGAGACGAACGCGTTCCGGGTCGCCGATACGGCGATCGCCGGGCGGCACGGCGAGGCGCTCGTACTGCTGCGCCACGCCCTCGCCTCGGGCGCCGATCCGGTCCCCATCGTCGCGGCCTTCGCGAGCAAGCTGCGCACGATGGCGAAGGTGGCCGGTGCCCGCGGCAGCTCTGGCCAGCTCGCGCAGCAGTTCGGCCTCGCGCCGTGGCAGGTCGATCGCGCGAAGCGCGACCTCCAGGGCTGGACCGAGGAGGGTCTCGCCCGCGGCATCCAGCTGCTCGCCGAGACGGATGCCCAGGTCAAGGGCGGCGGGCGCGACCCGGTCTTCGCGCTCGAGCGCATGGTCAACGTCGTGAGCGCACGAGGCGTGCAGCCCTGAGAGATGAAGAACACCCCGGTCGTCACGACCGGGGCGTTCTCGACGGTATGGGACCGGCTACAGCGCGGCGACCTGCTTCGCGATCGACGACTTGCGGTTCGCGGCTTGGTTCTTGTGGATGACGCCCTTGCTCGCGGCCTTGTCGAGCTTGCGGGTCGCTACGACGAGCGACGCGGTCGCGGCCTTCTTGTCGCCGGCGACGATGGCCTCGCGGGTCGCGCGGATCGCAGTCTTGACCTCGCTCTTGACGGCCTTGTTGCGCTCGGTCGCCTTGCGGTTGGTGCCGATGCGCTTGATCTGCGACTTGATGTTTGCCACGTGGGTAACCTTCTCGTTGTTCGGACAGCCTGGTTGCTCGTACAGTCAGGGGGGAGCAGCGGTCAGCGCCCGGTCGGGGCTGAGCGGCTGCGAATCGCGCCGCGATCCTCAATCACACGGACCTTGCGCGCAAGCCAAGAGGTAACGATACCAGCCCGAGGTCGCATCCGGCAATCGAGCGGTGGCTCATCGGAGACCTCCGCTTCTGCGTGGTTCGACCTGCGCCAGTGGCGGGGGTTGCGCCCGTCTCTCCCGAGCCGCCGCCGCGGGACATCACCCGATGCCGTCAAGAAGCTCGAGGGTGGCGTGGCTCACGTCAAGCCGCGTCACGCTCAGCTCCGGATAGTTCTTGACGACACCTCGAGCTGCGGCCTCCCGCAGAAAGTCTTCAGCAAGTTCACCTGACCGGATCGATACGAAGGTCGTGCCGTCTGCGTAGGCGATGGGTATTCCCACTCGATGTGCCGCGCTGACGATCTCGTCATGCAGCGCACGCTGCCGCGACACGTACGCTTCCAGCTCGGATGCGCTCCCTGGGTCGAGAATCGCGTCGAGAGCAATCGCATGCAGCAGATTCCAGGGAAAGCGGTCTGAAGGCGACAGCTCGAGAGGCTTCTGGGCTGCACTGACGATGCCACCCAGCCTTACTCCGGCCATTCCGAGCGACTTGGAGAAACTGAACACCACGCTTGCCCCGTGGTCGAGCGCGTCACGCGCCACGGGCGCGAAATCCTTGCCGAGCGGGTTCAGGTAGGTCAGATCTACGACGACAGAGCCGGCCGTCTCCGTGAGCGAGCCGAGCGAATGAAGCTGATCGACGTTGCCGATCGGATTACCCGGCCAGCAGAGATAGACGAGTGACCGATCAGCCGGCTCATCGTCGCCCAAGAGAGAGCGGATGTCCTGGGCGGTCGAGTCGGGCGGGTAGGTCTCGCCCCGCGACGATGAGGCCTCGACAGCCCGACGATACCCGGGGTATCCCGACTGCGGGTAGAGGATCCTGAGGGGGCGTGAACGCTCGGCGATGCGGCGAATAGCCTCGTCTGCGCCGTGGGTCAGCGTGAGCGTTCCCGGATCGATGTTCAGCATCCGGGAAAGCACGTCACGGCTCTGCTCGAGGTCGGGATTCACGTACCGGTTCCAGGGCGAGGCCTCCATGAGAGCCAGGATCTTGCGCTTGAGCACGTGAGGAAAATCTTCTTCCGGCAGTGCATAGGTCACGCCATTCGGAGGGGAACTGAAGAGCTCGCCGACCGGCCTCATGCTGGAACGGTGATCGTCGCTCGCGACCAGTTCACGAGCATGAATGCGATGGCCGTGGCGAACAGGACCCGTGACCCGAACACCGCCAGCCAGATGACTTCGGCAGTCGCCACATTGATGGACGGCAAGACCAGTAGCACCGGAATCGTCACGCAGAAACTGATGATGGCGAGAGCCTTCACGCCGAATGAAGGAGCGGACAGGATCTTGTGCGCCGCGAATCCAAAGCCCGTGATGGGCTCAGCGCAGAGCTGCGCGACCATGAGAAGCACGATCAACCAGGGGATCGAGGAGAACGCAGTGGTCGACGCCCTCAGGACGACGAAGGAAAGGGCGGTTGCCGCGAGAATCGCGAAGGAGATCAGTGCGAGCACCCGGAAGTTCCTCACGGCATCCTCTCCGAGGGCCTCCCGCTGCCGGATGAGCCGCCCTCCGACCAGGCCGTATTGCTTGAGCGGGATGACGAACGAGCGGAGGATTGCGACGACCGTCACGACGATCGCCCCGTCGCGCGCGCTGTTCTGGGTGGCGACCGTGCCGGCAACCGTGAACACGGTCATGAGGATCAAACCGTCGAGTGCGCCCTTGGTCCGGTCGGGAAACTGCCGAACCGCCAGTAGTGGCTTCGCCAGGAACTCCCGGATGCCCGACAGGACGAGGCGTGCCCCCAACCCGTGCGACCGATCAAGGAACACCGATCGGTAGAGGAGTGCGAGCAAGTCGCAGGCGAAGCCGGTCAATCCGACCGTCAGCACCGCATGGAGAGGCGACGCGCCCACGAGGCCGACGGCGAGGGCGGCTCCGAGCTGAATGAGTGTGGCGCCCACGCTGAGCAGCAGGTTCTCGAGGTCGCGGTTGCGCGCCTGAAAGGTGCCTGACAAGGTCGCCCCGAAGGGCATGATGAGCAGTGAGCCGATCGAGGTGAACCAGAAGGCGTAGAACAGCGCCGCATCCACGCCGATGATGGGTGGGAGCAGGAGCCCGGCGATCACGGCGAGCACACTGAGAACCACCGCGGCGGCGGAGCCGACACGGAACTCGCCGACCAGTATCGGACCGCAGTCCGAGACGGGACGGGACACGTGTTTCGCGAGCGCGAATACCGCCGCAACGGTGAAACCCGCGGTGACGACGAAGGCGATGCCGAAGTACGAGGCGGTCAATCCGACGGTGGCTTGTACTTCGTCGCCGTAGAAGGCCATGAAGATCGCGAGAATCAGCGCCGGACGCACGCTGGGGATGAACGCGCTGAGCGCTGCGGCTGACCCTCGAGTCAGGAAATCTTTGACCATGGAGATGAGTCTGGAACGATCGCTTCAGCTTCGCTGGTGCGCCCCAACTCGTTGATCTCTTCGAGTGACATACCGACTTCGTCCCGAAGGAACCGCACGACGTTCCACTGGTCGCCCGCTTCTTCGGTAAAGGGACCGAAGCTCTGGACGTAGTCCGGGACCCATTGCACCCACTCCTTCACGAACGTCGAGTCGCCGACGCGCTCGCTGTAGGAGACGGGATCGATGGATTCATGATCAAGGAACTTCGCGCCCGGCAATGTGGAGCAGAGTTCGCGATAGTCGCGGGTCTGCAGGATCAGCTCGTGCCACACGTCATCGACGGCCGGGGTCACCGGAAGTCTGCGACCCGGCGTCAGCGAAACGATGGCCAGGTACTTCAGGCATTCTCGTATCTGGATGTCGAGAAGGGCCTCCGATCGCCCTTCGATTCGGGATTTGACCATTCGCTCGTACCGTTCGTGAAGCACGCGTCGATCTCCTTTGAAGACGTGGTGGGAGGGGTCCGGCGAGCAGGGATTCCGCTGTTCGCCGGACCGGGATCAGAATGCCAGCGGGTTGGAGCAGCAGTCCAGATCCACGTCCTTCAGCGCCTCCATGTGGTCCTCTTCGATCTTCGCTACGAGTGCTTCCATTGTTCCCTCCATCGGATCTTCGACGTCGCCAACGTGTTGAGCAAAGCGACTGAGGGGAACCGTAGCAGACAGGTCGTTCTAGAGCAACGACGGCGCAGCTGCCTGTGGAAAACTGCGGAGGCTCTCACGTGAAGAAGGACGCATCCCCGAGGTGTTGACGAGGCAACAGGCCACGGCGGGCTTTGGGGACCACAGAACATGGGAGAATTGTCCGACTCCCGGCCCCGGCACCTCAGGCCGGAGCCAATCGAGCCCAAGGCGATCAAGAGGAACGCGTGACCCCGAAAGCACTCAAGGCACTCGAGCCGTCGGCGACCGACCCCGCGTTCATCCGCAACTTCTGCATCATCGCGCACATCGACCATGGCAAGTCGACGCTCGCCGACCGGATGCTGCAGATCACCGGGGTCGTGAGCGACCGCGACATGCGGGCCCAGTACCTCGACCGCATGGACATCGAGCGCGAGCGCGGCATCACGATCAAGAGCCAGGCCGTGCGGATGCCGTGGGCCGCATCCGCTCCCTCCGCCGGCCGAGTAGGCCCGGAGGGCCGTATCGAGACCCAGACCTACGCCCTCAACATGATCGACACCCCCGGTCACGTCGACTTCACCTATGAGGTCTCCCGCAGCCTCGCCGCCTGCGAGGGCGCGATCCTGCTCGTCGACGCCGCGCAGGGCATCGAGGCGCAGACCCTCGCGAACCTCTACCTCGCCCTCGACAACGACCTCGAGATCATTCCCGTGCTCAACAAGATCGACCTGCCGGCCGCCGACCCGGAGAAGTACGCCAAGGAACTCGCCGGCCTCATCGGCGGCGACCCGGCGGACGTGCTGCGGGTGAGCGGCAAGACCGGGGAAGGCGTCGAGGCGCTGCTCGACCGCGTCGTGGAGCGCATCCCGGCTCCGAAGGGCGACGCGAGCGCACCGGCCCGCGCGATGATCTTCGACTCGGTGTACGACAGCTACCGCGGGGTCGTGACCTACGTGCGCATGATCGACGGCGCGCTCTCGCCGCGCGAGCGCATCCAGATGATGTCGACGCGCGCCGTCCACGAGCTGCTCGAGATCGGGGTGAGCTCCCCTGAGCCGGTGCCCACGAAGGGTCTCGGCGTCGGCGAGGTCGGCTACCTCATCACGGGCGTCAAGGACGTGCGGCAGTCGAAGGTCGGCGACACGGTCACGACGGCCGCGAAGCCCGCGACGCAGGCGCTCGCCGGCTATACCGAGCCCAAGCCCATGGTGTTCTCCGGCCTCTACCCGATCGACGGCAGCGACTATCCCGAACTGCGTGACGCCCTCGACAAGCTCAAGCTCTCGGATGCCGCGCTCGTCTACGAGCCGGAGACCTCGGTCGCGCTCGGCTTCGGCTTCCGCTGCGGATTCCTCGGCCTGCTGCATCTGGAGATCGTGACCGAGCGTCTCGATCGCGAGTTCGGGCTCGACCTCATCACGACCGCGCCCTCCGTCGTCTACCAGGTCACGGGCGACGACGGGAAGACCGTGACGGTCACCAACCCGAGCGAGTTCCCCGGTGGCAAGATCGCGAGCGTGACCGAGCCCATCGTCAAGGCGTCGATCCTCGCCCCCAAGGACTACGTCGGCACGATCATGGAGCTCTGCCAGGGTCGCCGCGGAACCATGCAGGGCATGGAGTACCTCGGAGAGGACCGCGTCGAGCTGCACTACACGATGCCTCTCGGCGAGATCGTGTTCGACTTCTTCGACCAGCTGAAGTCCCGCACCCAGGGCTACGCGAGCCTCGACTACGAGCCGCACGGCGAGGCGGAGGCCGACCTCGTCAAGGTCGACATCCTGCTGCAGGGCGAGCAGGTGGATGCCTTCAGCGCGATCGTGCATCGCGACAAGGCCTACGCCTACGGCGTGCTCATGACCGGGAGACTGCGCGAGCTCATCCCGCGGCAGCAGTTCGAGGTGCCCATCCAGGCCGCGATCGGGGCGCGCATCATCGCGCGCGAGAGCATCCGGGCGATGCGCAAGGACGTGCTCGCCAAGTGCTACGGCGGCGACATCACCCGCAAGCGCAAGCTCCTCGAGAAGCAGAAGGAGGGCAAGAAGCGCATGAAGATGGTCGGCCGCGTCGAGGTCCCCCAGGAGGCCTTCATCGCCGCGCTCTCCGGGGACACGGAGAAGAAG
>JBIQHP010000001.1:56661-59722 GCA_044508495.1 Clavibacter sp.
TCCACTACCGGTTCACGCTCCCGGACGAGCTCGTGGGCGAGCCGCTCGACGGCGTCTGGCTCAGCCATGACGACCCGGCGTCCTCGGTCATGCTCCAGAGCGAGGATGCGGCGTTCGTCCGCGCGCTCCTCCCGCTGCACACCGAGGACGGCGGCTCCGTGACCTTCGGCGTGTGGGTCCAGGTCACCAGGGAGGAACTGCATCGCGTGCTCGGCGTGTGGTTCGCGCCGGAATACCCCGAGCTCGTGGTCGAGGGCGCGCTCGCGAACGAGGTCGGCGACTTCGGGCTTCTCGGCGGGCCTGTGAGACTCGCGGTGGTGGACGCCGACCACACCCCGTACTGTGTCGGGAGCGGCGATGACGCCGTCGTGGAGGTCCTCCGATCGGCCTGGCCACGGGAACGGGTCGTCGCCGGGCGTCGCGACGGGACCGACGGAAGGAGGGAGCGCTGATGTCAAGACCTTCACCATGGCAGCAGACCGTCACCTATGGCGCGGTCGGCGGGACGAAGGCCGCCGACCTCATGACCTTCCCGCCGCCCGGGTTCCGGCCGTTCGAACAGCGATCGCGCATCGGGCACGGCGACGCGCGGTGGGAGCACGCCTGGCAGTCGACCATGACCTGGGGCATCCAGCGGGGCAGTGGCATCCGGGTTCGCCTGCATGAGTCGCCGGACGAGGTCACCGAGGGCACCTACGTCCCCTTCGCCTTCGACCGGGGCGGTGCGCCCGTCGCCCCCGAGCCGGCCGACACCGACGAGGTGGTCTACGGCGCGGAGGGGCAGTCGTTCATCGCCCCGGGCGACACCGCGCTCCTCGTCGTCCCGCTCTGGCCGATCGGCATCCGGATGCCGTCCCGGGTGATCTACGTCATCGACGAGCCGAAGCGCAAGGGCTTCGCCTACGGGACGCTGCCGGGGCATCCGGAGAGCGGCGAGGAGGCCTTCATCGTCGAGCAGACGGGGGACGGCTCGGTCTGGCTCACGATCCGTGCGTTCTCGCGGCCGAGCGGCTGGCAGTGGTGGGCCGTGTATCCGCTGCTGCGACTGGCCCAGTCGATCTTCACGCGCCGCTATTTCCGGGCGCTCTCGGACCCGCTCGGCTGATCGCGGCCGGCGGCGCGACTGTGGACTTCCGCCGATCATCCGCGGTCGAAGCGGCGGCGAGTTGTGGTCCGGCGCCAACGCCCGCGGAACGGTGCGGCCGGGTCGCTACTCTGGCACCATGACCGAGTATCGTCCACCCGTCTCCGACCTCGCCTTCGTCCTGGAGCACCTCGCGGGGTACCGCGAGATCGCGGAACTCCCGGAGTTCGAGCACGCCGACCTCGAGACGGTCGTGGGCATCCTCGAGGACGCCGGCGACTTCATGGCCGAGGTCGTCGCGCCGACGAACCGGGCAGGGGACACCGAGGGGGCGCAGCGCCAGCCCGACGGCTCGGTGCGCACTCCCGCCCCCTTCAGGGACGCCTACCGCAAGTACGTCGAGGCGGGCTGGGGCGCCGTGCCCTTCCCCGAGGAGTTCGGCGGCGGCAACTTCCCGTGGTCGGTCGGCCTCGCCATCCAGGAGATGCTCACCTCCTCGAACATGGCCTTCGCCCTCTGCCCCCTGCTCACCCAGGGCGCGATCGACGCGCTCCTGGCCTACGGCGACGGCGAGCAGAAGCGACGGTACCTGCCGAAGATGATCACCGGCGAGTGGACCGGCACGATGAACCTCACCGAGCCGCAGGCGGGGTCGGATGTCGGCGCCCTCACGACGCGCGCGGTCCGGCGCGAGGACGGCAGCTACGCCATCAGCGGCCAGAAGATCTTCATCACCTACGGCGAGCACGATCTGGCCGAGCAGATCGTGCACCTCGTGCTCGCCCGCACGCCGGATGCCCCGGCAGGCACGCGGGGAATCTCCTGCTTCATCGTCCCCAAGTTCCTCGTGAACGAGGACGGCTCGCTCGGCGAGCGGAATGCCGTCGACTGCCTGTCGATCGAGCACAAGCTCGGCATCCATGGCTCGCCGACCTGCGTGCTCGAGTACGAGGAGGCGACCGGCTACCTCATCGGCGAGGAGAACATCGGCATGCGCATCATGTTCGTCATGATGAACAGCGCCCGGCTCTCCGTCGGCATGCAGGGCCTCGCGGTCGCCGAGCGCGCCTACCAGGAAGCGCTCGGCTACGCCCGTGAGCGCATCCAGGGCCGCGCGATCGGCGCGACCGAGGACTCGCCCATCATCGAGCACCCGGACGTGCGCCGGATGCTCATGACCCAGAAGGCCTACCTCGCCGCCCTGCGCGGCATGATGTACCTCAACGCGGCGCAGATGGATCTCGCGCAGTTCCACCCGGACGAGGCCGTGCGCACGCGCGCCTCGGAGGTCGTCGGGCTCCTCACCCCGGTCTGCAAGAGCTTCGGGACCGACCTCGGCAGTGAGCTCACCTCGCTCGCCCTCCAGGTCTACGGCGGCATGGGCTTCATCGAGGAGACCGGCGCCGCCCAGCACTACCGCGACGTGCGCATCACGGCGATCTACGAGGGCACCAACGGCATCCAGGCCGCCGACCTCGTCGGCCGCAAGCTCGGCGTGCGCGACGGCGCCTCCTTCCTCGAGTTCATCGCGCAGATGCGCGAGCTCGATGCCGAGTTCGCGGAGGCCGGTGCCGGGTTCGAGGGCATCCGCTCGTCGCTCGCCACGCAGCTCGACGCGCTCGAGCAGGCGACGGTGTGGATGCTGAAGAACGGCGCCGTCGACCCGAACGCGGCGCTCGCCGGCTCGAGCCCCTACCAGCGGATGTGGGGGCTCGTCGTCGGCGGCTGGCTGCTGGCCAAGGGTGCGCTCGCCGAGGCCGGGAGCGGGGAGGAGACCCGTCTCGTGCTCGCACGCTTCTACGCCGGTCAGCTCCTGCCGCAGGCCTCGGGTCTCCTCGCGGCCGCGACAGCCGGCACCGGCGACCTCTTCGCCCTCTCGCTGGCCCAGTAGCGGCCGAAGGCCGCGTTGCCCGCTGGTTGAGTAGCGGCCGAAGGCCGCGTATCGAAACCCGGTCTCGATACACCGGGCTGTGCCCG
>JBIQHP010000001.1:59822-80612 GCA_044508495.1 Clavibacter sp.
CTCGACCAACGGGGTACTCGGGGCGACGGCGCCTCGCTGCCGGCGAGGGGAGAATGGTCCCATGCCCTCCGCGCTCCCGATCGCCGACCCGGCGCCCCTCGACGGGCTGCTGCCGGCATCCGTCGCCGAGGGGGCGGCCGAGCGCGATCTCGGCGTCTACCTGCACGTGCCGTTCTGCCGGGTGCGCTGCGGGTATTGCGACTTCAACACCTACACCGCCGAGGAGCTGCGGGGGACCAAACGGGCCGACTACGCCGGGCAGGCGATCGCCGAGGTCTCGCTCGCCGCGCACGTGCTCGAGGACGCCGGGCTGCCATCGCGTCCCGTCTCGACGGTCTTCTTCGGCGGCGGTACCCCGACGCTGCTCCCGCCCCCCGACCTCGTGGCGATGCTCTCGGCCGTGCGCGACACCTGGGGGCTCGCTCCGGATGCCGAGATCACGACGGAGGCCAATCCCGACTCGGTCGACGCCGGCTACCTGCTCGCTCTCCGGGAGGCCGGGTTCACGAGGGTCTCCTTCGGGATGCAGTCCGCCGTACCGCACGTGCTCGCGACCCTCGAGCGCACGCACGACCCCGAGCGCGTGCCGCTCGTCGTGCGCTGGGCGCGGGATGCCGGCCTCGACGTGAGCCTCGACCTCATCTACAACACGCCGGGCGAGAGCCTCGACGACTGGCGCGCGTCGCTCGAGGCGGCGATCGCCCAGGAGCCCGACCACCTGAGCGCCTACTCGCTCATCGTCGAGGACGGCACGAAGCTCGCGCGGCAGATCCGTCGCGGCGAGATCGCCCAGCCCGACGACGACCTCGCCGCCGAGCAGTACGAGCTCGCCGACCGGATGCTCGCCGACGCCGGCTACGAATGGTACGAGGTGAGCAACTGGGCCCTTCGAGCCCTTCGGGACGGTCGCCCGGCGACCTCCTCAGGGACCAACTCTCGCCCGGCGACCTCCCCAGGGCGAGCTCGTGACTTCCGGTCGCGCCACAACCTCGGCTACTGGCGGGGCCAGGACTGGTGGGGGGTCGGCCCCGGTGCCCACAGTCACGTCGGCGGGGTGCGCTGGTGGAACGTCAAGCACCCCGCCGCCTACGCCGAGCGGATCCTCGCCGGCCAGTCGCCCGCCGCGGGACGAGAGAGCCTCGACGAGGAGACCCGCCGGGTCGAGCGGGTGCTGCTCGCGACGCGCATCCGGGACGGGCTGCCGACGACCGAGCTCACGGATGGCGGCCGCACGGCCGTCGCCGGCCTCATCGCCGACGGTCTCGTCGAGCCCGCCGAGGCGCTCCGCGGCAGGGTCGTGCCGACCCTGCGCGGGCGGCTGCTCGGGGATGCCGTGGTGCGCGCGCTGCTGCCCGAAACTCCGCCGGTTGAGTAGCGCGTAGCGCGTATCGAAACCAGCGGATCGAACATGACGGGCTGCACGCGATGCGCGGTTTCGATACGCCGCCTACGGCGGCTACTCAACCGGCGAGGTGGTTTCTACTTGATGAACTTGATCGCGAGCGGGTACTCGTAGTACTCGCCCTTGTTGGCGGCGACCGCGGCGAGGATGCTGAACACGATGTTCGCGATCGCCACGGCGGCCAGGATGAGGATCCCGATGACGATGAGCGAGGTCACGACACCGACGGCGCCCGCGATGAGCAGCGTGATCTGGAAGTTGAGCGCCGTGCCGGTGTGCTGCCGCACGAACGGCCCGCGGTCCTTGAGCACGATGTAGCCGATGAGCGCGGGGAGGAAGTTGAAGAAGATGCCGCCGAGGTGCACGAGAAGCGACCAGAGCTTCTCGTCTGCGGGGCTGAGCGGCTGGGCGGTCTGGTAGGGGTTGGCCGGTGGCGGCGCGGTGTCTGACATGGCCCCATTAAAGCAGGCGAGCCGGGCAATGCGCCCGGCTCGCCTGGAGAAACGCTTCGCGGCTACTTGATGAACCGGAAGTTGAACGGGTAGCGGTAGTTGCCGCCGCCGTTGACCTTGATGCCGCCCATGATCGAGAAGGCGACGTTCGCCAGGTAGATGAGCCATCCGATGAGCGTGAGGATCCAGACGAGGTTCCAGAGCCCGCTCACGAGGAACACCGAGGTGAGGATCGCGGCGACGATCGTCCACGCGATGTAGATGATGAGGAAGGTGATCTGCCAGTTGAGGGCTTCCTTGCTCTCCTGCTTGGTGAGGGCGCCACGGTCCTTGAACACGAGGAAGATGATGAGCGACGGCAGGATCCAGAGGATTCCGCCGAAGTGGGCGAACGACGCCCACTGCTTGTCCTCGGCAGCCGTCAACGGTGCCGCCGGCTGCGGCTCTGCGGCCGGTGGGGTTTGATCAGTCATTAACTTTGCCTTTCAGGTGTTCGAGTCCGGCCCTCGGGGGGTGCGGACTGGGCCGGCCTTGGCATGCCCCTCATGGGAGGGTAGGGCACAAGCTCACCCATAAGGTACTGCCCTTGCCTCCTGGGTGCAACGCCTGTCATGTGGTATGTCGCGATACCATTGGCAGTCGAGGGACCTGAGTGCCAGGGACGGAAGGGCGTGCGAGTGGCTACCGATCGCAGTCTCGATGTCCTGCGCGTCATCGTGCAGGACTATGTCGCCTCGCGCGAGCCGGTTGGCTCGAAGTCGATCGTCGAGAGGCACTCCTTCGGAGTCTCCGCCGCGACCATCCGCAACGACATGGCGCTGCTCGAGGAGGAGGAGCTCATCACCGCTCCGCACACCTCCTCGGGGCGCATCCCGACCGACAAGGGCTACCGCGTCTTCGTGGATCGGCTCGCCGACCTCCGACCGCTCACGGCGGCGCAGCGGCAGGCGATCGAGACCTTCCTGGGGCACGCGAGCGACCTCGACGAGGTGCTCACGCGCACCGTCCGCCTGCTCTCCCAGCTCACCCATCAGGTCGCGCTCGTGCAGTACCCGTCGCTCGGGCGCTCGCGCATCCGGCACATCGAGCTCGTGCCGCTCAGCACGCTCCGGCTCATGATCGTGCTCATCACCGACACCGGACGGGTCGAGCAGCGGCACATCGACGTCGCGACGCCGCTCGACGACGCCTTCCTCGGCGAGGTCCGCGCGAAGCTCAACAGCGCGCTCGGGGGGCTGAGCATGGCGGATGCCGCCACGGCGCTCGACGGGGTCGTCGACTCCTTCCAGCCCTCTCGCCGGGCCTTCCTCGCAGAGGTCGTCGAGAGCCTCAAGGAGCAGATCGCCGCGAACCGCGGCGAGAAGCTGCTCATGGCGGGGGCGGCGAATCTGGCCCTCACGGCGGAGGACTTCGGCGGCAGCATCTACCCGGTGCTCGAGGCGATCGAGGAGCAGGTCACCCTGCTCAAGCTCTTCGCCGAGATGGAGCCCGACCACACCGGGCTCGCGACGAGCATCGGCAGCGAGAACGCCGCCTTCGGGCTCGGCGAGACCTCCGTGCTCGCGAGCGGCTACACCTCCGCGGGCGGAGAGTTCGCGCGCATCGGCGTGCTCGGACCGACGAGGATGGATTACTCGAACAACATGGCAGCGGTGCGCGCCGTCGCCCGTTACCTCTCTCGCCTGCTCGGCGAGGAATGACACGCAAGGGACAGTGAGTGGCAGACCACTACGAGGTGCTCGGAGTCGAACGGACGGCGACGCCCGAGGAGATCAAGAAGGCTTACCGCCGCCTGGCGCGCGAGTTGCATCCGGACGTCAACCCGGGTGCCGAGGCCCAGGAGAAGTTCAAGCTCGTGACGCACGCCTATGACGTGCTCTCCGACCCTCAGCAGCGTGAGCAGTACGACCTCGGCGGCCAGGGCGGCTTCGGCGCGGGCTTCGGCGGCTTCGGCGACATCTTCGAGACCTTCTTCGGCGCCGCCCAGCGCAGCTCGGGGCCACGATCCCGCCGGGAGCGCGGCCAGGATGCGCTGCTGCGCATCGAGGTCGAGCTCGGCGACGTGATCTTCGGCATCAAGCGGGATCTCGAAGTCGACACCGCGGTCGTCTGCGGGACCTGCGAGGGCTCGTGCTGCGCGCCGGGGACCCAGCCGGTCACGTGCGACATCTGCCAGGGCACCGGTCAGATCCAGCGCTCGGTGAGGAGCCTGCTCGGCAACGTCATGACCTCGAGCCCGTGCGGGACCTGCCGCGGCTACGGGACCGTCATCACGAACCCGTGCCCGACCTGCGGCGGTCAGGGTCGCGTGCGCGCCCGCCGGAAGGTCGCCGTCGAGATCCCGGCTGGCGTCGAGACGGGGCTGCGGCTCCAGCTCACCGGCCAGGGCGAGGTCGGTCCGGCCGGAGGCGCCAACGGGGACCTCTTCCTCGAGGTCAAGGTGCGTCACCACGACATCTTCAGCCGGAACGGCGACGACCTCCTGGCCACCCTCGAGGTCCAGATGGCGGATGCGATCCTCGGCACGACCGCCACGATCGAGGCTCTCGACGGCCCGGTGACGGTCGAGGTCAAGCCGGGCACGCAGAGCGCCGAGGTCATCACGGTCAAGGACCGCGGCGTCACCCATCTGCGGGGCTCCGGTCGCGGCGCCCTCAGGATCGGCGTTCAGGTCGTCACCCCCGCCAAGCTCGACGCCAGGCAGCAGGAGCTCATCAGGCAGTTCGCCGGAACGCGCAAGCCGGTCCCGCCGATCCTGACCCACTTCCAGCAGGGCCTGTTCCAGAAGCTGCGCGATCGCTTCGTGGGCATCTGAGCCGACCGCGGGCGACATGGCGCACTTCTACCTGAGCGAGTCGGTGGCGGATGCCGTGGCCGGCTCGACCGTCACGGTGACGGGGCGGGAGGCGCACCACGCGGTCACCGTGGGGCGGCTCAGGACCGGCGAACGACTGAGCGTCGGCGACGGCAGGGGACTCGTGGCCGAGGGAGTCGTCGGGGTCGTCGAGAGCGGCCGCTTCGAGCTCTCGGTCGAGTCGACCCGCTTCGAGGAGTCCCCGAGCCCGGCGCTCTGGCTGGCCCAGGCCCTCGCCAAGAACGATCGGGACGAGCTCGCCATCCAGGCGGCGACCGAGCTCGGGATCGACGGGGTCATCCCATGGGCGGCCGGGCGGTCGATCGTCAAGTGGGAGGGGGCGAAGGTAGGGAAGCACGAGGAGCGGTGGGCGAGCATCCTGCGGGAGGCGAGCAAGCAGTCGATGCGCCATCGCGTGCCCGAGCTCCGGCCGCTCGCGTCCACGGCGGCCCTCGCGAAGCTGGGGGAGGACTTCCAGCTCGTCGTGCTCGAGCCGACGGCCACGACGCCGCTCGGCTCCCTGCGCGCCGACGGCCGTGACCTGCTGCTCGTCGTGGGACCGGAGGGCGGGATCGCCCCGGCCGAGCTCACGCGTTTCGAGGCGGCGGGGGCATCCGCGGTGTCGCTCGGCCGGAATGTGCTGCGCGCGAGCACGGCAGGGCCGGCGGCGATCGCGGTGCTGGCCACGACGCTCGGCCGCTGGTAGCGCGACGCCCGTCCGCTCGAGGGGGAGAGTGCCCGAACGGGTACGATGGTCTCCATGCCGGAAACCCAGGAGCCGTCGATCTTCACGCGGATCGTCGCGCGCGAGATCCCGGCCGAGATCGTGTTCGAGAGCGACACGGTCATCGCGTTCCGGGA
Organism: Clavibacter sp.; assembly: GCA_044508495.1. GTDB lineage: Bacteria > Actinomycetota > Actinomycetes > Actinomycetales > Microbacteriaceae > Terrimesophilobacter. The sequence continues at coordinate 65,392 of JBIQHP010000001.1, forward strand.
CATCAAGCCGCAGGCGCCGGTGCACCTTCTCGTCGTGCCGAAGACCGAGGCCTATCGCAACGTCTCCGAGCTCGCAGCCGGCGACCCCGCCCTGCTCGCCGAGCTCGTCGCGACGGCGAAGGAGCTCGCCGGGGAGCACTCGGGTGGCGAGTACCGGCTGATCTTCAACGAGGGCGAGTCGGCGGGGCAGACCGTCTTCCACGTGCACGCCCATGTGCTCGGGGCGAGCCCGGGCGGCGAACTGGCGGAAGGCACCCTTGGCCAGTAGCGGCGAGCAGGAGGCGCGCGAGCGGTTCGAGGTGGACGGGATCGCGATGGTCCGCCTGCTCGGGCCGCAGGACCGGCTGCTCAAGACGGTGGAGAGCCAGTTTCCGCTCGTGCGCGTGCTCGTACGGGGCAACGAGGTCACCCTGGAGGGCGACGCCGGTCAGGTACGGGAGGCCAGGCGCCTCGTCGAGGAGCTCATCAGCATGGTGCGGAACGGTCAGGAGCTCGGCGAGCCCGAGGTGGAGACCTCGGCCCGGATGCTCAGGGCCGACCCGGGGACGAGCCCGGCCGAGCTGCTCAGCCAGGCCATCCTCACGACGCGCGGGAGGAGCATCCGGCCCAAGACCCTCGGTCAGAAGAACTACGTCGACGCGATCGATCGCAACACGATCGTGTTCGGGATCGGCCCGGCCGGGACCGGCAAGACCTACCTGGCCATGGCGAAGGCCGTGCAGGCGCTGCAGCGCAAGGAGGTCAACCGCATCATCCTCACGCGTCCTGCCGTCGAGGCGGGGGAGCGGCTCGGGTTCCTGCCCGGCACCCTCAACGACAAGATCGACCCCTACCTGCGACCGCTCTACGACGCGCTCAACGAGATGATGGACCCCGAGGTCGTCCCCAAGCTCCTCGCGACCGGCACGGTCGAGGTCGCCCCGCTCGCCTACATGCGCGGGCGCACGCTCAACGACTCCTTCATCATCCTCGACGAGGCCCAGAACACGAGCCCGGAGCAGATGAAGATGTTCCTCACTCGGCTCGGCTTCGGATCGAAGATGGTCGTCACGGGCGACGTGACCCAGATCGACCTGCCGGCCGGGGCGAGCGGCCTGCAGCTCGTGACGCGCGTGCTCGACGAGATCGACGACATCCACTTCGCCCGGCTTACGAGCGAGGACGTCGTGCGCCACAGCCTCGTCGGCCGCATCGTCGACGCCTACACGAAGTACGACGCGGAGCGGCAGGCGAAGCGCTACGAGCGCGAGCAGGCCGGGCGCGAGCAAGCGGAGGGCGCCAACCGCGAGGAGCGCCGGGCTCCCCTGAACCACGGCAGGTACCCTCAGGACCGCAAGCGTCGAGGAGGCAGGGCGTGAGCATCGAGATCAACAACGAGTCGGCGGTCTCGGTCGACGAGCCCGCCCTCCAACGGCTCGTGACCTACGCGCTCGACCAGCTCCACGTGCATCCGGATGCCGAGCTCGGCATCGTGCTCGTCGACGAGGCGGCCATGGAGCAGCTCCACGTGCAGTGGATGGACGAGCCGGGGCCGACGGACGTGCTGAGCTTCCCGATGGACGAGCTGAGGCCGGGGACGGACGAGGCCATGACGCCCGCGGGGCTCCTCGGCGACATCGTGCTGTGCCCGCAGGTCGCGGCGGGCCAGGCGGAGGCCGCCGGTCACGGTCTTCTCGACGAGCTCCTGCTGCTCACCTGCCACGGCCTCCTGCACCTGCTCGGCTTCGACCACGCCGAGCCGGAGGAGGAGCGGGAGATGTTCGGCATCCAGGGAGACATCCTCGCCGGTTTCGCGCGGGACGAACGAAAACGCTAGGCGCATGATCCCCGTCTTCGTGAGCGCCTCCGTGCTGCTCGTCGCCCTGGGCGGCTGGCTCGCGGCGGCGGACTCGGCGCTCGGGGTGCTCTCGCGGGCCGATCTCACCGAGCTGGCCTCGACGGCGCGGGCCCGTCGGTCGCTCCTCGCGATCGCCGCGGATGTCGGCGCGCACGTCAACGCCGTCAACTTCATGCGCGTCGTCGCGGAGACGACGGCCGCGGTGCTCGTGACCCTCGCCTTCGCCTACGTCTTCGACGAGTGGTGGTGGGCGCTCCTCCTCTCCGCCTTCATCATGACACTCGCCTCCTTCGTGCTCGTCGGGTCGAGCCCGCGCGCCATCGGCAGGGTCAACGCACGCCCCGTCATGCGCTGGAGCGCCTGGCTCGTGCACGCCTCACGGGTCGTGCTCGGCCCCGTCGCGGCCGCACTCGTCGCGATCGGAAACCGGGTGACCCCGGGACGGCCGAGGACCGTCTCGTTCTCCTCCGAGGAGCAGCTGCTCAGCATGGTCGACGAGGCGACGGAGCTCGACGTGCTCGAGGAGGACGACCGCGAGCTCATCCACTCGATCTTCGAGTTCAACGACACCGTCGTGCGCGAGGTCATGATCCCGCGCACCGACATGGTCGCGATCGACGGCGACGAGGGGGTCGCCGCGGCGATGTCGCTCTTCCTCGACCGGGGGGTGTCCCGGATGCCGGTCATCGGCTCCGACATCGACGAGGTGCTCGGCGTCGTCTACCTGCGCGATGTCGCGCGGCTGGCCTTCGAGAGGCCGCTCGACCTCGACGGCACTCTCGTCGCCCAGCTCGCGCGCGCACCGCTCTTCGTGCCGGAGTCCAAGAAGGCCGACGAACTGCTCCGCCAGATGCAGCTCGAGTCCAACCACCTCGCGATGGTCGTCGACGAGTACGGCGGCATCGCCGGGCTCGTGACCCTCGAGGACCTCATCGAGGAGCTCGTCGGCGACATCTCCGACGAGTACGACCGCGAGGTCGTCGAGATCCAGGAGCTCGCCCCCGGGCGTTACCGGGTGAGCGCGCGGCTCCCGATCGACGAGCTCGGGGAGCTGTTCGGCCTCGAGCTCGACGACGACGACGTCGACTCGGTCGGCGGGCTCATCGCGAAGGCGCTCGGGCGGCTGCCGACGACGGGCTCCGTCGCGCGCTCGGCGGGGCTGCTGCTCACGGCCGACCGCACCGAGCGCCGCGGAACGAAGCTTCGGACCGTCATCGTCGAACGGGACGAGAGCGTCGAGCTGGACCTGGCCGGAGCCGAAGGGGATGAGCGATGAGCGAGCGGTTCCGTGCGGGGTTCGTGACGTTCGTCGGGCGTCCGAACGTCGGCAAGTCGACGCTCACGAACGCCCTCGTCGGCGAGAAGGTCGCGATCACGAGCAGCAAGCCGCAGACGACGCGGCGCGCCATCCGGGGCATCGTGCACCGTGAGGACGGCCAGCTCATCCTCGTCGACACCCCGGGGATGCACCGCCCCCGCACGCTTCTCGGCGAGCGCCTCAACGACGTCGTGCAGTCGACGCTCGCGGACGTCGACGTCATGTGCCTGTGCATTCCGGCGAACGAGAAGCTCGGGCCCGGCGACCGGTTCATCGACGAGCAGCTCGACCAGTTCCCGAGGGCGAGGAAGGTCGCGATCGTCACGAAGGTGGATGCCGCCTCGAAGTCGGCCGTCGCGGCGCAGCTCCTCGCGGTGAGCAGGCTTCGCGAGTGGGCCGCGATCATCCCGGTCTCGGCGCTCACCGGCGTCCAGCTCGACATCCTCGCGCGGGAGCTCGTGGCGCTCCTGCCGGAATCCGAGCCTCTCTATCCTCAGGAGACGGTGACCGAGGAGGGTCTCGAGTCCCGCATCGCCGAGCTCATCCGGGAGGCCGCGCTCGAAGGGGTGTCGGACGAGCTCCCGCACTCGATCGCGGTCACGGTCGACGATCTCGTCGAGCGCGAGGACAAGGAGCTGCTCGAGATCTACGCCAACCTGTGGGTCGAGCGCGACAGCCAGAAGGGCATCATCATCGGACACCAGGGGAGCCGGCTCGCCGAGGTCGGGGCGCGGGCGAGGGCCTCGATCGAGCCGCTCGTCGGCCACCAGGTCTTCCTCTCCCTGCGCGTGAAGGTCGCGAAGGACTGGCAGCGCGACGCCAAGCAGCTCGGCCGCCTCGGCTTCTAACCTCCCCCCGCGAGGGGGAGTACATCGGGAGGATGATGTTGCGGGCCGGGGGAGTGACATCCGGCCCACCGGTCGACGAGTGGCCGTAGCGTGGGAGGCATGTTCCGCAGCCTGACCCCCCGCCAGCTCGCCTTCGACATCGGGCTCGCCTCCGCGTGCTTCGTCTTCGCGCTCCTGGTCTACTCGAACGGGGTCTTCGGCTCGCTGCTCGCGCTCACCGGCATGGCGGCCGCGCTCGCACTCAGGCGCTCGAGCCCCGCGCTCGCGCTCGGCGTCGCCTGGGTCACCTCGCTCGTCCAGGTGGTCTTCGGCATCGGCCCGGACCTCTCGAATCTCGCGATCCTGCCGGTCCTGTACGCCACGGCGCGCTACGGAGTCCCGCCGCTCCGGTGGCTCGGCCTCGGTTCGGCCGGGGTCGGCGCGCTCATCATCGCCGCCTACACGGCTGTCGGGTCCCTCATCGGCTACCCGGTCGGAGACGGGGCCACGATCGTCCTCGCGGTGCCGCAGGCGATCGTCGGATCCGTCGTCGTCTTCTTCTGCGCCTTCGCCATCTTCGCCCTCAGCTGGACCTTCGGCCTCCTCGCGCGGACCTGGCATGGCGCGCGCGAGGCCGGCCAGGCGCGCCTCACCGCCGAGCGGCAGCGGATCGACGCGCAGCGCACCGTCGTCGTCGAGCAGGAGCGCAACCGCATCGCCCGCGACATGCACGACGTCGTCGCCCACTCGCTCGCGGTCGTCATCGCCCAGGCCGACGGCGCGCGGTACGCCCGCGCCGAGGACCCCGACGCGGTGGATGCCGCGCTCACGACGATCTCGACGACGGCGCGGGAGGCGCTCGGCGACGTCCGCATCCTCCTCGGCCAGCTGCGACACAGCCAGGACGAGGCGCCCCAGCCCGTTCTCGCCGACCTGGACCGCCTGTTCGGGCAGTTCGGAGCATCCGGGCTGCCGGTGAGCTTCGAGGAGTCGGGAGAACCGCTCGCCCTCGCGACCGGCGCTCAGCTCGCCGTCTACCGCATCGTGCAGGAGGCCCTCACGAACGCGCTCCGGCACGGTGACCGCTCCGGGGGTGCGAGGGTCTCCTTCCGCTGGGCCGACGACGGGCTGGAGCTCGAGGTCGTGAGCGTCCTGCGCGACGAGCCCCCCGGGCCGGCCCCCGCTGCGGGTCACGGGCTCGTCGGCATGGTCGAGCGCGCCGCACTGGCCGGAGGGACGCTGACGGCCGGCCCGGGAGGCGGAGGGTTCAGGGTGGCTGCGACCATCCCGGCAGCGCGGCAGGAGGCATCCGCATGACCGGCCGCATCCGCGTCGGACTCATCGACGACCAGGCGCTCTTCCGCGCGGGCATCCGGATGCTCGTCTCATCCCAGGCCGACCTCGAGTTCGCCGGGGAGGCCGGTGACGGCCTCGAGGGCATCGCGATGGCGGCGGCGGCGGCGCCCGACGTCATCCTCATGGACATCCGGATGCCGGTCATGGACGGCATCGAGTCGACGCGCGCGATCCTCGCCGCGGCAGCGGAACGGGGCGGAAGGCCGCCGCGCGTCATCGTGCTCACGACCTTCGACCTCGACGAGGCGGCGGCGCGGGCCATCCGGGTCGGGGCGAGCGGCTTCGTGCTCAAGGACGCCGACCCCGAATTCCTGCTCGCGGCCATCCGCACGGTGCACGCGGGAACGTCGGTCATCGCGGCCTCGGCGACGCGCGAGCTCTTCGAGCACTTCAACGACCGCCCGTCGCCGGGCGCCGAGCCCGACGAGTTCGCCAGCCTCACCTCGCGCGAACGCGAGATCTTCGCGCTCGCCGCGCAGGGTCTGAGCAATGCGGAGATCGCGACGAAGGAGTTCCTGAGCGAGGCGACGGTCAAGACGCACGTGAGCCGCATCCTCGGCAAGCTCGGCCTGCGCGACCGGGTGCAGCTCGTCGTGTATGCGTTCGAGAACCGCCTCACCGACTGAGGGCGCCACGAGGATCATCCGCAGGATGTAGGCGGATGCCCACCTGCGCACGATGCCGGACGGGAACCGGCTCCCTAGCGTGGTCGTCATGGCATTCAACTACGCACATGACGGGCTCGTCGCCCGGGTATCCGACCTGACCAAGACCTACGGGACCGGCGAGAGCAGGGTGGTCGCCCTCGACGGCGTGTCGATCGGCATCCGCCAGGGGCAGTTCACCGCGATCATGGGGCCGAGCGGCTCCGGCAAGTCGACCCTCATGCACATCATGGCGGGCCTCGACTCCCCGACCTCCGGCTCGGTGTGGCTCGGCGACACCGACATCACCTCGCTCGGCGACACGCAGCTCACGATCCTGCGCCGTCGCCGCGTCGGGTTCGTGTTCCAGTCCTTCAACCTCGTGCCGACGCTCGACGTGCTCGGCAACATCCTGCTGCCCTTCGAGCTCGACGGCCGCCGGCCCCACGTCGACGAGCGTGCCTGGCTCGACCGGCTCGTCGAATCCCTCGGGCTCGGCGACCGCCTCAAGCACCGCCCGCACGAGCTCTCCGGAGGTCAGCAGCAGCGCGTCGCCATCGCACGGGCGCTGGGAACCCGCCCCGACCTCGTCTTCGCGGACGAGCCGACCGGCAACCTCGACTCCCGCACCGGCCGTGAGGTTCTCGCCCTCCTCGCCACCGCGAGCCGCGAGTACGGCCAGAGCATCGCCATGGTCACGCACGACCCGATCGCCGCGAGCTTCGCCGACCGCATCCTCTTCCTGGCCGACGGCCGGGTCGCCGAGGAGCGCGAGAAGTCGAGCGCCGAGGAGATCAGCAGCTACATGCTCGGAATGGAGCGTGCCGCGTGAGCCGCTACAGCATCCGCGAGCTGGGCCCGAGCATCCTCGTCGCGTCCCTCGGCAGCGCGTTCGGCGTCGCGGTCCTCGAGGCGAGCGGCATCCTCGCCCAGCTGATCCTGGCGGATGACGTGACGGGCTCGAGCGGGACCGTCCGACTGCTCCTCGCCATCGTCGCGATCGTCTTCATCGCGATCGCGATCTACGTCGGCGCGATCGTGACGGCGAACACCTTCTCCACGATCATCGCCGGCCGCACCCGCACGATCGCGCTCCTGCGCCTCATCGGATCGAGTGCTGCGAGCCAGCGCCGCTCGGTCGCCCGCGAGGGCCTCCTGGTCGGGATCCTCGGATCCCTCGCCGGCGCCGTGGCCGGCATCCTGCTCGCCATGGCCGCCGTGGCGATCGGCCGCGCCACGGGCTTCCTTCCGTCGATCGACTACGCCTTCGCGGACCCCATCGTCGCGCTTCCCGTCGTCGCCGTCGTCCTCACGACCTGGCTCGCCTCCTGGGTCGGTTCGCGCCGCGTGCTCGTCGTCTCCCCGATGCAGGCGACGGGCAACGCGGTCGAGGAGGGCTTCGAGACGGCGGTGGCCCGCAAGGGCCGCACGGCCGTGGCGATCACGCTCTTCGTCATCGGCGTCGCCCTGCTCGTGCTCGGCATGCTCGTCGGGCTCCTGACCCCGCTCGGAGTCCTCGTGGGAGTCGTGGGCGGCCTGCTCTCCTTCACGGGCCTCGTGCTCGGCGCCGAGGTGATCATGCCTCCCGCGCTCCGTCTCGCCGGCCGGATGTTCGGCTGGGGCGCCGCGGCGCGCCTCGCCGCCGAGAACGCCCTCCGCTACCCCCAGCGCAGCTCGCGCACGACGATCGGGGTCGTCATCGGCGTGACCCTCGTGACCATGTTCGCCGTCACGGTCGGGACCTTCGAGGCCATGATCCGGGCCGAGCAGAAGGCGAACCCCGAGGTCTACCAGGGCATCGACGAATCGCTCGCGATCGTCGTCGTGGTGTTCTCGGTGCTCATGGGGTTCAGCGCGCTCATCGCCGCCGTCGGGATGGTCAACAACCTCTCCCTGAGCGTCCTTCAGCGCACGCGCGAGCTCGGCCTGCTGCGCGCTCTCGGCTTCACCGCGCGCCAGGTGCGGCGGATGATCGTGGTCGAGAGCGCCCAGCTCACCTCCGCGGCCGTGCTCGTCGGACTCGTGCTGGGGATCTTCTACGGTTGGGCGGGAGCTCAGTCGCTGCTGGGATCGATGGACGGCAGCGCGGGACTCGTCTTGCCGGTCGTGCCGCTTCCGCTCCTCGGGGTCGTCGTGCTCGCCGCGGCCGCCCTCACGGTGGCCGCTTCGGTCGCACCCTCCCGGCGCGCGACGCGTGTCTCCCCGGTGGTCGCGCTCGCGGCCGACTGAGTGCAGCTTCTCCTAGCCCTTCCGTCCGCGTGCCAATACAATGCCGTCATCGGATCAGGGAACAGGTGGAGCGCCGTGGCCATCGTCGAACGTGAACGCGAGCGGGAGTACGAGCGCGCCCAGCTGCGCCGACACCTCGGGCTCGTCGGGGAAGGCGCCGCAGCGACGATCGCCGTGACCGGGCCGGCACGCAGCGGCAAGTCCGCCGTCCTGCGGGCGGTCGTGGCGGATCACCAGGACTGGCTCGTCCTGTGGGCGAGCTGTCTTCCCCTCGGCTCCCCGATCCCCTTCGGCGTCGTCTACCAGTGGTTCGCGGGGCTCGCGAGGGTCGCAGGGGAGGGTGGCGAGCCCTTCGACGGCCCGGGCGCAGCGCTCCTCGACCTCGTCGAGCGCGGGGCCGCCGAGGCGGAGGCTGCGGAGATCTCCTACGCGGTGCGCTGGGCCGTCGCGCGCCTCGCGGCACGGCAGCGGGTCCTCCTGGTCGTCGACGACCTCCAGTGGGCGGATACCGCCTCGGCGACCGTGATCGGCCACCTCGTCTCCCTGCTCTCGCCGGAGCCCATCGCCCTTCTCTGCTCCATCCGGGACCAGCGGGGGGAGTCGCAGAGCCCGGTCGTCGCGGCGATCCTGCACGCCGCGAGCGTCGTCTCGCTGCGCAGGGGCACCCTCACACCGGCCGAGCTGCGGGTCGCCATGCTCGCGGCCTCGGGACTGTCGAATCGCGAGATCGCCGCTCGGCTCTACGTGACGGTCAAGACCGTGGAGTTCCACCTCTCCGGATGCTTCCGGAAGCTGGGCGCGACCACCCGGGGCGAGCTCGCGAACCTTCTGGAGTGAGATCGGATGCCCGCGCGCCTGGGTGCCTGTGCTCCTGATCGTGCCGGCATCCGACCCGCCCCCGAAGCGCGCGGATCGGAGCGGCGCCAATGGGCACCGCTCCGATCCGGCCTCCCGCCACAGGGCTGGGGGAGTCCACGTCCGGGCTAGAACACCGCCTGGAAGCTGTTGAGGATGTTGTTGAGTACGACATCCTTGTCGGTGTCGCTGACCATCTGGACCGTCAGGATCATGAGGTGCGTGTTGCTCGCGTCGTTCGCGACCACGAGGGCGTAGTCGGTGCTCCCGCCGCCGCATCCGGTGAAGTAGACGAACTGCCCGATGTAGTAGCTGTCGTCGTACGGTCCCTCGTTCCCGACGCTGCAGTCGGAGCCCACGCCGGACTTGTAATTGCCGATGATCTGCATGAGATTGCTGCCGAGCGCATCGCGGCTCGCCGTCACGCGAACGCCGGGCACGTTCCAGCTCGAGTTGTAGTTCGCGAGGTCGGTGGTCGCGGTGACGTCGTAATAGGTGAACCCGCCATCGGTGAAGCTCGACCCGTCGATCTGGTTCCAGTTGCTCGGGACCTTGACGCTCACGGTACCGGTGTCATCGGTCACGGTCACGAAGCTGTCGACGGTCCCTCCGCCGCCCTGCCCGCCGCCGCCCTGCCCGCCGGCAGAGGTGAGCTTGAGCTCCTTGCCGTTGAACTGGCCCGCGTAGATCGAATCCTCGACGGGGCGGTAGACCTGGAAGTCGATCGTCGCGTCGACCCCCTGGGTCTTGAGCACCTGGCAGTAGTCGCCGAGAGAGCCGTCCCGTGCCAGGGTGACGCCCGCCATGTCGAAGAGCACGTCGCCCGGTTCGATGCCGGCGACATCCGCCGGACTTCCCGCGGCCACCGACTCGATCCAGATGCCGAGCGGCGATCCGTCCTCTGCGGGCTGCCTGGCCTGGGCGTTGAGCCCGAGCGAGAGCACCGGGATGCCGGCCGTGAGGTCCTTGAGGACCGGGAGCACCTGGTCGCGGTGGATCGCGTAGTTGTAGTCGAGGTCGTCGCGACCGGCGTAGTTGACTCCGACGACCTTGCCCTCGGGGTCGACGAGCGGTCCGCCGGAGTTGCCCCCGCGGATCCTCGCGTCATGCTCGATGACGTGGTCGAGGGATGCCCATGAGTCGTCCTGCGGGACGTCGTTCTTCGAGACGATGCCCCTCGTCATGGTGAAGTTGGGGTCGCCGAGCGGGAAGCCGGCCGAGTAGACGTCGAGAGCGGTCTCGATGTCGCCGGAATGCCACGCCATGAAGGGGTACTCGCCCGGGTCGAGCTGGATGACGGCGAGGTCGAGGCATTCCGAGGCGCCGAGCACCTTGGCGTTGTACTGCTTCGTCGTGTTGCCGCCCACCCAGACCTTGAGGGTTCCGGCACCGACCACGACGTGGTTGTTGGTGACGGCGATGCCGCTCGGGTCGATGATGAAGCCCGACCCGCGGGCCGCCGTCTCCGACGGCTGCGTCGTTCCGGCGGGGATGAAGGTTCCCTGGGCCTGGATCTGGATCGTAGCCGACTGCACGCCCTTGAAGTCGACCGGCGACGGCCCCGGCTGGATGCCGAACGGCAGGCACGAGGTGAGCATGAGCGTTGCGACGCCCGCCGTGGCGACGAGGCCGATGGAGCGCGTGCTGCGCCGCCTGGACTGGGTCTGTGGATACACGTGTACCTCCTGGTGCAGCGGGTGCACCTGACCCGCCGATGAGGACAGCTTTCCGGTTCGCCGCCCCTGATGCAGGGTTGAGCGACCCTAGTCTTCCGATACTGGGGTGGCTCGGATCCGATCCGGCCGGCCCGCGTAAACTTCTCGGGTGCGCATCACCCTGCTCGGCGGATTCGAGGTCGAGCACGGCCGGGATCGCATCCCCGTGAACGGTTCCGGCCAGCGGGCGCTCCTCGTCCGGCTGGCTCTCGATGCCCCGGCGGCCGTCTCGTATCGCGATCTCGCGGACGACCTCTGGCCGGATGACCCTCCTGGCAACACGCGGGCGGCACTCCAGTCGATCGTCTCCCGGTTGAGGTCGCAGCTGCCGGCCGGCAGCATCGGGTCCGAGCCGGGCGGATACCGCCTCCAGGCGCAGCGCGCGGAAGTGGATGTCCTGCACTTCCAGGATCTGGTCGCCGCGGCCTCGGCCGCCGATCCGGCGGAGGCCGCGGAGCTCGCGACGCAGGCCCTCGCCCTGTGGGGTGGCGATCCGTGGCTGCCCGGGGGGCAGTTCGACTGGCTGCGCGACCAGCTCCTCGACGATCGGTCGCTCGCACTCGACCTTGGGGGGAAGTTCCTTCTCGACGAGGCGGTCGGCGCGGTCCCGCCGGCGCCCATGACGGGGATCGTCGGTCGTGAGGACGAGCTCCGGTCGGTCACCGCCCAGCTCGAGGCGAACCGGCTCGTGACGGTCATCGGAACGGGCGGCGCGGGCAAGACGAGGCTCGCGGTCGAGGCGGCGGGGATGCAGCCGTCCCTCTTCGTCGAGCTCGCCCCGGTCGGCAGGGCGGAGGTCTGGCAGGCGATCCTGACCGCGGCGGGCAGGCACGTCCGCAGCACCGATGGCGCACAGGAGTCGACGCGGCCCCGTGATCGCGTGCTCGAGGCGCTCGCCGGACGCAGGCTCGTCCTCGTGCTCGACAATTGCGAGCACGTCATCGACGCCGTGGCCGAGGTCGCCGCCGAGCTCCTCTCGCAGCTTCCCGAACTCAGGGTCCTCGCGACGAGCCGGGAGCCGCTCGGCCTCCTCGGGGAGTCCTTCGTCACGCTCGGACCGCTCGCGCATCCGCAGGGCAAGGAGCTGCTGAACGAGCTCGACGAGTCGGCCTGGGAGGCCTATCCGGCGCTCGAGCTCTTCGATCGGAGGGCGGCCGCCGCGCGCGGCAGCGCGATCTCGGTCGGCGAGTTCGCGGACGCGGCACGGCTCGTCGCCCGTCTCGACGGCCTTCCGCTCGCGCTCGAGCTCGCCGCGGCGAAACTCCGGACGATGACGGTGGCCGAGGTCGCCGACGGTCTCGACGACCGGTTCGCTCTTCTCGGGCGCGGTGCCCGCGGATCGGTTCCCCGTCACCAGACGCTGAGGGCGCTCTTCGACTGGAGCTGGGAGCTGCTCTCCGCCGAGGAGCGGCGCGCGCTGACCTGGCTGGCGGTCTACCCGGCAGGCATCCCGACCGAGGAGGCCGTCGCGTTCTCCTCGTCCTGCGCCGGAGCCGCCGATGTGCTCGACGCTCTCGTCGACAAGTCCCTCGTCCAGCGCTCCGTCGGCCGCTTCCGGATGCTCGAGACGATCCGGGAGTACGGGATCGAGAGGCTCGCCGCGGCGGGCGGTACGGAGCAGGCGCTCGCGGCGTTCACCACCGCGATCGCGGCCGGCGTCGAGCGTCACGATCCCCTCCTGCGCACGAGGGAGACGCTCGAGGCGATCGAGTGGTTCGACTCCGCGGAGGACAACATCTCGACCGCGCTGCGGTACGCGATCGATGCGCGCCTCGACGAGCTGGCCTGTCGCATCGTGGCGGGCTGCTGCTGGTACTGGGTCATCCGGGACAGGCTCTCCGACGCGCTCCCCTGGGTGGCGACCACCTCGGCTCTCGCAGGGAATGTGCATTCCGAGGCCGGCGCCCTCCTGCGCGTCGCGGGTCCGCTCATCCGGCACTTCACCGCCGAGCCGGCGGGCGGGGATCGGGCGGCGCTCGCCGTGCTGCTGGAGTCGGCGGTGCGCGACTTCGAGGTGGAGCGGCTGGCGGCAGCCGGGCCGGCCGGGGACATCATGCAACTCGCTCCCGTCGTGCTCGGGGCCCTCTCGAAGGTCGTCGAGAGCGGGCAGGGTCCCGGGGATGTCGCCATCCCCGACGGAGATGAGCTCGGTCTGACCGCCTGGCCGTCCGCCATGCTCCAGCTCTTCCGCGCCGCGACCGCCCAGAACAACGGGGACGCCGAGATCCTCGGCGTCGCCTCGGAGACCGCAGTGCGGATGTTCGAGGAGCTCGGCGACGTGTGGGGCCTCGCGCTCTCCCGGCAGATGCGCTCGGAGTGGCTCGTGCTGGAGGGCAGGCTCGACGAGGCTCTCGCCGTCTCCCGGGCCTCGACGGAGGGTCTGCGCAGGATCACCTCGACCTGGGACCTCAACCATCAGCAGGGGCTCGTCGTGACGATCCTCGCCCGGCAGGGGAGGTGGGAGGAGGGCGAGGAGCTCGTGACGCGCCTGCTCGCCGAGGGCGAGGCAGGGGGCGTGCGCTCGGGCCTCATGTCGAATCTCACGGCGGCGGCGTTCTGGATGGCCCGTGAAGAGCCTTCTCGCGCCGAGGATCACCTCGTGCTCGCCGAGGAGTTCGCCGCCGAGCTTCCCGGCCGGGTCGCCCAGCTCTCCGCCCACGCGGACCTCGTGCGCGCGGACGTCGCCATCGCGCGCGGTGACATGGACTCGGGTGCGGAGCACCTGCGGTCTGCGGCGGAGGCCGCGATCGCGAGCGGCGACCATCCGGTCATCGCCCAGGTCGCCATGGGCCTCGGCATCCTCGCGCTCGAGCGCGGCGACATCCGCGAGGCCAGGCGCGCGCTCGACCTCGCGACGGTCATCCGGGGCTCCCGGGACGGGACCGACCTCAAGGTGCGCAGGATCGAGGCCGCCATCGACGGGACGGGGCGGGCGACCGCCGTCGACGTCACCCGCCCCGTGCCCACCCGCCCCGCCGCCATCGAGCAGCTCGGTGAGATCTTGCAGCTCGGTCGGATCCTCCAGTTCGGTCAGATCTTGCGGCGGTAGGCCCACGCCGCGAGCGGGAAGAACACCGCGACGAGCACGACGCACGAGACGAGCACCCAGAGGACCTCGAGCCCGACGTGGGCGCCCGCCGGAAGCGCGCCCTGCCCGAGCATGAGCCCGCGCATGGCGTCGATCACGTGGGTGACCGGGTTGATGGCCACGAAGCCCTGCATCCAGTCGGGAAGGGTGCTCGCCGGCACGAAGGTCGAGGAGCCGAAGGTCAGCGGGAACACGATGAGGAACGAGAGCCCCTGCACGGCTCCCGAGCTGCGCGCGATCATGCCGATGAAGACCGAGATCCAGCACAGGCTCAGCGCGAACAGCACCATGAGCAGGCCGGCGGAGACGCCGAGATACCAGGGCGTCTCGAACCGGAATCCGAGCAGCACGCCGAACAGGATCGTGACCCCGATCGCGATCGTGTGGCGCACGATGTCGCCGGTGACCGCGCCGAAGAGCGGCGCCGACCGGGAGATCGGCAGTGAGCGGAAGCGGTCGAACACCCCCTTCTGGATGTCGGTGTTGAGGTTGACGCCGATCGTGAGCGAGGTGAACATGACGGTCTGCACGATGATCCCGGGGAGCACGAACTGGAGGTAGTCCCCGGTGCCCCCCGCGATGGCTCCGCCGAAGATGAAGACGAAGATCACGGTCATGAGGATCGGCTGGAGCGTCACGTCGATGAACTGCTCCGGGTTGCGCACCATCTTGGTGACGGTGCGCCGGGCGAGGATGAGGGCGTCGCGGATCATCAGGCCGCCACCTCCGTCGTGTCGTCTTCGTGGGTCGTCCTGCCGGTGAGCGCGTAGAAGACCTCGTCGAGACTCGGAAGCCGGAGCGAGAGCTCGGTTACGCCGATGCCCTCGCCGGTGAGGGTCGCGACGACGTGCGTGAGCGCGGAGTCGTCGGCGACCGGGACCGATACGAGGTCGGGGGCGGGTCGCTCGGGGGCTCTCGTCCCGACCTGCGCGAGCAGCTCCTCGACTCTCGCGAGGTCGCCCAGGGAAGCAGGGCGCACCTCGAGGGTCTGCCCGCCGAGCTGGCGCTTGAGCCCCTGGGCCGTGTCGTGGGCGATGACGCGCCCGTGGTCGATCACGACGATGTCGTTGGCGAGCGCGTCGGCCTCATCGAGGTACTGCGTCGTGAGCAGTACCGTCGTCCCCTGGGCGACGAGCACGCGGATCATGCCCCATACGTCGTCGCGCTTGGCCGGGTCGAGGCCGGTCGTCGGCTCGTCGAGGAACACGACGCTCGGTCGCCCGATGAGCGAGGCGGCGAGGTCGAGCCGGCGCCGCATGCCTCCCGAGTAGGTCTTGACGAGACGCTTCGCGGCATCCGTGAGGTCGAACTCGGCGAGCAGCTCGATCGATCGCGCCCGGGCATCCCGGCCG
>JBIQHP010000062.1:0-12562 GCA_044508495.1 Clavibacter sp.
GCCTCAGGTGAGGTGGTCGAAGTCGCCCCGGACCCAGGCGATGTGCCGTTCGGCCGAGCGCTGGATGGATTCGTGCCCTTCGGTCTCGATCCGGTTGTTGAAGTTGCCGACGACCCCCTCGAAGCGGAGTCGCCCGAGGTCGTCGGCGATGCGCTGCACGACTCCGGCCGAGAGCGGGATCTTGTTCGGGTAGCTGCGCAGGAAGCCGACCGACCAGCCATCCGGATTGGGAAAGACGGTGTCACCCGAGAGCAGCGTTCCGCGACCGCCGGCGCCGTCCGGCCAGATCGCGACGCTGCTGCCGGCGAAGTGCCCTCCGATCTGATGCAGGCCGATCGAGCCGAGGCGCTCCTCGCCGCTCCAGAACCGGATCGCCGGGTCGGGGCGGCCGACCCATTGCCGGTCGGACTCGTTGACGAGAACGGGGGCGTCGAGCGCGTGCGCCCACTCTACCTGGACGCCGAACATGTGGGGGTGGCTGGAGGCGATGCCGAGAACCGGGCCGAGCGCGCGTATCCGCTCGGCGGTGGCATCGTCGATGTAGCCGACCGGATCCCACAGGAGGCTGCCCTGGTCGGTGGCCACGACCTGGGTGCTGTGCCGGATGCCGACGCCCGGATCCGTGGTGACGACGAAGCGGCCGGGCTCGTCCTCGATCCAGGTGAGGCTCTGCCCCTCGCGCCCTAACTCCTCGAGAGTCGTCCATCTCTGGCCGGTCGAGGGGATCCACTGGCGGTCGTCGTGGCAGATCGCGCAGACCTCGGGAAGCGGGTGCGCGTACTCGACGCCGCACGTGGCGCAGACGCTGAATCCGGATGCGTTGCCGTCGAGTCCTGCCATCGAGTTCTCCCGTCTCTCGGCTTCAGGCTATCGCTGTCGGGCGAGGAGTCATCGGGTCTCCCCTCGAGACGGCCTTCGGCCTCCTCAGGGAGCGGTTGACAGGCGATCCGGACTCGGCCAGTATTCTTTAGTCGAGCGTCTTGGACACTTGACCCACTAGGGAGGCGGAGTGGCCAGACTGTCGTCGGCGCAGCGCCGTGCCGAGCTCGTGCAGGCCGCTCTGCGCGTCATCGAGCGCGACGGGGTGCACGGGGCAACGACCCGCGCGATCGTCGCCGAGGCCGACATGCCGCTCGCGAGCTTCCACTACGCCTTCCGCTCGCGCGACGAGATGATCCGCGAGCTCATCGCCTTCGTCGTGAGCAACGAGGGGCAGGCCGCGATCGCCACCTTGCGCCGTGATCGGGACATCCGGGCCGCCGTGCGCGCCGGGCTCCAGTCATACTTCGACATGCTGAAGACCGAGCCCGGTCGGGAGCAGTCGATGTTCGAGCTCCTGCATTACGCGCTGCGCACCGAGGAGCTCAACGACCTTCCGCCCGCGCAGTACGACATGTACCGGCGCACGGCGGGCGAGGTGCTCCGGGCCGGCGCTGAGACCGCCGGAGTGACCTGGCGCCTGCCACTCGATCAGGTCGCCCGCCTTCTCGTCACCTTCATCACCGGTCTCACCCTCGCCTGGCTCGCCGACCGGGACGACCTCGCGGCGGCGGCCACCATGGACTTCGCCGCCGACTCGATCGCGGCGCTCGCCGAGCCTGCCGCCAAGACCGCCACCGCCTCGACAACCACCACCGCCTCGACCAAGGAGCACACGCAATGACGCAGAACACGACGGCCGCCCCGGCGGCGCTCTCCGAACCGACGCGGCTCGTCTCCGCGAGCTGGATCGCCCTCTTCGCGACCGCCTGGTTCGGCATCTGGATGGCGCAGCTCACCCCGGTGCAGCTCCTCCTGCCGCAACAGGTCGAGGCGCACGTCGTCTCCGACAACTGGGTCGACAAGGTCGTCGCCTTCGGGATCATCTCCGGCATCGCAGGCGTGTGCGCGCTCGTCGCCTACCCGCTCACCGGTGCGCTCTCCGACCGCACGACCTCGCGCTTCGGCCGGCGCCGCCCGTGGATCCTCGGCGGCGCGCTCCTCTTCGCGGCCTCGCTCGTCCTGCTCGGCCTCCAGGAGACCATGGTCGGCATCGGCGTGCTGTGGTCGCTCGCGATCATCGGCTTCTGCATGCTCACCTCGGCGCTCACCGCGACGATCTCCGATCAGGTGCCGGTCGGCCAGCGCGGCTTCGTCTCCGGCTGGCTGTCCGCGCCACAGGCGGTCGGCACGATCGCCGGCCTGCTGCTCGTCATCACCCTCGGCCTCAGCCAGTTCTTCGGCTACACGCTCATGGCCGTGCTGCTCGTGCTCTTCGTCCTGCCCTTCATCCTGCGCATCCCGGATGCCGTGCTCCCTAGGGAGGAGCGCCCGCCGTTCACGATGCGCGCCCTCGTGACCGGCTTCTGGATCAGCCCGCGCCAGTTCCCCGACTTCGGCTGGACGCTGCTCAGCCGCATCCTCGTCAACTTCGGCAACGCCTTCGGCACCGGTCTGCTGCTGTACTTCCTGCAGGACGGTCTGGGGTTCGCCTCCGGCGATCCCTCCGAAGACGCCCTGCTCATGCTGACCCTCATCTACATGGTCTTCGTGATCGCCGCCTCGCTCGGCCTCGGCAAGCTCTCCGACGTGCTCGGCCGCCGCAAGCTCTTCGTCTTCATGGCCTCGGCCCTCCAGGCGATCGCCGCGCTCATGCTCGCCTTCGTGCCGACCTTCGAGGTCGCCATGGTCGCGGCCGGATTCCTCGGCCTCGGCTACGGATGCTTCCTCTCGGTCGATCAGGCCCTCGCGACCCAGGTGCTGCCCTACGCGGCCGCGCGCGGCAAGGACCTCGGCATCATGAACATCGCCACGACCGTGCCCCAGGCGCTCGCGCCGCTCCTCGGCGCCTTCATCGTCGCCGCGCTCGTCGGGTTCCAGGGGCTCTTCCTCATCGCCGCGATCTCCGCGCTCGTCGGCGGGCTCGCGGTCATCCCCGTGCGCTCGGTGCGGTAGGAGCGGCATGCGTCTCGATCGTCCGTCCGACGCTCCCTGGCTGCGGCCGGGGGAGTATTGGCCCGCGCTCACGGCGGCGACGGCGGCGCTCGACACCCCCTTCGGCGTGCTCTCGCAGCCCGCGCTCGCGCACAACGCCCACGACATGCTGGACCGGCTGCAGGGGGGTCCGGGGAACGGCACCACGATCAGGGTCGCGAGCAAGTCGCTGCGCGTGCGCGGGGCGATCGAGGCGGTCGAGGCGCTGCCCGGCTACCGCGGCGTGCTCGCCTACACCCTGCCCGAGGGGCTGTGGCTCGCCGAGACGATCCCGGATGTCGTGGTCGGCTACCCGAGCGCCGACCGGCGGGCGATCGAGCGGCTCGGTCGCGAGGAGCGGCTCGCCGCGCGCGTCACGATCATGGTCGACTCGACGGCGCAGCTCGACCTCGTCGACAGCGTGATCGCGCCGGGGAAGCGGGCGGACATCCGGGTCTGCCTCGAGCTCGACGCCTCCTGGGACGCGCCTCTTCTCGGCCATCTCGGCACCTGGCGCTCGCCCGTGCATTCGATCGAGGAGCTCCGCTCGCTCGCACAGAATGTCCTCGAGCGGCCCGGGTTCGAGCTCGTCGGGCTCATGGCCTACGAGGGTCAGATCGCCGGGACCGTCGACCGCCCAGCGGGGCGGCCGGTGTACGGGGCCGTCGTGCGGTGGATGCAGAGGCGCTCGGCCCACGAGCTCGCCGAGCGCCGCGCGGCCGCGGTCGCCGCGGTGCGTGAGCTCACCGACCTCGAGTTCGTCAACGGCGGCGGCACCGGCTCGATCGAGACCACGAGCGCCGAGCCCGCCGTGACCGAGGTCGCCGCCGGAAGCGGGCTCTTCGGCCCGCACCTCTTCGACCACTACGCGGCCTTCCGTCCGGCCCCCGCCGTCGCCTTCGCGCTCTCGGTCGTGCGAAAGCCGAGGCCGGACATCGCGACCGTGCAGGGCGGCGGCTGGATCGCCTCCGGCCCGCCCGCGGGTGACCGGATGCCGCTGCCGGTCTGGCCGCAAGGTCTGGGCATGGTCCCGCGAGAGATGGCGGGCGAGGTGCAGACGCCCCTGACCGGCGCGGGCGCGCTCGAGGTCGGCGACCGGGTCTGGTTCCGGCACACCAAGGCCGGAGAGCTCGCCGAGCACCTGAACGAGGTCGCCGTCGTCGAGGGCGGCCGGGTCGTCGACACGCTCCCGACCTATCGCGGGGAGGGGAAGGCATGGCTGTGAACCTGCTGGAGCCCGGCCGCCGGTGGCGGAACTGGGGCCGCGTCGAGATCGCGGAGCCCGTCCACGTCGCTCGGCCGACGAGCGTCGACGAGGTCGTCGCGGTCGTGCAGCGAGCCCGTGAGCTGGGCCTGCCGGTCAAGGCGATCGGCGCAGGGCACAGCTTCACCGCCATCGCGGCGGCACCCGGCGTGCAGCTCGACCCGGCCGGGCTCGACAGCCTGCTGGAGGTCGATGCCGCGCGGCAGCGCGTCACGATCGGCGCCGGAACGAACCTCTACCAGCTGCCCGCGCTGCTCGGCCCGCACGGCCTCGCGATGGAGAACCTGGGCGACATCGACCGCCAGACGATCGCCGGGGCGACCTCGACGGGCACCCACGGCACGGGTGGTGCCTTCCGCGGCCTCGCCGCGCAGCTCGTGGCCGTCACGCTCGTGACCGCCGAGGGCGGCATCCTGCGGGTGAGCGGGACCGAGAACGCCGAGCTGCTCCCGGCCGTGCGGCTCGGGCTCGGCGCGCTCGGCATCCTCGTCGACGTCACGGTGCAGTGCGTCCCGGCTTTTGCGCTCCACGCGCTCGAACGACCGGAGTCGCTCGAGGTCGTTCTCGACGGCTTCCAGGAGCGCGTCGAGGGGGCCGACCACTTCGAGTTCTACTGGTTCCCGCACACCGAATCGGTGCTCACGAAGACGAACACCCGGCTGCCGGCGGATGCGCCGCTCGCCCCGCTCGGCGCGGCGCGAACCTGGTTCGACGACGCCTTCATGGCCAACGGGGTCTTCGCGGCGACCTGCGGCACCGGCCGCGTGCTGCCCGCGATCGTGCCCGCCGTCAACCGGCTCGCCACGAGGCTCACCGGCAACCGCGAGTTCACCGAGGACTCGGCCTCGGTCTTCACGACGCAGCGCTCGGTGCGCTTTCGCGAGATGGAGTACGCGATTCCACGCGAGGCGGTCCCGGATGCGGTGCGCGGCATCCGCTCGCTCATCGACTCCCGCGGGTGGCGCATCTCGTTCCCGATCGAGGTGCGCGCGGCCGCCGCCGACGACCTGTGGCTCTCGACGGCGCAGGGCCGGGCGAGCGGCTACATCGCCGTGCACCGCTACTGGCGCGAGGATCACCTCGAGTATTTCCATGCCGTCGAGGACCTCCTGCGCGACTACGGCGGCCGACCGCACTGGGGCAAGATCCACTTCCAGGACGCCGCCTCGCTCGCCGGCCTCTACCCGCGCTTCAGCGACTTCCTGGCCGTGCGCGACCGGCTCGACCCGGATCGCGTGTTCGCGAACCCCTACCTGGAACGCGTGCTCGGAGCATGACCGCCCCAGGGCAGGAAGACGGCGGCCTCGACCCGGCCGCCCTCGGCGCGCGCATCCCCGCGGGATTCACGATGGGGGTCTCGACCTCGGCCTTCCAGATCGAGGGAGCCGTTCGCGAGGGAGGTCGCGGCCCGTCGACCTGGGACGCCTTCATGGCCCAGCCCGGCCGCATTCTCGACGGCAGCACGGCGGCGGTCGCCGCCGACCACTACCACCGCTACCGTGAGGACGCGGCGCTCCTGAAGGAGCTCGGGCTGGACTCCTACCGGTTCTCACTGTCCTGGCCGCGCATCCAGCCCGGCGGCACGGGCGGTGCGAACCGCGAGGGAGTCGCCTTCTACGACCGCCTGCTCGACGAGTTGCTCGCCGCCGGCATCCGGCCCATGGTCACGCTCTACCACTGGGACACGCCGGAGGAGCTGCAGCATGCGGGCGGCTGGCTCGCTCGGGACACCGCGAAGCGCTTCGGCGACTACGCGCTGCTCGCGGCGGAGGCCTTCGGCGACCGGGTCGACTCCTGGGTCACGATCAACGAGCCGGCGACCGTGACGCTCAACGGCTACGCCCTCGGGGTGCACGCGCCGGGGGCGACCCTCCTGTTCGACGCGCTGCCCTCCGCCCACCACCAGCTCCTCGGCCATGGGCTCGCCATCCAGGCGCTGAGAGCGGCCGGAGTCGCCGGGAAGCTGGGCATGACCAACGTGCACTCGCCCGTCGTCCCCGCGCGGGAGCGGTCGACCGACCGGTTCTTCGCGAAGGTCTTCGACATCGTGCACAACAGGATCTTCGCCGACCCCGTGCTGCTCGGCCGCTACCCGAAGCCGCCCTTCGGCGCCGGCAGGCTGTTCCGCGCGCTCGAGGAGGTCTCCGCCGAGGATCTCGCGACGATCCACCAGCCGCTCGACTTCTACGGGCTCAACTACTACATGCCCACGCGCATCCGGGCCGGGGCCTCGAAGACCGGCGAGACCCCGGATGGCGAGGCCGCCGCCATGAGGAACGTGCCGTTCTCGCTCGAGCCGTTCCCCGAGTTCGCGAAGACCGGATTCGGCTGGCCGGTCGCACCGGAGTACCTCGGCGTCGCACTCCGCGAGCTCGCGGAGCGCTACGGCGAGGCGCTGCCGCCGGTGTATCTCACGGAGGGCGGGGCGAGCTTCCCGGATGTCGTGGCCGGGGACGGGATCCACGACGGCCGGCGGATCGACTACCTCGCCGAGCATCTCGCGGTGGCGCTCGAGGGCGCGCCGGGCCTCGACCTGCGCGGGTACTTCGTGTGGTCGCTGCTCGACAACTGGGAGTGGGCGGCGGGCTTCGGCCAGCGCTTCGGGCTCGTGCACGTCGACTTCGACAGCCTGGACCGCACGCCGAAGGACTCCTACCGCTGGCTGCGGGCCGTGCTCGCCGCGCGCTGACCACCCCTTCTCCGGTCGCCTCCCCTTCGGTGACTCGGGTCATTTCGCGGGTATTTGCATGCCTGAAGTCGCAATTCGACCCGAGTCAACGTAAGGGAGGGGCGGATGCGGGGGCGCGGATGCGGCGATGCGCGCTACGGGGTGCGCCGCCGCAGCGAGATCGAACCCAGCACGATCGCGCCGACGATGAACGCCGCGATGACGAGCAGCTTCATGCCGACGTAGCCCGCGTCCTCGGTGTCCCGCGCGACCGCGTTGAGCGCGTCGATCGCGTGCGAAAGCGGGAGCCAGTCCGAGATCGCGTGGAGGACATCCGGCATGTCCTCGCGCGGCAGCAGCAGGCCGCCGAGGAGGATCTGCGGGAACACGAACGCCGGCATGAACTGCACGACCTGGAACTCGGTCTGCGCGAAGGCGCTCGCGAGCAGCCCGAGCGCGGTACCGAGCACGGCATCCGCGACCGCGACGGCCAGCAGCAGCCAGATCGAGCCCTCGATCGTCAGCCCGCACACCCAGACGGCGAAGCCGACGGCGATCGCCGCCTGCAGGATCGCGAGCAGCCCGAAGGCGAGCGCGTACCCGAGGATGAAGTCGAGCTTGCTGATCGGGAGCGTGAGCAACCGCTCGAGAGTGCCGCCGCGTCGCTCGCGCAGGGTCGAGATGCTCGTGATGACGAACATCATGATGAACGGGAAGAGGGCGATCATCGCGGGGCCCACGAGCTCGAAGATCGGAGTGTCCGCGAACAGCCAGGCCATGAGCCCGATGAGCAGGCTCGGCACGATGAGCAGGAGCCCGATCGTGCGCGGGTCGTGGCGGATCTGGGTGAGGACACGACCGGTGGTCGCGAGCGTGCGGCGCAGGCTCATGATGCCTCCTCCCTTTCGTTTCCCGGTTGGGGCAGATCGGTGCCGGCATGCTTCGGATGCCGTCGGATGAGCGCGAGGAACGCTCCTTCCGCGTCGTCGGCTCCCGTGCGCTCGAGGAGGCTCGCGGGCGTCTCGTCGGCGAGTATCTCGCCTTCGCGCAGGAGCACGAGCCGGTCGCAGCGCGTGGCCTCGTCCATGACGTGGCTCGACACGAGGAGGGTCGTGCCGGCCTCGGCGAGCCGACGGAACAGGCTCCACAGCTCGACGCGCAGGACGGGGTCGAGGCCCACGGTCGGCTCGTCGAGCACGAGCAGCTCGGGGCTGCCGAGAAGCGCGGCGGCGAGGGATGCCCGGCTCAGCTGGCCGCCGGAGAGCGAGCCGACGAGTTGGTTCGCCTGCTCGCCGAGGTCGGTCGATTCGATGACCCGGTCGACGTCGGTGTGGTCGGCGTGCAGGATCGACGCGAAGTAGTTGAGGTTCTGCCGCACTGTGAGGTCGGGATAGACGCTCGCATCCTGGGTGACATAGCCGACCCGATGACGCAGGATCGCGCTCCCGGCCGGGTGTCCCAGCACCGTCGCGAGTCCGCTCACGTCGCGCTGCACGCCGACGATGGAGCGCATGAGGGTCGTCTTGCCGGAGCCGCTCGGGCCGAGGAGCCCGACGAGCGAGCCTTTCGGCACGTCGAAGGAGACCCCGTGCAGCACCTCCTTCTTGCCGCGGCGCACCCGGAGCTCATCCGTGTGGATCGCATAATTCACCATGTGATGAATTATTCTGCCGCGATCGCCTCGCTGTCAAGGGGTGCCGGGTACCCGGTGAGGTGCCACTGGACGACGGGGCCGATGCGCCGCGCGACCTCGGCGATGGGGGTGCTCGCGAGAGGCTCGATCCTGACGCCGTAGCGCACCATGAAGAGTCCGACGAGCTGGGAGGCGACCGCCGTCGCGCGCAGCTCGGCGTCGTCGACGTCGAGCTCGGCCGCGATCCGGCCGATGACCTCGCGCGTGAGGAATTGGCGCAGCATCGTCGCCGCGAAGTCGTGACCAAGCGCGGTGCGGATGAGGGTGATGATGCGGTCGCGCGCCCTGCCGGTCTCCATCGCGGTGAGAGCCGCGGTCACGAGGTTCACTCCGATCGACTCGCGGGGACCTTGCAGCACCTCCCGCACGATCCGGTCCGGGCGGATGGGCGAGCTCACCGTCTCGGCGAAGAGGTCGGCCTTGTCGCCGAAATAGTGGTGGACGAGGGCCGGGTCCACGCCCGCCCGACGCGCGATCCCGCGCATCGACGCGGCGTCGTAGCCGTGCGCGAGAAACTCTGCCGACGCCGCCGCGACGATCTGGCTGCGCGCATCCGCATCCCCCGTCCGGCGCCTCCCGCGCGGGCGAGGAGCCGTCTCGTCGTCCGCGAGCCGTGCCATGACCACAGGCTAGCGCGGCGGTGGCTCCGGCCGTGCCGGGAGTTCGCTCGCAGCGAGGCGAATTCCCAGTGGGAGGCGAGGTTCCGTTCGTTATAGTTGACGAGAACGCGGCACGCTATCGGCGAGCGGCGGGTAGTGCGCTACGCCCCACGGCAGCCAAGAAGGAGCTTTCAGCACATGGAACTACTCATCGTCATCGGCATCATCGTCCTGCTGGTCGTCATCGTCGGCATCTACCTGTGGTCGACCTACAACGGACTCGTGCGCCTCAATGTCCGCGTGGACGAGGCCTGGAGCGACATCACCGTGCAGCTCAAGCGTCGTGCCGACCTCATCCCGAACCTCATCGAGGCGGTCAAGGGCTACGCCGCGCATGAGAAGGGCGTCTTCGAGGCGGTCACCAAGGCGCGCGCCGAGTCGCTGAGCGCTGGGACGCCGGCCGAGGCCGCTGTCGCCGAGAACCACATGCAGGCCGCCCTCAAGAGCATCTTCGCGGTGGCCGAGGCCTATCCGCAGCTCCAGGCCAGCCAGAACTATCTGCAGCTCCAGGGCGAGCTCGTCGACACCGAGGACAAGATCCAGGCCTCGCGCCGGTTCTACAACGGCGGCGTGCGCGAGCTCAACACCAAGATCAAGGTCTTCCCGAACACCCTGTTCGTGCGCGGGCTCGGCTTCACCGAGCGCGAGTTCTTCGAGGTGTCCGACTCGGCCGCGATCGCGGAGCCGCCGAGGGTCCAGTTCTGAACCGACGATTGAGTAGCACCGCGTACGCGGCGCGTATCGAAATCCGGTGTCGAGTTGTATAGAGCCATAGCGCGCAACAAGCGCAACACCGTCTTCATCATCGCGCTGTTCCTCGTACTCGTCGCCGTGCTCGGCTTCGCCGCCAATCTCATCTGGGGCGACCCGCTCGGCACCGGCAACTGGACCATCACGATCGCGACCGTCATCGGCGCCGGGATCTACGTGCTCATCCAGTACTTCGCCGGAAGCGGTGAGGCGCTCGCGATGAGCGGCGCGCGGCAGATCGAGAAGGCCGACAACCCGCGGCTCTACCGCATCGTCGAGAACCTGGCGATCACCAAGGGCCTGCCGATGCCGAAGGTCTACCTCGTCGTCGACGAGGCGCCGAACGCCTTCGCGACCGGTCGCAAACCCGAGACGGCATCCGTGGCGGCGACGACGGGACTTCTCGACATGATGACCGACAGCGAGCTCGAGGGGGTCATGGCCCACGAGATGGGGCACGTCGAGAACTTCGACATCCGGCTCAACACGATCGTCTTCGCGCTCGTCGTCGCGATCGGCGTGATCGCCGACATCCTCCTGAGGATGACGTGGTTCAGCGGCCGGAACCGCAACAGCGGCTCGAACCCCGTCCTGCTCATCGTCGGCCTCGCCGCACTCGTGATCTCGCCCATCGTGGCCTCGCTCATCCAGGCCGCGATCTCCCGGCAGCGGGAGTACCTCGCGGATGCCACGGGCGCCATGACGACGCGGCATCCGGAGGCGCTCGCGAGCGCCCTCGAGAAGCTCGGCCAGCAGGGGCGGCCGATGCGCAAGCAGAACTCGACCATGGCGCACATGTGGTTCACCGACCCCTCGAAGCCCGGGCTCATGGACCGGATGTTCGGGACCCACCCGCCGATCTTCGACCGGGTCCGGCGGCTGCGGGATAACGCGACGAAGTTCTAGAGGCTGCGAGACCTCAGCGCCAGTCCGAGCTCGCCCGCGACCGCAGGGGCGAGATCGCCCCAGTCGGCGACCGAGATCCCCTCGAGCCCCTGCCAGGATGCCGTCTCCCGCAGGAGGGGCGCGAGGCGTTCGGCGACGCGCCCCGGCTCGGCGTGCGGCTCATGCCACGCCGACTGCACCCGCAGCACCCCGGCCTGCCGGTCGCTCTTGAGGTCGATGCGTCCCACGATGCGATCGTCGAGGAGGATGGGGAGGCTGTAGTAGCCGAAGACGCGCTGGGGCGCCGGAGTGTAGATCTCGATCCGGTAGTGGAAGTCGAAGAGCCGGAGCGCCCGCTCGCGCCTCCAGACGACGGGATCGAAGGGGGAGAGGATCGCCGTCGTCTCGATCCGGCGGGGGATGCGCGCCTCGGCGTGCACCCAGGCCGCCTCCTTCCGGCCCTGCTCCCTCCAGCCCTTCACGGCGACCTCTCGTACGAGTCCCTCCTCCTCGAGCTCGCGCAGGAGCCCCGCGACGTCCACCTTCTTGAGCCGGAAGTAGTCGGCGAGGTCGGAGGTCGTGCCGACACCGTGGGCGCGCGCGGCTTGCTCGAGGAGTCGCTTGTGGGCTTCGCGCGCCGGAATCTCCTGCTCGAGGAGCTCCGCGGGCATGAGGTGCTCGGCGAGTCCGTAGACCCGCTCGAATCGGGTGCGGCCGGCGCTCACGACCTCGCCCCAGCGGAAGAGCACCTCGAGCCCCGTCTTCACGTCGGACCAGCCCCACCACGGCCCGGATCGCCGGTTCGCGTCGTGCTCGACAGCGCTCGCGGCGAGCGGCCCCTTCTCGGCGAGCTCGGAGCGCAGCCAGTCCAGGATGCCGCGGTGCGCGTGCGCCCAGGAGGCCAGATCATCGGTCGCCGCACGCCGGTAGCCCTCCATCCGCCAGCGGAAGAGCGGCCACCACTCGCGGGGGATGAGCGCGGCCTCGTGAGCCCAGAACTCGACGTAGCGACCCCGGCGGGTGAAGGTGAGCCGGTCCAGGAGCGCCTTGTCGTAGGCGCCGAGCCGGGCGAAGGCCGGCAGGTAGTGGCTGCGCTCGAAGACGTTGACCGAGTCGAGCTGCAGGAGGCCGAGGCGCTCGATCGCGAGGTTGAGCTGGCGGGTGCCCACGGCATCCGGATGCGCGCGGCCGAAGCCCTGGGCGGCGAGGGCGATGCGGCGCGCCTGGGTGGCGGAGAGCGTTTGGGCGGAGGAGAGTGAGTCGACCATCGTCTCCGACGATACCCCGGGTCACCGACAGCGGGCCTGCGGATGCCGTCCCTGGAATATGACCCGTGCGGAATACCCCGCCGCATAGACTGAAGCGTGATTTTCCGCAGGCGAGATCCGGCCACCGCAGCCAAGAACCGTGCCGTGGAGGACTCGGTCCCGGTCGGCATGCGCATCGCCGGGGCGTGGTCGTGGCGGATCCTGGTCATCGCCGGCGTCGTCGCGCTGTTCGTCTTCCTCGTCATCCAGCTCAAGCTCATCGTCATCCCGCTCATGGTCGCGATCCTGCTCGCGGCGCTCCTGGTCCCCCTCGTCCAGTTCCTGCGGCGTCACCGCTGGCCCAAGTGGCTCGCGGTCGCCGTCGCCGAGGTCGGGCTCATCGGCGTCGTGACCGGGCTCGTCTACCTCATCGTCACCCAGATC
>JBIQHP010000182.1:0-1780 GCA_044508495.1 Clavibacter sp.
CTGCGCCGTACGCTGGCCGGAGATCTCCACGATTCGCGCGTGAAGATACTGGGTGCTCTCGGTGTAGCCCATCACATCGGCTGCTTCGACCGCCCGACGGATTCGGTCTCCGATCTCGCGCAATTCCGCACGCTCGACATCATCGATGACCTCTGCTGCGCGCCGTGCGCACAGGCCCTCGAGCACGGTACGAACCTCGGTCATCTCCACCGCTTCGTCCAAGGAGACGATCCGGACATACGCGCCGCGATTGACCTGCCGCTCGACGAGACCTTCGGTCTCCAGGACAAGAAGCGCCTCGCGGACGGCCCCTCGCGAGGCCCCATATCTGCTCGCGAGATCGAATTCTACAAGCCGTTGACCGGGAAGCAACTCGCCCGCCAATGCTGCAGCACGAAGAGTGTCGGCCAAAGCCGCCGACGCCGAGGATTCAGCCGCCATGGTTCCAGCCTCCGATCCTCTGGTCGCAATCTCATGCTACTGGATTGTTACCACTCTGGGAGAACGCCTTAAGCGACTGAGCTCCGTCGATGCCACCCCGGCCTCGGGCCGCGTTCGTGCTTTAAGCTGATGCTCGTGACCCACGAGCATCCGCGTCTCTCCCGCCGCATCGCCGCCATCGCCGAGTCCGCGACGCTCAAGGTCGATGCCAAGGCCAAGGCCCTGCAGGCGCAGGGCCGTCCGGTCATCTCCTACGCGGCGGGCGAGCCGGACTTCGTGACGCCGTCGAACGTCGTGGAGGCCGCATCCGCCGCCGTGCTCGACCCGCGGAACTACCGCTACACCCCGGCAGCCGGCCTGCCCGAGCTGCGCGAGGCGATCGCCGAGAAGACCCTGCGCGACAGCGGTCTCGCCGCCGACCCCTCGCGAGTCATCGTGACGAACGGCGGCAAGCAGGCGGTCTACCAGGCGATCACGACGATCGTCGACGAGGGCGACGAGGTCATCCTGCCGACCCCGTACTGGACGACCTACCCCGAGGTCGTGAAGCTCGCCGGCGGCGTGCCGGTCGAGGTCTTCGCGGGCGCCGACCAGGGCTACCTCGCGACGGTCGAGCAGCTCGAGGCGGCGCGGACTCCGAGGACGAAGCTGCTCGTGTTCGTCTCGCCCTCGAACCCGACGGGCGCCGTCTACTCGCCGGAGCAGACCAGGGCGATCGGCCAGTGGGCGCTCGAGCACGGCATCTGGGTCATGTCCGACGAGATCTACCAGAATCTGGTCTACCCTTCGACCAGCTCAGGGCACGTGGTGGGACCTCCGCACGCGGTCTCGATCGTCGAGGCGGTGCCCGAGCTCGCGGACCAGACGATCCTCGTCAACGGCGTCGCGAAGAGCTACGCGATGACCGGATGGCGGCTCGGCTGGATGGTCGGTCCCGCGGATGCCATCAAGGCCGCCGCGAACCTGCAATCGCACCTCTCCTCGAACGTCTCGAACATCTCGCAGCGGGCGGCGCTCGCCGCCCTCACCGGGCCGCAGGAGACCGTCGAGCTCATGCGGCAGGCCTTCGAGCGGCGGCGCAACACGATCATCGAGGAGCTCAACCGGATCGAGGGGCTCAACGCCCCGATGCCGCACGGCGCCTTCTACGCCTATGCGGATGTCACGGGGCTGCTCGGCCGTCCCTGGGGCGGCACGGTCGCGACGACCTCCCTCGAGCTCGCCGACCTCATCCTCGATCAGGCCGAGGTCGCCGTCGTGCCGGGCGAGGCCTTCGGCCCGAGCGGCTACCTGCGGCTCTCCTACGCGCTCGGCGACGACGCCCTGCTCGAGGGCGTCC
>JBIQHP010000063.1:0-1991 GCA_044508495.1 Clavibacter sp.
CTGACCCTCACCCGCAGCTACCGCGCGGGCGGCGAAGACCTTGCCGAGCTCGTCAACCGCCGTTTCTACTCGGGTCGGATCGAGTCGATCCCGTGGGCGGGCAGTTTCCTGGGGCATGGGAGCATCCGGATCGACCACGTCGACAACGGCACGGGGATGCCGGACGAGGAGACCGGCGCCGTCGAAAGCGTCGACGCCGAGGTCGACCGCGTCGTCGAGCTCGTGCTCGAGCACGCGGCCCAGCGCCCGCACGAGTCGCTCATGGTCATCACGGCGAGCCCGCGACACGCGGTGCGCGTGCAGCGCGCGGTGCTCCTCGCGCTGTCGACCCGGCCGGAGCTGCACGACTTCCTCCTCGGCGACCGCGCGGAGCCGTTCACGGTGGCGACGATCGAGCAGGCCGTCGCCGAGAGCCGCGACCGGGTCATCTTCTCGATCGGCTATGGGCGCACGCCGCACGGCAGGGTGTTGAGCGACTTCGGGGCGCTCGGTCGTGCGGGCGGCGAGCGGATGCTGGCCGTCGCGATGACGCGCGCCCGCCGCGCCATGGTCGTCGTGAGCTGCTTCGAGGCATCCGACATCGACGAGGACCGCATGAGGCATGGCGCGATCGCGCTCGCGGAGATCCTCACCGACGTCGCGGCGAGGACCCGCGAGGAGTCCGTCCCCGACGACAGCGACCCCATGCTCGTCGACCTCGCGAGGCGGCTCGCGCTGCGGGGGCTCCGTGTCGCCCTCGGCCATCGCGGCAAGCTCGGGCTCGTGACCGCGCACCAGGGGATGTGCCTCACGATCGAGACCGACGCCGCGCTGCACGGCGGCAGCCTGCGGGAGTCGCTGCGGCTGCGGCCGGAGCTTCTGCGCCGTCTCGGCTGGCACTACCTGCGCGTCTACGCCTTCGAGTTGTTCAGCAATCCGGACGCGGTCGCCGACCGCGTCGTCGCCATGCTCGGCGCCGGCCAGGTGCCCGTGACCGAGCCGATCCCGGTCGTGACCGGCGTGCGAAGTTAGGCCATGATGGGCGGCAGGCACGAGGCGGATGCGCCTCCCGACGGTCCGCCGCAGGAGCAGGAGAGTGCGGCCGGCATCCGATCCGATGAGGCGGAGGGTGCAGGCTCAGGGGAGAGGCGGAGACGGCGCCGTCGTGTGCGCACGGATGCCGTGCCCGGCTCGGATCCGAACCCGCAGCCCGAGCCGCCGCGGCACTCGGCGGGCGAGAACGACGACAGGCTGCGCGACGACAAGCCGCCGCACTGGCAGTAGCCGCCATCCCGTCGGTTTCGATACGCCGCCTGCGGCGGCTACTCAACCGACGGAGTATCTCGCTGGTTGAGTAGCCCGCGAAGCGGGCGTATCGAAACCGACGGGGTATCTCGCTGGTTGAGTAGCCCGCGAAGCGGGCGTATCGAAACCGGGAGGTCAGTCCTTCTTCGCGAGCAGGTCGCGGATCTCGGTGAGCAGCTGGAGCTCGTCCGGTGGCACCTCATCATCCGAGGCCCCGGCCTTGCGCTTCTCCTCCGCGCGCCTCTTGAGCGTGTTGATCGGAAGGACGAGCGCGAAGTACACGGCCGCCGCGACGAGCAGGAACTGGATGAGCGCGGCCACGAGAGCCCCGAACATGAGCGTCGCCGTGCCGCCGGAGAACGTCGGGATGTCGACCGCCCAGGCGGTCTTGAGGTTCTCGGCGTTGAAGAGCGCCCCGAGCGCCGGGTTGAGCAGACCCTCGACGAGCGCGTTGACGATCGCCGTGAACGCCGCACCGATGACGACCGCGACCGCGAGGTCGATCACGTTGCCGCGCATGATGAACTCTTTGAAGCCCTTGAGCATGTTGTCCCTCTCCCTACGAGGTTGTCAGGAGGCCGTGCTGCTGGTCGCGGCCTTTCCGGTCCCACTGCTGGTGCTGGGGGTCGATGCCGCCTTCTCCTTGGCGGGGGCGGCCTTCTCGGACGCCTTCGTGGTACCCGCCTTCTCGGTGCCGCCCTTGTCGG
>JBIQHP010000063.1:2091-12246 GCA_044508495.1 Clavibacter sp.
TCGGTGCCGCCCTTGTCGGCGCCGCCCTTCTCGCCGCTCTTCTCCGAGGCGGGCTTCGCGCGCGAGTCGTTGCGGTAGAAGCCCGACCCGGTGAAGGAGACGCCGATCGGGCTGAAGACCTTGCGCAGCGCGCCGCCGCACGTCGGGCAGACGGTGAGCGAGGCATCCGTGAACGACTGCTGGATGTCGAAGGCGCTGCCGCACTCGGTGCAGCGGTAGGAGTAGGTGGGCACGGTGTTCCTCAGTCGGCTGATCCGGAGAAGCTCGTGATGCCGCCCGGGGTCACGGCGCCGTTGACGCGCTTGTCGTGGAGCTCGGTGGGGACGGCGTCGACGAGTTCGTTGTCGAAGATCACAGCATAGACCGGCGGGCACTTCTCCATCGATCCGAGGGTGCGGTCGAAGTAGCCGCGGCCCCAGCCGAGGCGCATGCCCGTGCGGTCGACGGCGGCGGCCGGCACGAGGATGAGGTCGACGTCGTTGATCGCGATCGGGCCGAGCAGCTCGCCCACCGGCTCGGGCATCCCGTCGATGCCTTCCTGCTCGGCATCCGTCGAGACAGCCCAGTCGAGCAGGCCGTCGTCGCGGCTGACCGGGAGCAGCACCCGGATGTCGTTCTCCTCGGCCCAGGCCAGGAACGGCCGGATGTTGGGCTCGTCCTGGGCGGGCAGGTACGCGGCGAGGGAGTGGGCGTCGAAGTCCGTCGTGAGGTCGACGAGGTTCTGGGTGAAGCGCGCCGTCGCGTTCTCGCGCTCCGAGGAGGTGAGCGTGCGACGGCGTCCGCGCAGCTCCGCCCTGAGCGCGCGCTTCTGGTGGCTCTCGTCACCGCTCATGCAGCCAGTTTACGGTGGACGGGCGGGTAACCTTGCCCCATGGCCTTTCAGATCACCAAGGCGGTCATCCCCTCGGCCGGCCTCGGCACCCGATTCCTTCCGGCGACGAAGGCCATGCCCAAGGAGATGCTGCCGGTCGTCGACAAGCCGGCCATCCAGTACGTCGTGGAGGAGGCGGTCGCCGCCGGGCTCATCGACGTGCTCATGATCACCGGGCGCAACAAGAGTGCGCTCGAGAACCACTTCGACCGGGTCGGGGAGCTCGAGGCCGCGCTCGAGCGCAAGGGCGACACCGTGCGCCTGCAGAAGGTCAACTACTCGACCGAGCTCGCCGAGGTGCACTACCTGCGGCAGGGCGACCCGCTCGGGCTCGGCCATGCGGTGCTGCGCGCCCGGATGCACGTGGGCGACGAGCCCTTCGCCGTGCTGCTCGGCGACGACCTCATCGACGAGCGCGATCCGCTGCTCTCCCGGATGCTCGAGGTGCAGGCGGAGAGGAACGCCTCGGTCATCGCCCTCTACGAGGTCGACCCCTCGCTCGCGCACCTCTACGGGATCGCGACGGTGCAGGCCGTGGATGGCGAGCCGAGGGAGGGCGACGATGTCGTGCGGGTGACCGGACTCGTCGAGAAGCCGCCCGAGGGGACGCAAGCGTCGAACTTCGCCGTCATTGGCCGGTACGTTCTCCGCCCGGAGATCTTCGACGTCCTCGAAACGACGAAGCCGGGCACGGGCGGCGAGATCCAGCTCACCGACGCGCTCGAGACGCTCGCGGCCGACCCGTCGATCGCCGGCGGCGTCTACGGCGTCGTGTTCCGCGGGCGCCGCTATGACACCGGCGACCGCCTCGACTACATCAAGGCGATCGTGCAGCTCGCCGTCGAGCGCAAGGATCTCGGGCCCGAGCTGCGGCCCTGGCTCAAGCATTTCGCCGAGGGGCTGGACTGAGCGGATGTCCATCCCCACCCTGACCGAGGGTGCCGTCACCATCCGGGCGATCCGGGTTCGGGATGCCCGCAGGCTCGAGCGCGAGCTGCTCGACAACCGCAGGTGGCTGCGCCAATGGGAGGCGACCAACCCGCACGGCGCCATGAACTTCGACGTGCGGGCGAGCATCCGGAGCCTGCTCGTGAACGCACGGGCCGGGCTCGGGCTGCCCTTCGTGATCGAGTACGACGGCGAGCTCGCCGGCCAGCTCAACGTGTCGTCGATCGCCTGGGGGAGCGTCTCGTCGGCGACCATCGGGTACTGGGTCGCCGAGCGCTTCGCGGGCAAGTCGCTCACGCCGACGGCGGTGGCGCTCGCGACGGACTACTGCTTCTTCCAGCTCGGGCTGCACCGCATGGAGATCTGCATCCGCCCGGAGAACGAGCCGTCTCTGCGGGTCGTCGAGAAGCTGGGATTCCGCTACGAGGGGCTGCGGCGGAGGTACATCCACATCAACGGGGACTGGCGCGACCACTTCTGCTTCGCGCTCACCGTGGACGAGCTGCCGGTGGGCGTGCTGCGGCGCTGGCTCGACCGCAAGGTTCCGGATGGCGCGGGCACGGTGCCGGTCGCCGACCGTGCCGCCGCCGGCCACCCTGCGCCCCCGGTGTGAGTCGGCGCGCCTGCGCCGGAGTGTCCCTCGTGTCGCCCTAGCGTTAGGACCATGGGAATCGACGGGATCGGATCGAGCGTCGTCATCGCGCTCGCGGCGGTGCTGTGGTTCCTCTACCTCGTGCCGACCTGGCTCAAGCGCCGCGAGTATCTCGCGACGGAGCGCAACGCCGTGCGGCTCCAGCAGACGGTGCGCATCATGGCGGAGAGCGCCGAGCTGCCCTCCGTCGTTCGGTTCGAGGCGACCGCCCGCAGCGTCGCCGCTCAGGAGCGAGCCCTCCGCAGGCAGCAGAAGCTGACCCGCCGGATGCCGCAGCCGCTCCCTGAGGGAACGCTTAGCGACGCTGGCTGGTTGAGTAGCGCGCGCAGCGCGCGTATCGAAACCACACTCCCCGCGCGCCGCCTGCGCCGCTCGAGAGCCCTTGCGACCGTCGTCCTCCTCGCCTCCCTCGTCGCGGCCGGCTTCGGTACCGCCGCGCTCGCGACGACCGGCTCCTGGCTGCTGCTCGCGGCATCCGTCGTCGTCGCGACCGGCGCCGTGGCACTCCTCGGCCAGGCGGCCTCGGTGTCACGCGCCAGGGCCGAGCTGCGTCGCGCCGCGATGGCGCCACCGCTGCGGTCCCGGCTCCACGACGACGCCGACTACGTCGAGGAGCGCCGCCCCGGCTGGACCCCGGTCCCCGTCCCGAAGCCCCTCTACCTCTCCCGGCCCACCGGGGTCGCCCCTGCTCGCCGGGTGGCTGCTGCGGACGGCGATGACCGCCGGTTGAGCAGCGCGCGTATCGAAACCGGCGAAGCCCTTCCCGAGTACGACCACGCCGCCGCACTCCGCGCCGCCTCCGCCGAGGCCGAGCGCGCCCTCCGCGAGGCACAGTCCGCGCCCGAGGTCACCCGCATCGAACCGCCCGCTGCAAGCCCGGTCGCTCCCGCCGCCCAGTCCCGCTTCGCCCGCATGGGCGTCATCGACACGAAGGATGCCGCTCCCGCCGACCTCGACGACATCCTGCGCCGCCGCCGCGCCGTCGGCTGAGTGATTGCGGGCCCGGTTTCGATACGCGCTGTGCCCGAGCGTCGGGACGACGCTCGGCGCTGGCGGCACGCGAAGGCCAGAAATGGCCTTCGCCATCCATGTGCCGCGCGCTCAACCGACGAGGTGCCGCTGGTTGAGTAGCCTCCGCAGGAGGCGTATCGAAACCAGGCACGGCCCCGTGATAACGTTGCTACGCAACATCCGGGGCTATGGCGCAGTTGGTAGCGCGCTTCGTTCGCATCGAAGAGGTCAGGAGTTCGAATCTCCTTAGCTCCACCAAAGTGTTCTTACGAGAAACCCGGCCTAGTGCCACGCCCTCGACAGAGGTGGCGGTTGGCATGGAGCTAGTCGGGGTTTCTCGTAAGTCCAATTCGGCAGTCGGCGAGTGAGGCTCCTTGCGAGAATCTGGTGCTGAGCTGTCGCTCTTGGCGGCACGTCCCTTCGGGGAGGTGCCGCTTTTTGCGTTCCGCCGACGTTCCCGCTCGAGGTTGTTCTTCGCAATGTTGTGGCGGGTAGCTGGGCTGGTGAATGTGGCGAATGGCTCTTGAGCTTCGGCGCGTAGTGTGCCGTCGTCGTGGACGAGGATGCGCTTGAAAAAGACCTGGTTGAAGAGCTTCTTGACGTGGTCCTCGGCCAGCTTGTAGGCGCGGGCGCAGTTATCGATCAGGTCGAGCGCTTCGTGGAGCAAGTTCTCGGTGTGTTCCAGATCGTCGCGGAGTCGGGCCGATTGAGTGGCGTTGTGCCGGAGCGCTGTGTCGAGTCGATCTTGCTCGGTCTTCATGAGGGCGAGTGGCACCGCGTCGGCGTAGTGGGCTTGCAGAAGTCGTTCTTGTTCTCGTTCGAGCTTGCGACGCTCGACGTCCAACTCTTGTCGGCTGCGTTCCGAGTAACGCCGCTCGATCTCGAACTCAGAGCGGATGGTGTCTTCCAGCTCGGCGCGGAATCTGGGGGTCAAGGTGGTGAGGAGTCGTTCGTAGATCTCCTCGACTTGATCCTCCACTTTGCTGATCGGCACCGCCTTCATCTCGCAGTCGGTGGTCTTGTTGTGGCGCCCGCCGCACACGAAGTAGGGGTAGATGGTGCCGGAGGCGGAGCGGGTCTTCTGGACGAACATGCGCGAGTCACAGCTGCCGCAGTACAGGGTCGATTTCAAGAAGTGCTCGTGCCGCTTGGTTCGTTCGCCGAAGCGCCGCGAGGCCATGACGGCCTGGACCATGTCGAAGGTTTCGGCGTCGATGAGCGGTTCGTGCCGTCCTGGATACTGCACGCCTTGGAAGGTGATGACTCCCTTGTAGTAGGGGTTGGTCAGGATCTTGTGGAGGGTCGCTTCTTTCAGCGGCTTGCTTGGAATCTTTGGTGTCGCCAGGGTGCGCACACCGCGAGCCGTGAGCTGGGCCGCGATGTTGGCCAGGCTGAACTTGCCCAGGGCGTATTCGCGGAACGCCCAGGTGATGTGCTCGGCCCGATCCGGGTCGAGGATCACGGTACGAAGTTCCCGGCCCTCTTCATCGACGGTCTGGACGTTCTTGTAGCCCAGAGGGGCGCGGCTGGTCGTGCCACCGGAGCGGGCCTTCATCGTCATGCCCTTCAAGACCTCAATGGAGAGGTTGCGGGAGTAGAACTCGTTCATCGAGGCGAGGATGCCGTGCAGCAGCATCCCGGCAGGAGTTTCATCGATCGGCTCGGTGGTGGAGACCAGTCGCACTTTGCGGCCTTGCAGGGCGCGGGTGATGTCAGCATCGTCGCCGCGGTTGCGCGCCAGGCGGTCGAGCTTGTGGACGATGACGAAGTCGATCTCGTGCTCGTCGAGGTACTCCAACATCGCGTTCAGGTCGTTGCGTTTGACGGTGCTGGTGCCGGACTCACCGCCGTCTTTGAATTCCTTGACGACGATTGCGCCCATGCTCGCGGCCTTGTTGCGGTTGGCTTCGCGTTGGGCGGGGATGGAGAATCCTTCGACGTCACCGCCTCCGCGACGGGCTTGGCGAGCCGTTGAGACGCGCAGATACGAGACGGCTCGGCGTGGAGTGAGCATGGCGAGATTGTTCACCGTGGTTGCTGCCGGGTCTGCGGCAGCGGGTGGGTGGGGCATGGGCTGGTGGCCTCCTTCCGCCTCGGGCGGCCCGCCTGGGTGCGGGCTCGACCTGGCCTTCGGACGATAGCTCCGAAGCCCCGCCTGTTCCAGCCCCAGCGGGCCGTTTGCGGGCCTTTCGGCGGCTCCACGGCCCTCCGCGCGGGGGTCGGGCGAGGAGGGACTGGCGATGTATTTTTTGCCTCGTTCTTTGCCCGGATCGGGTGCCCGTGGTGCGTGATCAGGATGGGTCATAGGTGTCTCCTTTCAGGTCATTGCTGGCCGGTTTCGTCACCTCGCTGCGGCCGCGAATGGCGTCGATGAAGTGCTCCGGTGTGGTGACAACGAACATGCCGGGCTTGAGCTGACGGTCCGCGGTGATGGCTACTTGGAGCCGCGTGGCGAGCGTCGAAGTCGGTAACACCCACAGCACACGCGGGAAGACTCCGAGCTTCTGCTGTTCGATGCCGCTGATCCGGTATTGCTCGTAGCGGTGACACTTGCGCAGCAGCCGCGGGATGGACTGGTGGCCGAGGTCGAGCTCGGCGAACCAGTGATCCCGGTACTTGGATGTCTGCGTCACGAAGGTCAGGTCTGGCTTCAACGTGATCGCCCGCCCCAGCTGTCCTGGGTGGGTCCGCCAGGCAGCGGGCTCACCGCGAGTCTCGACCAGTTCGATCTGTCCTGATCGGTGGGCGCGCACCAGATGGACGTAGGCCTCGGTGACCGCCAGGGTGTGGTGGTACTCGTCACCTATCGGCAGCAGGTTCCGCCGCCTGGGTGCATCCGGCTCGCCAGCCAGGAACCGCGTCACTCGTTCCCCAGCTGCGTCGAGCGCCCAGGTGACTGGTGTTGATCCGCCTCCGGAATAGCGTCGGCGACGACCGACGCGTTGGAGTAGTCGGTGTCCTTCAAGTCTCCTGAGCACAGCCCACGATGCTTGCACGGTGGCGTCGGCAGAGGCGTGGGCTGCAAAATGTAGCTCCTGGATTTGGACCGTCGACAGCAACCGGAACTCAGCTACCGACGCCAGAATGCGTGCATCTCGCTCGGTGACCAGATTCAGCAGCTGGCGAGTGCTTTTCGTACCTGCTCGGTTACTGCTCTGGGGTTCAGCCATCAGAGCCTCCTTGAGCCAGGAAGCGGCTGGGAGTGACTCCTTCCGAAAGCGGAAGGAGTCTTGTCCCGTTGTGGTCTGAATGCCCGACGGTCACGCCGACAGCGCCGGTCGAGCCAGACTCCGACATGAGGGCCGAGCTAAGGGGTGGTTCAGTCATCGCGAAGGCTCCTTCCGAAGGTGTCGGGAGCCTCATCCGTCGGTGCTTCGCTACTGGCTTCCTCGGTTGGCAGGGCACCGTAGTTGTGTTGGCTGCCCACGATGATCGCCTCGGCGTCACTCGTCGTGGGCGGCGCCGGGAGGCTCCGACCGCTGAACCAGGAACCTGGACGACCGCCCCGCACCAGCTGCGCATAGAAGTGGAAGCGCGGCAAAGCCATGAAATCCTCGGTCTCCAACTCCGGTGCCATCGTGGCCAGGGCCTTCGCGTCAGCGGCAGGCAGAGCGAACGCGATCTTGCTGCGGGCATTGGCATCGATGGCTGCTCGCACCTCGTTGCTGAACTGCTCCCGATACTGGTGGGCCAGCGTCCAGGCGAAGCCGAGTGATCTACTGCGGGCCAGGGCATCCGGGAGCTCGCCCCCGAGGCGGAGAAACTCCTGGGCCTCGTCGATGAATATAGAGACCGTGTGACGCTTCTCGGCCGGGATGCCCGCTCGCGAGAGAGCCTGATTCCAGAGCGCCGACACCAGCAGCGATCCGAGTAGCTTGGTTGCCTCGCCGCCGATGAGTCCGACGTTGAGCGGCACGATCAGGATGCGTCGCTTCGTCAGCAGATCCTTCAAATCGAAGCGCGGCTCGGTCTGGTTGATGATGCGACGCAGTTGTGGGCGCAGCAGGAACTGCCGAAGCCGTGACAACACCGGGCCGACGAACTGCGCCTGCTGATGCTCGCTCATCGCATCAAAGCTCGTCCAAAAGGAGCGAACGTGAGGGTCGGCGACTCGTCCAATCACGCGGGCACGGAAGCCCGGCTCGGTCAGCAGACGCGGCAGCTGGTCCAGCGTTGCCCTCGGCAGTCCCGCCAAGGTAAGTAGTGCCGAGTGGAGTACGTCGCTAGTTCGTGGCCCGAACATCGTCGGGAACAGGTCGCGGATCACGGCCACGATGGAATCGGCGATCAGTTCCGGCGGACGAGGCGAGGCGAAGAAGTTCAAGCCGACTGGCTGCTCGTGGGTGGGGTCCAGGACC
This sequence comes from Clavibacter sp., assembly GCA_044508495.1. Classification (GTDB taxonomy): domain Bacteria; phylum Actinomycetota; class Actinomycetes; order Actinomycetales; family Microbacteriaceae; genus Terrimesophilobacter. The sequence goes on from JBIQHP010000063.1 coordinate 9,932, forward strand.
ACGACGTCGTCCTCGCGGCCCTTCGGGACTCGGGCCAACACGTCCATCGCCAGGTCAGTCTTCGGGTCGATCACGACCACCGAACGCCCGGCCTTCATATCGGCAACGATCGCGTTCAGCATCAGCGTCGACTTCGCTGACCCAGTCGGACCGCTAATCACCAGGTGCTGTCGAGCGGCATCAATATCCAGACCGATCGGCAGCGTGGGTCCAGGGGCCGTCGTCTCACCAAACTGGCGCGTCTTGGCGGGCGCGGCCTGTGGGCGCAGCAGCTTCGGGTGCGCGGACGGAATGCCGGGCAAACCCTCGACATCAAGCGGCAGACCGAAGATCCCAGCGGCTTCGGCGACGGTGAACTGGATGCGGCCACGCTCCGGAAGTTCATCCAGGCGGTGCTGGTCGGCACCAGTGAAATAGAAGCGGGAGGAGACGCCCTCGGCGGTGTGGAGCGCGGACGTGAGCTCGCGCAGCAACATCGTGGCGCGCGCCGGTGTTTCCGCCGAGGCGGCGATACGGATGGCCAGCTCGACGCTCGGCTCGTTGGCGCGCTTACTCAGCGCTCGGGCGTGCTCGGTGGTGGCTTGGCGTGGCCCGAATATCAGCTCCGAGAAGAAGCTCTGTGTCGGATCGAACGGTCGCCGGTGTGCGATCTGTGGTGGCCAGCCTCGACCGATCACCACTTGCAGGGTGAGGGACTCGTCGGCTTTGGTAGCGGCCAGTGCGGCCAGGATCAAACGCGAGACCTTTGCCGCATCGGTCTGGAACCCTAGTTCGCCGCGGCGCACATGCATTCTTAACGCCACCGTCGACGTCGGACGAGGCAGGTCACTGCTTAGAGTGCTGCCCGGGATGAGGGCATGAACCAGGTGCCGAGTGATACCAGCGTGCTTGGCCGTCGTGCCAATCCGGTGCCGCACCGTGCCACTCTCGCCAATGGCTTCCAACACGAGCGGCGGACGCCCATGCTCAACTGCCAAGCGGCGCAGCAGCTCCGTGACGTGCTCAGAGCCAGTTGGATTCGGCCAGTGAACCTGGCTCCACACCAGCCCGCTCACTGTTCACCCTCCGCGTCGGAAGCATCCGATTCGGGCTGTTCAGGAGGATCGCGAACCACGCGTGCCCTAGCGATGGCGAGTACGGCCAGCGCGAGCTTACGAAGATCCCGACGATCGGTCGGTACCTCCTGCAGATGGATGCGGCGATCCCTGATCGGACGGCCGCGGGAAGGGGTACGGGCTGTCATTGGGATTCTCCTGAACAGCGAGGCGCGACCCTCGGCTGCTCGGAAGCTTCCCCTCGGGGACGCCTCGATGTGTCCTTGGTATGCGCCGACTCGACCGTTCTGTCAAGCATGAGCAGAACGCAACTGAGGTCGTCGGCGTCGGCTACCAGCCGTCCGCGCGTCGCCGAAGCCACAGGATCAGCACCACTACCAGTGTCGTGAGACCAGCGGCCAGCAGCAGCCAACCCCAGATCTGGCTGAGTAGCTCGGCGAAGAGCCACAGTGCGACGGTGCCGAGCAGCACGAGCCAGACGGCGCTCCACAGGATCGTCATGAGTGATCTCGGTTCTTGCATGGGTCTTCCTCCTGTTCATAGCTGGTCCTCGGTGCTCGTTGAGCCCATCAGGCTCGAGTCGAAGACGTGGAAGTAGTCGCCTTCCTGGACGATCAGGTACTGGTCGCGGATCACCGGCCACAGTGCGTCAAAGTTCCAATCGGCACCGTCATCGGGCAGATCTCGGTCGAGCAGAAAGCGTTCGAGCGCGACGTCGTACTCAGCAATCTCGATCCCGGTCTGGATGACCTCGTCGCGGGTGAAGGAACCGAAGTAGTAGCCGTGGAACTGCTGCTCGATGTCCTCCGCCGTCGGGTTGACGTCCTCGAAGTAGAGGAACACCGCCACCGGCGGCCCGGATTGTTCGTAGAGGTCCTGAATGCGTTTGGCTGCTCGTCGAGTCGGCATTAGCGGCATCAGCTCCTCGATCAGACGATCAGCCTCATCGCGACTGATGGTTGGCAGGTCGCGGCCCCGCTCGACGCCCGGAGTCTGCTCAGGAGTTGTCATGGCGGACCTCCGTATCGGGCGTCTCGAACTTGGCGTCGCTCGGCACCGCAAAGCCCCACTCGGCCAGGCTGATGTCGCTGTCGACTTCGTTGCCCCAGACCGACCAGTCCTTGTCGCTTGAGACGGCCCTCCGCGCGAACAGCTCCAGGTACGGGCCTGGGCTGACCCGCTCGATGATGGCGAACTGTTCCTCCGGCTTGTGGCTGTGATCTTGCAGCGGGAAGAAGCCCCAGTTCGGTTGGCTCTTGT
>JBIQHP010000064.1:0-11792 GCA_044508495.1 Clavibacter sp.
ACTCGGTGTTCCGCATCGACCACTACCTCGGCAAGGAGACCGTCCAGAACATCCTCGCCCTGCGCTTCGCGAACCAGCTTTACGAGCCGATCTGGAACGAGCGCTACGTCGACCACGTGCAGATCACGATGGCGGAGGACATCGGGGTCGGGGGCCGTGCCGGCTACTACGACGGCATCGGCGCCGCGCGCGACGTCATCCAGAACCACCTCCTGCAGCTGCTCGCGCTCACGGCGATGGAGGAGCCGGTGTCCTTCGACGCTCGCGACCTGCGGGCGGAGAAGGAGAAGATCCTCTCCGCCGTGCGGCTCGGCGGTGATCTCGGCCTCACGACCGCACGGGGACAGTATTCGAGCGGCTGGCAGGGCGGCGAGCGGGTCGCCGGGTTCCTCGAGGAGGAGGGGATGAACCCGAAGTCCCTCACCGAGACCTACGCCGCCATCCGGCTCGACATCAACACCCGTCGCTGGGCCGGCGTGCCGTTCTATCTCAGGGCCGGCAAGCGACTCGGTCGCCGGGTGACCGAGATCGCGGTCGTCTTCAAGCGGGCCCCGCAGTACCTCTTCGCCGAGAGCCAGACGAGCGCCCTCGGGCGGAACGCGCTCGTCATCCGCGTGCAGCCCGACGAGGGGGTCACCATCCGGTTCGGGTCGAAGGTGCCGGGCGCCGGGATGCAGGTGCGCGATGTGACGATGGACTTCGGCTACGGCCACGCCTTCACCGAGGCGAGCCCCGAGGCCTACGAGCGGCTCATCCTCGACGTGCTCCTCGGCGACCCCCCGCTCTTCCCGCGCCACGAGGAGGTCGAGCTGAGCTGGAGGATCCTCGACCCGATCGAGGAGTTCTGGGCGACCCAGGGCCAGCCGGAGCAGTACCGCCCGGGGACCTGGGGGCCGGCCTCGGCCGACGCCCTGCTCGCGCGCGACGGTCGGAGCTGGAGACGCCCATGATCGTCGAGCTGCCGAACACGACGACGAGCGGGATCTCGAAGGCCCTCGTCAGGATCCGCGAGGAAGGCGGTGCCGTCGCGCTGGGACGAGTGCTGACCCTCGTGATCGCGACCCGTCACGGGGCCGAGGAGGAGGCGATCGAGGCCGCCAACGACGCCTCGCGCGAGCACCCGATGCGCGTCATCGTGCTCTCCACGGCGCCCGGCGGCGAGGCGGAGTCCCGGCTCGACGCGCAAATCCGCGTGGGCGGGGACGCCGGCGCGAGCGAGGTCGTCGTCCTGCGCGCCTACGGCGAGACCGCAACGAACGAGGAGGGCCTCGTGACGGGCCTCCTGCTCGCCGACGCCCCGGTCGTCGCCTGGTGGCCGGCGGAGGCCCCGCCCGTCGTCTCGGAGTCCCTCCTCGGGCGGATGGCCCAGCGTCGCATCACGGATGCCGCGGCCCAGCCCGATCCGCGCGCCTACCTCGACCACCTCGCCGAGTCCTATCGGCCGGGCGACACCGACTTCTCCTGGACCCGCCTGACGCTCTGGCGCGCACAGCTCGCCGCCGTGCTCGACCAGCCGCCCTACCAGCCGATCACCCGGATCGAGGTGCACGGCGCCTCGGACTCCCCCTCGACGACTCTCCTGGCCGCCTGGCTGCAGCAGCAGCTCGAGGTCGGGGCGGAGCAGCACTCCTACGGCCCGACGGGAGGGCGGGCCGGCATCCACGAGGTCCGCCTCGAGCGCGAGGCGGGGGTCATCGAGCTCCGGAGGAGCCAGCCGGGCATCGTGACCCTGGCCCAGCCCGGCCAGCCCGTCCACGACATCTCCCTCCCCCGCCGCACCCTGCGCGACTGCCTCGCCGAGGAGCTGCGCAGACTCGACCCCGACGACCTGCTCGGGGACGTCCTGCAGCGCGGCCTCGCGAGGCTCGGCGCACCCTCGACCTCGCCGGAGCCCTTCGGCGACACCCGGAAGGAGTCACCGTGATCCCGGAACGCCTCGTGCTCGTCCACGACGACCGCCCTAGCCTCGCCTCGGCCGTCGCCACGAGGTTCTACGAGACGATGGGCGGCATCCTTCGGGAGAAGCCCCTCGCGCATGTCGTGCTCACGGGCGGAACGGTCGGCGGTGAGATCCTCGCCGCGATCGGCCGCTCGGCGAGCCGCTCCTCGCTCGACTGGAGCCGGGTCGCATTCTGGTGGGGGGACGAGCGCTGGCTGCCCGCGGGCGACCCCGAGCGCAACGACACGCTCGCCGACGACGCGCTTCTGGCCGGGCTGCTCGCCGACGGCGTCATCGCCGATGCCGCGATCCATCGGCTTCCGGCTTCGGACAGCGCGCTCGGCCTGGATGCGGCGGCCAGGCACTATGCCGCGGAGCTCGCCCGGTACGCACCCGAGGGTGCGACCATCCCCGCCTTCGACCTCGTCTTCCTCGGGGTCGGACCCGACGGCCATGTCGCCTCCCTCTTCCCCGAGCACGACGGCATCCGGGCTGCCGGGCCGGCGGTCGTGGCCGTCCGCGACTCGCCCAAGCCCCCGCCGGAGCGGCTGAGCCTCACCCTTCCGGCGATCAACGGCGCCGATCGCGTCTGGCTGTGCCTTGCCGGGGCAGACAAGGCCCCGGCCCTCGGCCTGGCCCTCGCGGGCGCGAACCCGGTGGAAGTGCCCGCAGCGGGCGTCACAGGGCGTGTGAGGACCGTGTTCTTCGTCGACGTGGCCGCCGCGGCCGAGGTTCCACCCGAACTCCTCGCGGAGCGCGGCGAGGCCTGACGGCGTCCGCGGGCGCAGCTCAGGCCGAGGTGCGGCCGCGCCGGGCCCTGAGCTGCTGGAGCGCCTCGTCGAGGAGAGTCGCCGCCTCCTGCTCGGTGCGACGCTCCTTCACATAGGCCAGGTGCGTCTTGTAGGGCTCGAGCTTCGCCACCGAGGGCGGATTCTGCTGATCCCGGCCGGCGGGAAGCCCGCAGTTGGGGCAGTCGAGCTGCTCGGGGATCTCCTCGGGCTCGATGGTCGCGAGGAAGTAGGGCTTGAGCTCATGCCCGTTGGCGCACCAGTAGGAGACCTGCACCCGGTCCGCGTGGAATCCGCGGTCCTGCTCCCCCATCGGCCCCGCGCCGACGCGCGACCCACGAATTGCACTGCCACCAGATGCCACGGATGACCTCCTAACCTCGAGCAGGCGCTAGACGCCGACGTCGAACTTCGTGATGAGCCCGAGCGCGATGATGCACGAAACCCAGACGAGGCCCAGGATGACCGTGAAGCGGTTGAGGTTGCGCTCGGCGACGCCCGAGGCGCCCAGGTTCGAGGTCGTCCCGCCTCCGAACATGTCGGAGAGGCCCCCGCCGCGCCCCTTGTGGAGCAGGATGAGCAGGGTCAGCAGGAGGCTCGTGATGCCGAGCACGACCTGCAGGATGACCTGGAGAATTTCCACGGGAATGGTGCCTTTCTGGGGGCGCTGACCGTTGATCAGTATAACTTGTGACGGCAGAGGGGGCGGACCCTCGCTCCGCAGGGCCGATCGGCTAAGTGCCGACATGGCTCTGGAACCTGGCGATCTTGGCGAACTCCTCGACGACGAGGCTCGCGCCGCCCACGAGGGCGCCGTCGACGTTCGCCTCGCGCAGGAAGCTCGCGATGTTGCCGGACTTCACCGAGCCTCCGTAGAGGATGCGCGTGCGCTCGGCGGCATCCGCGCCCAGCGCTGCGCCGACGACCGTGCGCAGCCGGCCGGCGACCTGCTCGGCCTGCTCCGGCGTCGCGGCCTGGCCCGAGCCGATCGCCCACACGGGCTCGTAGGCGACCACGATGTCGGAGCCCTTGGGAAGCCCCGACAGGGCCGCCTCGAGCTGCTCGACGGGAACCGCGCTCGCACCCCGGGACTCGAGGTCCTCCGCCGTCTCGCCGACGCAGATGACCGGGACGAGCCCGTGGCGGATGGCTGCGGCGGCCTTCGCCCCGACGAGCTCGTTCGACTCGTGGTGGTAGGCCCGGCGCTCGGAGTGGCCGACGATCGCATAGCCGCAGTCGAGCGCCTTGAGGAAGGCGCCGGAGATCTCGCCGGTGTACGCCCCCGAGTCGTGCTCGGAGACGTCCTGCGCGCCGAAGCGGATCGGGAGGCGGTCCGCGGCCACGAGCGACTGCACCGAGCGCAGGTCGGTGAACGGCGGGAAGACCGCGACCTCGACGCCGCGGAAGTCCAGCCGTGCGTCCTGGAGGGTCCAGGCGAGCTTCTGCACGAAGGCGATCGACTGGAGATGGTCGAGGTTGAGCTTCCAGTTGCCGGCGATGAGCGGGATCCGGGCGCCGTCGTGCGCGACCGGGTCTTTCTTCACTGCGCTGCCCTTCTTCTCTGCGCTGTCCCTCTTCACTGGGCCGTCCTTCTTCACCGCTGCCATCCGAGTGCCTCCAGTCCTGGCAGCCGCTTCCCCTCGAGGAATTCGAGGCTCGCGCCGCCGCCGGTCGAGATATGGCCGAATCCGGCGTCCTCGAAGCCGAGAGCGCGCACCGCGGCGGCCGAGTCCCCTCCGCCGACGACCGAGAGCCCGTCCACCTCGGTGAGTGCCTGGGCGACGGCCTTCGTTCCCGCCGAGAACGCGGGGAACTCGAAGACCCCCATCGGCCCGTTCCAGAAGACCGTCGCGCTCGAGGCGATGACCTCCGCGAATCGCCGCGCGGTGTCCGGGCCGATGTCGAGCCCGAGTCCGGATGCGCCCCAGACAGTGTCCTCGATCCCCTCGACGGGACGGATGTCGTGATCGGCGTCGGCGGAGAAGCCCGACGCGACGACGGCATCCGTCGGGAGGACGATGTCGACCCCGAGCCGCTTCGCCTCGTCGAGGTAGCCGCGCACCGTGTCGAGCTGATCCTCCTCGAGCAGGCTCGATCCGACCCGGTGGCCGAGCGCGGCGAGGAAGGTGTACATCATGCCGCCGCCGATGAGCAGCGAGTCGACGCGCGGGAGGAGATGGGCGATGACGCCGAGCTTGTCGGAGACCTTCGAGCCTCCGAGCACGACCGTATAGGGTCTGGCCGGATCCTCGGTGAGCCGCTCGAGCACTCCGAGCTCGGCCTCGACGAGGCGCCCTGCCGCGCTCGGGAGGAGCTCCGCGAGCTCGAAGACGCTCGCCTGCTTGCGGTGGACGACGCCGAAGCCGTCGGAGACGAGCACCTCGCCGAGCGCGGCGAGCCTCGCCGCGAACTCCCTGCGCTCGTCCTCCGGCTTCGCCGTCTCCCCCGCGTTGAATCGGAGGTTCTCGAGGAGCGCGACTCCGCCGTCCTCGAGCCCGTCGACGGCCTCCCGCGCGGCCTGGCCGACCGTGTCGGTCGCGAACACGACGGGAGCGCCGAGGAGCTCGCACAGCCGCTGCGCGACCGGCGCGAGGCTGAACTGGGCGTCGGGGGCGCCATCCGGACGGCCGAGGTGCGAGATCACGACGACGCGCGCGCCGGCGTGGATGAGCTCGTTGAGCGTCGTGAGCGAAGCCCGGATGCGCCCGTCGTCGGTGATCGTCTGACCGTCGAGCGGCACGTTGAGGTCGCAGCGGACGAGCACCCGCTTACCGGCGAGCGATCCGAGGGACTCGATCGTTCGAAGCATGGCGTTCGCGATCAGGACAGGCGGGCGGCGACGTACTCGGTCAGGTCGACGAGCCGGTTGGAGTAGCCCCACTCGTTGTCGTACCAGCCCGCGACCTTGACCTGCGTCCCGATGACCTTGGTCAGGCCGGAGTCGAAGATGCAGGAGTGCGGGTCGCTCACGATGTCGCTCGAGACGATGGGGTCCTCGGTGTAGCTGAGGAGGCCCTTGAGCGATCCCTCGGACGCCTCGCGGTAGGCGGAGTTGACGTCGTCGACCGTGAGGCCGGCGCGCGTCTCGACCGTGAGATCGGTGATCGAGCCGGTCGGGACCGGAACCCGGAGGGCGTAGCCGTCGAGCTTGCCGACGAGCTCGGGGAGCACGAGGCCGATCGCCTTCGCCGCCCCGGTGCTCGTCGGGACGATGTTGATGGCCGCGGCCCGCGCACGGCGCAGGTCGCCGTGCGGCCCGTCCTGCAGATTCTGGTCGGCCGTGTAGGCGTGCACCGTCGTCATGAGGCCCCGCTCGATCCCGAAGTTGTCGAGGAAGACCTTCGCGAGCGGCGCGAGGCAGTTCGTCGTGCAGGAGGCGTTCGAGATGATGTGGTGGCTCGCCGGGTCGTAGGACTGCTCGTTGACGCCCATGACGAAGGTCGCGTCCTCGCCCTTGGCCGGGGCGGAGATGATGACCTTCTTCGAGCCGGCCGCGAGGTGCTTGCCGGCGTCCTCGGCGTTCGTGAACCGTCCGGTCGACTCGATGACGATGTCGACCCCGAGGTCGCCCCACCCGAGCAGCGCAGGGTCGCGCTGCTCGAGAACCGTGATGGGCTTCCCGTTGACGACGATGCGGTCGCCGTCGAGCTCCACGGTCGCGTCGAGGCGCCCGGTGATCGAGTCGTACTTGAGGAGGGTCGCGAGCGCCGCATTGTGGGTGAGGTCGTTGACGGCGACGATGTCGAGGTCGCTGCCCTTGGCGAGCGCGGCGCGGAAGTAGTTGCGGCCGATACGGCCGAAGCCGTTGATTCCGATTTTGACGGACACTGCGGGACTCCTCGGGGTTGGGCGGGTGAATGGCCGCTACGACAGTACCAGCAGCCCGGAGGTCTTCTTGCGCGCCGTCTCGAAGCGCGACTGCACGTTGGCCCAGTCGGCGATGTTCCAGAACGCCTTGATGTAATCGGCCTTGACGTTGACGTAGTCGAGGTAGAACGCGTGCTCCCACATGTCGAGGAGCAGGAGCGGAACGGTGCCGGTCGCGAAGTTGCCCTGGTGGTCGTAGTACTGCTGCACGAGGAGCTTCTCGCCGAGCGAGTCCCAGACGAGCGCTCCCCAGCCCGAGCCCTGGATGCCCGCCGCCGCCGCGGTGAAGTGCGCCGTGAACTTGTCGAAGGAGCCGAAGTGGTCGTCGATGGCCGAGGCGAGCTCTCCGGTCGGCTTGTCGCCGCCGTCCGGGGACAGGTTCGTCCAGAAGATCGTGTGGTTGACGTGCCCGGCGAGGTTGAAGGCGAGATCCTTCTGGAGCTTGTTGACATTGGCGAAGTCGTTGGCCTCGCGCGCCTCGGCGAGCTTGGCGAGAGCGGTGTTCGCTCCGTCGACGTAGGCCTTGTGGTGCTTGTCGTGGTGCAGCTCCATGATCCGGCCGCTGATGCTCGGCTCGAGCGCCGCGAAGTCGTAGCCCAGATCGGGAAGGGTGTAGTCAGCCATGATGATGAGTCTCCTAGCGTTCTCGTTGACCTGCCCAGTCTACCGCCGCGGTCTCCGAGGTTTCCGGGCCGGGCACCCGGCGGCGCACCGTCCCGATCAGGCGTCCTCGTAGTCCGGCGGCAGGTTCGCGTCGGTTCCCGGGATGCCCCGGTCGATCGCGACCTTGTCGGCCATGGCGAGCAGCCGGCGGATGCGGCCGGCCACCGCATCCTTCGTCATGGGCGGATCGGCGTGGTGCCCGAGCTCATCGAGACTCGCGTCCCGGAAGCGCAGCCGAAGCTGACCCGCGTACTGCAGGTGGTCCGGCACGTTCCCGTCGAGGATCTCGAGGGCCCGCTCGACGCGGGCGCATGCGGCCACGGCGGCCTGCGCGGAGCGCCGGAGGTTCGCGTCGTCGAAGTTCACGAGCCGGTTGGCGGTGGCGCGCACCTCCCGGCGCTGTCGCAGCTCCTCCCAGCTCACCACGGTGGACACCGCGCCCATGTGGACGAGCATCGCGCTGATGGCCTCGCCGTCCCGGATGACGACCCGGTGGACGCCGCGGACCTCCCGCGCCTTCGCCGAGATCTTCAGCCGGCCCGCGGCGCCCACGAGCGCCATGGCGGACTCGTTGCCGGGGCAGGTGACCTCCAGGGCGGCGGAGCGGCCGGGATCGGTGAGCGAGCCGCGCGCGAGGAACGCGCCGCGCCAGACGGCCGCGAGCTCCTCCTGCGAGCCCGTCGTGAGCTTGTTGGGAAGGCCGCGGACCGGGCGCCGCCGGGCGTCGAGAAGGCCGGTCTGCCGCGCGAGGGTCTCCCCGTCGAGGACGCGGACGAGGTAGTGGCTCGTCCGGCGGATCCCGGAGGCGGAGATGACGGCGAGCTCGCTGCGCACGCCGTACAGCTCGAGGATGTCCTTGCGCACGCGCTGGGCGATCGCCGCGGTGTCGAGCTCGGACTCGACCGCGATGCGGCCCGAGATGAGATGGAGTCCCCCCGAGAAGCGCAGGATCGCGGCGAGCTCCGCCTCGCGGACGGAGTTCCTGCCCGACTCGACTCTTCCAAGCTCGTCCTTGACGTCCGAGGTCAATGCCATATTGCGGTTCCCTTCACTCCCGGCCGAGGTCGCGATGCTTGACGTTGACCGCGACGCCGGGCAGCCCGCGCAGGATCGCAGCGAGCTCCTCGGCGACGGCGACGGAGCGGTGCTTCCCCCCCGTGCAGCCGAGGGCGATCGTGGCGTGCCGCTTGTTCTCCCGCTGGTAGCCGGCGAGCACCGGTGAGAGCGCCGCGGCGTAGGCGTCGACGAACTCGCGCGCACCCTCCTGCGCGAGCACGAAGTCGCTCACGACCGGCTCGAGACCGTTGTGATCGCGCAGCTCCGGGGTCCAGAACGGATTCGGGAGGAACCTCATGTCCGCAACGAGGTCGGCGTCGGTCGGAACGCCGTACTTGAAGCCGAAGCTCACGACGGTCACCTGGACGCCGGCGCTTCCCTCCTCCGCGAAGATCTCGGAGACCTTCGTGGCGAGCTCGTGGATGTTGAGGTCGGAGGTGTCGATGATGATGTCGCTCGACTCGCGCATCTCGAGCATCCGCGCCCGCTCGGCCCCGATCCCGTCGAGCAGGGTGCCCTCGCCCTGGAGGGGATGCGGGCGTCTGACTTGCTCGAACCGGCGGACGAGGGCGTCGTCGGTCGCCTCGAGGAAGAGCACGCGCACGTTCGAGACGGCGCGCAGCGCTTCGACCGTCTCCTGGAGATCGGCGAAGAGACGGCCTCCGCGCACGTCGGTGATCGCGGCGATCTTCGGGATCGTGTCTCCCGCCTTGGTCGCGAGCTCGACGAGCGGCGTGATCATCTGCGGCGGGAGATTGTCGACGACGTACCAGCCGAGGTCCTCGAGGGCGTTCCCCACCGTCGATCGGCCGGCACCGGACATCCCGGTCACGACGAGCACCTCCTGGCGGGTGCTGTCGTTCCTCATCGGTGCATCACGCCTTCGCTCGTCTGGCCAACCCGGCCGCGGATCGGTGACTCAAAGCCTAGCGACATCGGAAGCGTCCGGGCTCTCCGGGCCGATGACATCGCTCCGGAGCCTCTCGTAGACGGCGGCGGCGGTCGCCGGGCCGATCCCCCGGACCTCGGCGATCGCCTCCCGGTCGGCCGCGCGCAGGCGGGCGACGGATCCGAAGTGCCGGAGCAGGTCGCGCACGCGCGCCGGCCCGAGGCCCGGCACCTCCGAGAGCACCGAGCCGATGTCGGACTTCCGCTTCTGCCGCTGGTAGCCGATGGCGAAGCGGTGGGCCTCGTCGCGGATGCGCTGGAACAGGAAGAGGGCGTCGCTGTTCCTCGGCAGGATGACCGGGAAGTCGGAGTCGGGCAGCCAGATCTCCTCGAGGCGCTTGGCGATCCCGCACAGGGCGATGCCGCCCGGGCCGCTCGTGTCGAGCCCCGCCTCGCGCAGAGCCCGTGCCGCTGCCTGCACCTGCGGCTGTCCGCCGTCCACGATGAGGAGGTTCGGCCGGTAGGCGAAGCGCTTGCGCGGGGCGGCGCCCTCGAGCTCGAGCTGCTCCTGGAGCTCGCGGAGGCTCTGCTCCTCCTCGATCCGGGCGAGCCTCCGGGTGAGGGTCTGGTGGATCGACTCCGTGTCGTCGGCAGAGTCGGGGATGCTGAACCGGCGGTACTGGTCCTTGCGCGGCAGCCCGTCCTCGAACACGACCATCGAGGCCACGATGTTGGTCCCCGCCAGATGCGAGACGTCGTAGCACTCCATCCGGAGCGGCGCCTCGGCCATGCCGAGGGCCTCCTGGATGTCGGAAAGGGCCTGGGACCGCGCGACGAAGTCGCCGCTCCGCCTCGTCTTGTAGCTCGCGAGGGCGCTCTGCGCGTTCCTCGTGACGGTCTCGGAGAGCTGCGCGAGATCCCCCCGTTTCGCCACCCGGATCGCGACCTTCCCGGACTTTCTCCGTTCCGCGCGAAGCTCGGTGAGCAGCCGCTCGAGCTCCGCCGAGTCCTCCGGGAGCGCGGGGACGACCACGAGTCGCGGAGGGGCGAGGCCCCTTCCGCCGTCGCCCTGCTCATAGGCGTTGTGCACGACGGCCTCGACGAGCTCGGGGAGATCGCGATCGAGCTCCTTGTCGACGACCCAGCTGCGCACGCCCCTGATGCGGCCGCCGCGAACGGAGAACTGCTGCACGGCGGCCGCCAGCTCGTCGTGCGCGATGCCGAAGAGATCCGCGTCGACCGTGTCCGGGAGCACGACGGTGTTCTTCGAGAGCACGGTCTCGATCGCCGCGAGCTGGTCGCGGAACCTCGCCGCCGCCTCGTAGTCCTGCCGTTCCGAGGCCTCCGCCATGCGCCGGGAGAGGTCCGCCACGAAGGTCGAGTCGTTGCCCGCCATGAACGAGGCGTAGTCGAGGGCGATGGACTTGTGGTCCTCCTTGCCGATCCGGCCGACGCAGGGAGCGGCGCACTTCCCGATCTCGCCCAGGAGGCAGGGCCGGCCGGTCTGCTCCGCGCGGCGGTAGACCGAGTCCGAGCAGCTGCGCATGGGGAAGACCCGCAACAGGAGGTCGAGCGTCTCCCGGATCGCCCAGACTTTGGTGTAGGGGCCGAAGTACCGGGCGCCGGCGATTCTGCGGTTGCGCGTCACGAGCACGCGCGGGACGTCGTCGGCCAGGGTGATCGCGAGGTAGGGGTAGGACTTGTCGTCGCGGAACTGCACGTTGAACGGCGGATTGAACTCCTTGATCCAGCTGAACTCGAGCTGCAGCGCCTCGAACTCGCTCCCGACGACGGTCCACTCGACCGAGCTCGCCGTCGTGACCATGTGCCGCGTGCGCTCGTGGAGGCTCGTGAGCGGCGCGAAGTAGTTGCTCAGCCGCGCGCGGAGGTTCTTGGCCTTGCCCACGTAGAGGATGCGCCCGGCCGAGTCCCGGAACCGGTAGACCCCCGGCGAGGTCGGGATCTCCCCCGCTTTGGGCCGATAGGCAACCGTGTCGGTCATGGCCGCGACGAGGAAAGGACTTCCTTGAGGAAGCGGCCGGTGTGGCTCGACTTCGATCGCGCGAGCTGCTCCGGCGTGCCCTCGGCGACCACCTGACCGCCGCCGTCCCCGCCCTCCGGCCCGAGGTCGATGACCCAGTCCGCCGACTTGATGACGTCGAGGTTGTGCTCGATGACGATGACCGTGTTGCCCTTCTCGACGAGTCCGCCGAGCACGAGGAGCAGCTTGCGGACATCCTCGAAGTGAAGCCCGGTCGTCGGCTCGTCGAGCACGTAGATGCTGCGCCCCATCGACCGCCGCTGGAGCTCGGTCGCGAGCTTGACGCGCTGCGCCTCGCCCCCGGAGAGCGTCGTCGCGCTCTGGCCGAGCCGGACGTAGCCGAGTCCGACCTCCTCGAGCGTCTTGAGATAGCGGTGGATGCCGCTGATCGCCTCGAAGAACTCCGCCGCCTCGCTGATCGGCATGTCGAGCACCTGCGCGATGTTCTTGCCCTTGTAGTGGACGGCGAGGGTGTCGCGGTTGTAGCGAGCCCCTCCGCAGACCTCGCACACGACGTAGACGTCGGGCAGGAAGTTCATCTCGATCGTGA
>JBIQHP010000183.1:0-1700 GCA_044508495.1 Clavibacter sp.
CCGGCACCGGCTCGCGACCGCTCTCGCGGCGGTGCGAGCCCGCCGCAGTCTCGACGAGCTCGACGGCTGGCTCCCGGCATCCGGTGCGGCGCACCTGCGCAGCGGGGCCGAGATGGCGCGGATCTTCGCCCGCTACCCCGGCGCCATCGAGCAGACGGTCGCGTTCGCCGACGAGCTCTCCTTCCGGCTGCGCAGCGTCAAGCCCGGTCTCCCCGACCAGGAGGTGCCTCCCGGGCACACCCCGATGAGCTGGCTGCGACACCTCGTCTGGGCCGGCGTGCCGGAACGGTATCCGCACGGGCTGCCCGACGGGGGCGCGGAGCGCATCGAGAGCGAGCTGAACGTCATCGCGGAGAAGGACTTCCCCGGCTACTTCCTCATCGTGCACGACATCGTCGAGGAAGCCCGTCGTCTGGGCATTCTCTGCCAGGGGCGCGGTTCAGCGGCGAACTCGGTCGTCTGCTATCTGCTCGGCATCACGGCGGTCGACGCGATCCGCTACGACCTCCCCTTCGAGCGGTTCCTCTCGAGCCTGCGCGAGGAGGAGCCGGACATCGACGTCGACTTCGACTCGGAGCGCCGAGAGGAGATCATCCAGTACGTCTACGGCAAGTACGAGCGGGAGAACGCCGCGCAGGTCGCGAACGTCATCAGCTACCGGGCCAAGGCGGCCGTGCGCGACATGGCGAAGGCGCTCGGGCACTCCCCCGGACAGCAGGACGCCTGGTCGCGGCAGGTCGAGCGCTGGAGCCTGCCGAAGCCCAGGTCGGTCGACCCTGATGCCGATCACGACATCCCGGACGCCGTCTCCTGGCTCGCCTGGCAGGTGAAGGAGTTCCCGCGACACCTCGGCATCCATTCGGGCGGGATGGTGCTCACCAAGCGGCCGGTCGGCGAGGTCGTGCCGATCGAGCACGCCCGCAGAGCGAACCGCACGGTGCTGCAGTGGGACAAGGACGACTGCGCCTGGATGGGCCTCGTCAAGTTCGACCTGCTCGGCCTCGGCATGCTCGCCGCCCTGCAGCGCTGCTTCGACCTCGTGGAGCACGAGGTCGGCGAGGCCTGGACGCTCGCGACGATCCCCCAGGAGGAGGCCGGCGTCTACGACATGCTGTGCCGGGCGGATGCGGTGGGCGTCTTCCAGGTGGAGAGCCGCGCCCAGTTGAATACCCTGCCGCGCCTCCAGCCGCGCCGGTTCTACGAGCTCGTGACCGAGATCGCCCTCATCCGGCCCGGGCCCATCCAGGGCGGCGCCGTGCATCCGTACATCCGGCGCAAGACCGGCAAGGAGTCGGTGACCTACGCGCATCCGGCGTTGAAGCCCGTGCTCGAGCGCACGCTCGGCATCCCGCTGTTCCAGGAGCAGGCCATGCAGATGGCGATGGCGCTCGGCGATCTGAGCCCGGACGACGCCAACCTCCTGCGCCGCTCGATCGGCTCGAAGCGCGGCGAGCGGCGCATCTCCTCGCTCAGGGACAAGCTCTACGCGGGGATGGCGGCCAAGGGCGTCTCGCCCCAGGATGCCGACGACATCTACGCCAGGATCAAGGCGTTCTCCGACTTCGGCTTCGCCGAGAGCCACTCGATCAGCTTCGCCCTGCTCGTGTACGCGAGCTCCTGGTTCAAGCTGCACTACCCCGGCGCGTTCCTCGCCGCGCTCCTGAGCGCCCAGCCCATGGGGTTCTACTCCCCGAAGAGCC
>JBIQHP010000065.1:0-11591 GCA_044508495.1 Clavibacter sp.
ACTTCCGCAACACGATCCTCATCCTGACCTCGAACCTCGGAAGCCAGTTCCTCGTCGACACCGACCTCAGCTGGGAGCAGAAGGAGGAGGCGGTCACGACGATGGTGCGGCAGGCGTTCAAGCCCGAGTTCGTGAACCGGCTGGACGACATCGTGATCTTCTCGCCGCTCAGCCAGGAGGATCTCGGCCAGATCGTCGAGCTCTACGTCGACCGGCTTCAGAAGCGGCTCGCCGAGCGCAGGCTCGAGCTCGCGGTCACACCGAACGCGCGGTCCTGGCTCGCCGAGCGGGGCTACGATCCGATCTACGGCGCCCGGCCGCTGCGCAGGCTCATGCAGCACGAGATCGACGACAAGCTCGCGACGGCGCTGCTGGCGGGCGACATCCGCGACGGCGACACCGTGCGGGTCGACCTCGCCGGTGATGAGCTGTCGGTCGCGAAGGCCGACCCGGGCGCCTAACCGAGTGCGGGGATGACCTCGCGCTCGAAGAGTTCGATGCCGCTGCGGTCGTAGGCGGCCTCGGGGAAGTAGTGGATGGCGTAGCCGAGTCCCAGGTCGCGCAGGGCCGTGAGCCGCTCGGCGACCTGCTCGGGCGTCCCGGTTCCCGGCGAGCTCCGGTAGTCGCGGACGAAGGCCGCAGCACGCTCCGCTCCGACTCTCGGCAGGAGACGCGCTTCGACCGCGTCGAGGCGGTCCTCGACCTCGGACTCGGTGTCGGCGACGACGGTGAAGAGGTCCGTGGAGCGCACGATGGCGGCGAAGTCGGTTCCGGCCTCCGCGCAGTGGGCACGCAGGAGCTCGCTCTTCCCGGTGAAGACCTCCGGGTTCCCGCCTGCGAAGTTCGTGTAGTCGGCGTACTTCGCGGCGATGCGCAGCGTGACCTTCTCGCCCCCGCCGGCGACCCACATCGGGATGCCGCCCTCCTGCAGCGGGAGCGGCCGCACGATCGCGCCGTCGACCTGGTAGTGGTCGCCGTCGAGCGTGGCCGAGCCCGTCGTCCAGGCCTGCCGCATGATCTGCACGCCCTCGTCGAGGCGGGCGAGCCGTTCACCGGCTCGGGGGAAGCCGTAGCCGTAGGCGCGCCACTCGTGCTCGTACCAGCCGGCCCCGATGCCCATCTCGACGCGGCCGCCGGAGATCACGTCGACCGTCGCGGCGACCTTCGCCAGGTAGGCGGGGTTGCGGTAGCTCATACAGGTGCACATCTGACCGAGCCGGATGCGCGTCGTCGTCGCGGCGAACGCGGACATGAGCGACCAGGCCTCGTGCGTCGCCTCCTCGGTCGGCACCGGGATGGTGTGGAAGTGATCGTAGACCCAGATCGACTCCCACGGGCCGGCGTCGGCGTGAGCGGCGAGCCCGCTCATGGCCTTCCACTGCTCGGCCGGCTCGATGCCGACGAGGTCGTGGCGCCAGCCCTGGGGGATGAACATCCCGAATCTCATGCCGCGAGCTCCTTCGCGATGCCGTCGACGAAGGCGTCGACATCCGCCTCCGTCGTGTCGAAGGAGCACATCCAGCGCACCTCCCCGGTCGCCGGGTTCCAGTCGTAGAAGCGGAAGCTTTTCCGAAGCCGGTCGGCGACTCCCGGCGGAAGCACGGCGAAGACGGCGTTCGACTCGGTCGCCTGGGAGAAGGAGAGGCCCGCGATCGACCCGTCGGCGATGCGGTCCTCGAGGCTGCGGCGCAGGTGGGCGGCCATGGCGTTCGCATGGGCGGCCGAGCGCAGCCACAGGTCGTCCTCGAAGAGCGCGAGGAACTGCGCGGAGATGAAGCGCATCTTCGAGGCGAGCTGCATGTTGAGCTTGCGCAGGTAGAGGAGGCCGTCCGCGGCGTCCGGGTTCACGGCGACGATCGCCTCGCCGTAGAGCATGCCGTTCTTCGTCCCGCCGAAGCTCAGCACGTCGATGCCGGCATCCGTCGTGAACTCGCGGAGGCTCGCCGCGAGCGCGCTCGCGGCGTTCGCGATCCGGGCGCCGTCCATGTGCACGGTCATGCCCTTCGAGTGCGCATGGTCGGAGACGGCCCTCAGCTCGTCGATCGAGTAGAGGGTGCCGAGCTCGGTCGTCTGGGTGACGCTCACGGCGAGCGGCTGGGCACGGTGCTCGTCGCCCCAGCCCCAGGCCTCCCGGTCGATGAGCTCCGGAGTGAGCTTGCCGTCCGGGGTGTCGACCGTGAGGAGCTTGAGACCGCTCACCCGCTCCGGAGCGCCGTTCTCGTCCGTGTGGATGTGCGCCGTCGAGCTCGAGACGACGGCGCCCCAGCGCGGCAGCATGGCGGTGAGCGCGGTCACGTTCGCGCCGGTGCCGTTGAAGACCGGGAAGACCTCCGCCTGCTCGCCGAAGAGCTCGCGGATGCGCTCGTGCAGTCGTTCGGTGTAGACGTCCTCGCCGTAGGAGATCTGATGGCCGCCGTTCGCCTCCGCGATGGCCGCGAGGACCTCGGGGTGGGCGCCGGCGTAGTTGTCGCTCGCGAAGCCGCGAAGCTCTGGATCATGGAGTCGAGTCACTGACCCATTCTTGCACCGAGCGTCAGCGGGCGAGGGCCTCGGAGAGCTTCACGCGGGCGCCGGTGCGCAGGAGGGCGTTCGAGTAGATGCGCGCCCCGATCACGATCACGATGGCCGTGGTCAGGAGCAGGATCGCGAGGGAGAGCAGGGGCTCCCACCACGCGGCCTGTCCGAGGAAGATGCGCATCGGCATCCCGACCGGCGCGGAGAACGGCACGTAAGACATGATCGCGAGCACGAGCGGGTTGTCGTTGAAGGTGATGACGAGGATGTAGGGGATCATCACGAGGATCATGACCGGCGAGGTCGCGCTGCCGACGTCCTCCTGCCGGGAGACGAGGGATGCCGTGGCCGCGTAGAGCGCCGCGAGCATCACGAAGCCGAACACGAAGAACACCACGAACCAGGCGATCGACGGGCCGAAGCTCGCGAGCAGTTCCCCCTGGCCGGTCGCGCTCAGTCCGAGGGCCGCGAGAGCGGCGATCGCGGCGATCTGCGCGAAGGCGAGCAGGCTGTTCCCGAGCACCTTTCCCGCCATGAGCGCGCGGACCGAGATCGTCGACATGAGGATCTCGACGATGCGCGTCTGCTTCTCCTCGACGACGCTCTGGGCGATCGTCGTCCCGAAGGTGATCGCGGACATGAAGAACACGATGCCGAAGGCGATGGCGGCGAAGTAGGCGAGCAAGGGGCTCACCGCGTTCGGGTCGAGAAGCTCCACGCCGGGCGAGGTGCTCAGGGCGGCGACGAGGCCCTGCGGAACGGAGTCGAGCGCGATGACCGAGACGCCGGAGGGCGACCCCTCCGCCGGGACGATCGCCGCCTCGACCGAGCCGTCGCTCACGAGCTTCCGCGCCGCGTCGACCGAGTCGGCCTTCGTGACCTCGAGGCTTGGGAGGCTCTCGGCCACGGCGATCGCCGTGCCGGTTGCCGCGACCGCCGTCTTCGAGGGGGTGTTGCCAAGGATGCCGCCCAGGAGCACCGACCCGAGGACGGCGAGCATGAGGATGCCCGTCGACACGAGGAAGGCCTTGCTGCGCAGCTTCATCCGGATCTCACGGGTGGCGACGAGCCAGGTGCTCGTCGCGAAGCCCGGGTCGGGATACTGGCTCACTGGATGACCTCCCGGAAGATCTGGGCGAGCGAGGGCTCCTGCGGCGCGAAACGGGCGACCGGGCCGCGGTCGAGTGCCGTGCGGAGAACGGACTGGGCGGCATCCGGGGTGTCCGCTCGGAACACCGCGCGCCCCCCGTCGAGCTCGACGACCTCGATCGACCTCTCCTTCCGGAGCCACTCGGCCGAGCCTGAGACCACGAGGTCGTACTGCGACCCTCCGAACTCCGCCCGTAGCGTCTCGCGGGAGCCGGAGGCGCGGAGCGAGCCGTCCGCGATGACGACGAGGTCGTCGCAGAGTCTCTCGACGATGTCGAGCTGGTGCGAGGAGAAGAGCACCGGAACGCCGCTCGCGGCACGGTCCTTGAGCACGCCCTGAACCGTCTCGACCGCGATCGGGTCGAGCCCGGAGAACGGCTCATCGAGCACGAGGATCTCCGGGTCGTGCACGAGCGCGGCGGCGATCTGGGCGCGCTGCTGGTTGCCGAGGGAGAGGCTCTCGACGGGGGTGTTCGCCCGTTCCTCGAGGCCGAGCCGTTCGAGGAGCTGCGTGGCGTTCCGCTGCGCGGCGGCGGGCGTGAGACCGTGAAGGCGCGCGAGGTAGACGATCTGCTCGGCGACCTTCATCTTCGGATAGAGGCCGCGCTCCTCCGGCATGTACCCGAAGCGACGACGGTCGGACTCGCCGAGCTCGGCGCCGTCGAGGGCGACCCTTCCGGAGTCGGCCGAGAGCACTCCGAGGATGATCCGCATGGTCGTCGTCTTGCCCGCGCCGTTGGCGCCGACGAAGCCGGTCATCCGGCCTCCCGCCACGGTGAAGTTCACATCGTGCAGCACCTGCTTCGCCCCGAAGGACCGGTTGACGTGTTCTATCTCGAGCACCCATCCACCCTAAACCACCCCTCCGACCGCCGTTTGCGCGCACTTCTCGTCGGAATGGATCGTCTGATCCGACAGAAAGTGCGCACAAACGGGCGAAGGAGGGATCAGTCGGAGGCGCCGGTGATGCCGGCCGTCGACTCGATGACCGCGGTCATCTTGCGCGAGAGCGCCTCATAGAACATCGAGAGCGGGAACTCGTCGTCGAGCACCTCGTTGGTGAGGTCCTTCGGCAGGCCGTCGAGCGGCAGGTCCCGGGTCGCCCACTTCGAGGCCGGATGCGGCGCGAGCGTACCCGAGACGAGGTCGTAGGCGGCGAGCCAGTGCGCGACCTTGGGCCGGTCGATCGAGCGCCAGTACAGGTCGCCGATCGCCTCCCCGAGCGCGTTGACGACATCCGGGACCTCGTCCCAGTCGATGCTGAGGGTCGTGTCGGTCCAGTGCAGCACATGGTGCTGGTGCATCCAGGCGAAGAGGAGCTGACCGCCGAGCCCGTCGTAGTTGCGCGTCCGGCTTCCGGTGAGCGCGAAGCGGAAGATGCGATCGAAGATGACGGTGTACTGCACGAGCTTCGCGTGTTTGCGTGTTACCGGGTCAGTGTCGTCTGCGCGCACCAGTTTCACGCTCTCGCGGAACGCCGTGAGGTCGCAGCGCAGCTCCTCGAGCGAGTAGAGGAAGTACGGCATCCGCTGCTTGATCATGAACGGATCGAAGGGCAGGTCGCCGCGCATGTGGGTGCGGTCGTGGATGAGGTCCCACATGACGAAGGTCTCCTCGGTGAGGCGCTGATCCTCGAGGAGCTCGAGGGCGTCCTTGGGCAGCTCCAGACCGGTGATCTCGGCGGCCGCCTTGACGACCCGGCGGAACCGCGCGGCCTCGCGATCGGCGAAGATCGCGCCCCAGGTGAACTTGGGGGTCTCCCTCACCGCGACGGTCTCGGGGAAGAGCACGGCCGCGTTGGTGTCGTAGCCGGCGGTGAAGTCGAGGAACCGGATCGGTACGAAGAGCTTGTTCGAGTACTCGCCGGCCTCGAGCTCGGCGACGAACTCCGGCCAGACGACCTCGATGAGCACCGCCTCGACGAGCCGGTCGCTGCTGCCGTTCTGCGTGTACATCGGAAAGACGACGAGGTGGCGCAGGCCGTCGATGCGGTGCAGTTCCGGATGGAAGGCGACGAGCGAGTCGTAGAAGTCGGGAACCCCGAAGCCCTCCTTCGCCCAACGCCCGAAGTCGGCGACGAGCGCCGTGAGGTACTCCCCGTCGTGCGGGAACAGGGGTGCGAGGGTCTCGATGGCCTGGGTCAGCGCGGCGACGAGCTTGCGCGCCTTCGCGTGGTCGGCGGCCTTCGGGATGCTGCCGTCCTGCACCTGCAGCGGGCGGATGCCGGTGGCCGCCGCCTTCAGGGCGAGCCACGCCGGGCTGATCGCGACGTCCTCGACGACCTCGGGTTCGCCAATGATGGACTTCTCGTGGATGAGCTGTGACATGGTTCGACCTCCCGTCGTCATGAGTGTGGAAAATACGGTCCTTCAAGGCTATCCGCTCGATCATGGCGTTTGATTGCGGGTTTCTGCGGAAAACTGCGCCGCACCGGGGGAGAGTGTCCGCTTTGCCTCGCCGGACTACGATCTTCGCTATGTCCGCTCAAGAGCTTCAGGAGGCGCTCGCCGCGGCCGCCGACCCGGCGGACGCGGCGCAGCTGCAGCGGTACTTCAAGACCGGTCCGGGCGAGTACGGCGAGGGCGACAGTTTCCTGGGGGTGCGCGTGCCCGCCGTCCGGAGGATCGCTGCGCGCTTCGGCGAGCTCCCGGCATCCGAGATCGATGCGCTGCTCGACAGCCCCGTGCACGAGCATCGACTCGCAGGTCTCATCGTGCTCGTCGGGCAGTTCGAGCGGGCGAGCCGTGCGAGCACGCGAGACGAGGCACGCCGGAGGGAGCTCGCCGAACTCTATCTGGCCGCCGTCCGGCGCGGCAGGGTCGACAATTGGGATCTCGTCGACGTCTCGGCCGAGTTCATCACCGGAGAGTACCTGCAGGATCGCCCCCTCGACCTGCTCCACGAGCTCGCGGCGAGCCCGAGCGTGTGGGAGCGACGCGTCGCCATGCTCTCGACCTTCGCCTTCACCAAGCGCGGGGAGGCCGGCCCGGCGCTCGAGATCGCCGGGCTCTTGCTCGAGGACCCGCACGACCTGATCCGCAAGGCGGTCGGCTGGATGCTGCGCGAGGTGGGCAAGCGCGTCGACCGCGACCTGCTCACGGGCTTCCTCGACCGCCATGCCGCACGCATGCCGCGCACCGCCCTGAGCTATGCGACCGAGCACCTCACGCGGGAGGAGCGCGAGGCGTACCGGGCGCTCTGATCGGTTCAGAGGCCGTGGTCGGCGAGCCAGGCGAGCAGCACTCGCTCGAACTCCTCCGGCTGCTCGACGCTCGGGAGATGAGCGGAGTCGGGGAACCGGCATCCGTCGGCGTCGGGGATCGTCGTCACGAGGTACTCGTACTGGGCGAGCGTGGGCGAGAGGTCGTGGTCGCCGACCATGACGAGGGCGGGCACGGCGATGTCGACGACCCGGTCGTAGGCGGGTGGTTCGAGCGGGAGGGGCGTCGGGCTCTCGTCGCCGTGCCGGACGTTGACGGCGTTGAGCGCGTAGGCCAGTTCGACGAAGCCCGGGTCGAGATCGGCGCTCGCTCGCTCGGGTCCGAAGTCCCACAGCTCGACCTCACGGCGGGCGAGTGCGTCCCAGTCCCTCGCCTCGTCGAGGGCGTCGAGCTCGTCGAACAGCACGTCCTCGCGCTCGGTGAGCTCGAGCTCGGGGAAGCCGCCCGGGCCGGATCCGATCGTCACGAGGCCTGCGACGCGATCCGGATGCGCGACCGCGAGGTCGATCGCGATCGCGCCGCCGCGCGAGCACCCGATCACGGTCGCCCGCGCGATGCCGAGGTGGTCGAGCAGGTCGAGTGCGTCCTGGCGGTTCGAGAAGGGGACGTCCTCGGTCTCGGTCTGCCCGAAGCCGCGGGTGTCGAAGCGGATGACGAAGTGCTCCGTCGCGAGGGCGGCGACCTGCGGGTCCCACATCCGCAAGCTCGCGACGCCGGCGTGGATGAGCAGAACCGCGGGCGAGGAGATCCGCCCGTCGGTCTCGTAGTAGAGCGACGCCCCGTTCACGTCGAGGTGCGGCATGCCCCCACGCTACGCGACGGGAACCGTCCGGGCCAGTGTCACGACCACCGCCGGTTCGCCCACCTCTCGAACAGGCCGATGACGGCATCCGTCGTCTTGCCGACGATCGCGAGCAGGAGGATCGCGAGGAAGAGGCGGTCGGTCCTGCCGTTGTTGGAGGAGTCGGTGAGCAGCCAGCCGAGGCCCATGGATGCGGCGATGAGCTCCGCTGCGACGAGGAAGAGCCAGGCCTGGGCGAGGGCGAGCCGCAGGCCCGAGATGACCGAGGGGAGCACGGCCGGCAGCTGCACGGTCGTGAAGAGCTTCGCGCCGCCCAGTCCGAAGGCGCGCCCCGCCTCGACGAGCTGCCGGTCGACGTGCCGCAGGGCGGAGGAGACGGTCGTGTAGACCGGGAAGAAGGCCCCGATCGCGACGAGCGTGATCTTGGACTCCTCGCCGATCTTCATCCACAGGATGAGCAGCGGCACCCAGGCGAGCGAGGGGACGGCCCGGATGGCGCCCAGCGTCGCCCCGAGAAGGATGTCCCAGGCCCGCGAGAGCCCGACGAACGCCCCGAGCAGGATGCCCAGCCCGGCGCCGATCGCGAACCCGAGAAGGACTCGCTGGGTCGAGATGCCGATGTAAAGGCCGAGCTGGCCGCGAGCAGCCAGGTCGATACCGGCCTCGACGACCATCGCGGGCGGCGGAAGCTGCGCGATCGTGTACGCGCCGGAGGCCGAGAGAGCCTGCCAGATCGCGAGGATCGCCGCGGGAAGGATGAGCCCTCCGGCGACGACGATCCAGCGGCGTGCCGTCCAGCCCGTGCGGGTGGACGGCACGCCCGATGCCGTGCCGGCGGGCGTCGTGGTGACGTCGTTCGCCGTGGTCATCGTCAGCCGATCGCGGCCGGGTCGGCGTTCCTGATGAACCGGTCGTCGATGAGCGAGGCGAGCGCGTCATCGACCTGCTTCTGGGTCGCGACGTCTCCCGAGGCGACGAAGATGGGGCCGATGATCCTCAGCACGTCGAGCTGCTTCGCACCCGGAACGGGATCGACGTCGAGGTTCGTGCGCTCGTCGATGACCTTCTTCGCCACGGCCGGATCGAGGCTCGCGACGTCGGCGAGGATCTTCGCGGTCTCCTCGGGGTGCTCCTGCGCCCAGGCGCGGGCGTGCTCGTAGGCGTTCACGACCGCCTGCGCGAGGTCCGGCTTCGCGGCCAGGAAGGACTCGGTCGCGTTGAGGAAGCCGTAGCTGTTGAAGCCGACATTGCGGTAGATGAGCGTCGCCCCCGCGACCTCCGCCCCTGCCATGATCGGGTCGAGCCCGCTCCAGGCATCGACCGACCCGTTCTGCAGCGCCGCCCAGCCGTCGGCGTGCTGGAGGTTCTGGATCGTGACGTCCTCGGCGCTCAGGCCGTTGGCCTCGAGCGACTGGAGCAGGAAGAAGTAGGGGTCGGTCCCCTTCGTCGCCGCGATCTGCCTGCCCTCGAGCTCGGCGACCGAGCGGATGCCCGACCCCGGTGCGACGACGATCGCCGCCCACTCCGGCTGCGAGTAGAGGTCGATGACCTTGATGGGCGAGCCGTTGGCCCTCGCGAGGAGGGCGGCGCTCCCCGCCGTGGACCCGACGTCGATCGCCCCGGAGCGCAGTGCCTCGTTCGCCTTGTTCGAACCGGCGGACTGCACCCAATTGACGGTCACGCCCTGGTCGGCGAGCGCCTCCTCGAGCCACCCCTGGTCCTTGATGACGAGGCTCAGCGGGTTGTAGGTCGCGAAGTCGATGTTGAGGGTGCCGCCGGTCGTCACGCCGTCCGGGTCGGCTGCGACGTTCTCTCCAGCGAGGCAGCCGGTGAGGAGCAGGGCGGCGGCGGATGCCGTGGCGACGATCGCGGTGATGGTTCTCGGTCGGTGCTTCATGTTCTCTCCTGTGTTGGGTGCTGTGTGATCGGATGTGTCGAAGTCGGAGGATCGGACGGGGTCAGAGCGCGTAGACGGGGAAACGGGCTCTCGATCCGGCGCGGGCGCTCTCGTGCCGGTCGATCCCGAGGCCGGCGAGGAGCCGGGCCCGGAGCTCGGCGAGCTCGGCCGAGCCGCGATCGCGCGGTCGCTCGCCTGGAACGGTGACGACCTCGCGGATGGTCGCCCCCTCCTCGCCCTCTTCGCTGCCCAGGAGCACGATGCGATCGGCGAGCTGGAGGGCCTCGTCGACGTCATGCGTGACGAGCAGCACGGTCGTCGGCTCCGCCGCGTGCACGTGGAGCAGGAGGTCCTGCATCCGGAGCCGGGTGAGCGCGTCGAGGGCGCCGAAGGGCTCGTCGAGGAGCAGCACGCCGGGGTTGCGGGCGAGCGCCCGGGCGAGAGAGGCGCGCTGGGCCATTCCGCCGGAGATCTCCCGCGGACGGTGGCCGGCGAACTCGGAGAGGCCGACGAGGTCGAGAAGCCGGGCGACGCGCGCCTCCGAGTCCGCCCGGTTCGTTCCGTGCCGCACGCCGAGGGCCACGTTCGCCGTCACCGTGCGCCAGGGCAGCAGTCGCGGCTCCTGGAAGCCGACCGCGCACCGCGGGTCGATGCCGTCGACGATGGTCCCGTCGATCGCGACCTGACCGTCGGTCGCCGTGTCGAGCCCCGCGACGATCCTCAGGAGGGTCGACTTGCCGCATCCGCTCGCACCGATGATCGCAACGACCTCGCCGGGCCGGACCGTGAGCGAGACGTCGCGGAGGACGCGCCGGTCGCCGAAGCGGCGCGCGACGTCGTGGAATGCCACGCCGAAGGTCGAGTTGACCGGTGTCGTTGCTGCGAGTGTGGACATGCCTGCCTCGGGGTCTCATCCGTGGAGTCGTGAGTGGGATGAGACGAAGCTAGCGAGGCGGGGACTCCGCTGTCCCGACGGGACGACGCACGGAGAAACGCGGGGAAACAGTCGGTAACGTCGGGCGGCGCCGCGCCGTCGGACTACCCGGGGTCGAGCGGGATCCGGATGGCGCGGATGTCGGCCATCGCCTCGTGCGCGAGCCCGACATCGTTCGCACCGACGGCGGTCACGAGCCTCGCCTGCGCCTCCCCGAGCGCGCGGAAGTCGAGATAGTCGGGCAGGTGCAGGCTGCCGAGTCGTACCAGGTGGACGACCGAGGTGATAGCCCTGCGGAGCGAGTCGTTCGTCGACACCGTCACGAGCCGGCTGAAGAAGGTGAAGTTCGTCGTGGCGACGGCCTGCATGTCGAAGGCCGCGACGGCGGCGCGGAAGTCGTCGTGGTCGCGGGCCATGAGATCCCGGACGGGCGCTCCGGCGGTCGGCACGACCTCGTCGATGAGGGCGCCGTAGAGGGCGGCCCAGACGATCATGGCCTCGGCCGTCTCGCGCGGGCTCACGACGGCGACCCGGGTGAAGCGGCTCGCCGAGGCCTCGACGACGCCGATCTCCCTCAGGCGCTGGAGGGCCTCGCGCACTGGCGTCCGCGAGACCCTGAACTCCGCGGCCAGTGCGGTGTCGCTGATCCGCTCCCCGGGGAGGAGGCGGCCCTGATGGATGGCTTCGAGAACCTGCTCGAACACGGTCGTGACAACCTTGCTCGTGGCGATCCCGGCGTCGTCGCTCGCATGGACCGGGCGGTCCCGGGGACGGATCTCTGTCATTGCGGCAATCCTATGGCCGTGCGACGGTGCCGTTCAGAAGATCATCGGTCTGTCGAGATCGTCGTCCGCCGTGGTCTCGAGGTCGACGCTCACCGGGACGTGGTCGCTCGGCGCGTCACCCTTCCGCTCGTCCCGGTGGATGCGCGCATCCGTCACGAGGCCGGCGAACGCGCTCGAGCCGAGGATGAAGTCGATGCGCATCCCCTCGTTGCGCGGGAAGCGCAGCTGCTTGTAGTCCCAGAAGGTGTAGCCCTCGGGCACGATCGGCCGCACGACGTCGGTCAGGCCG
>JBIQHP010000066.1:0-11572 GCA_044508495.1 Clavibacter sp.
CGCTCAAGAAGGGCCAGACCGTCGCCTGGGTGCGCAAGGACGGCGAGGTGCACAACGTGCGCGTCACCGAGCTCATGATCACCAAGGCGCTCGACCGCTATCCGGCCGAGAGCGCCGGCCCCGGCGACATCGTCGCAGTGGCCGGCTTCGCCGACATCACGATCGGCGACACGCTCGCCGACCCCGACGACATCCGGCCGCTCCCGGCGATCACGGTCGACGACCCGGCCATCTCGATGACGATCGGCACCAACACGAGCCCGCTCGTCGGCAAGATCAAGGGCCACAAGCTCACCGCCCGCATGGTCAAGGACCGGCTCGACCGGGAGCTCGTCGGCAACGTCTCGCTCAAGGTCGTCGACATCGGCAACCCGGCTGCCTGGGAGGTGCAGGGTCGCGGTGAGCTGGCCCTCGCCATCCTCGTCGAGCAGATGCGTCGTGAGGGCTTCGAGCTCACGGTCGGCAAGCCGCAGGTCGTCACGCGCCGTATCGACGGCAAGGTGCACGAGCCCTTCGAGCACCTCACGATCGACGCGCCCGAGGAGCACCTCGGCGCGGTCACCCAGCTTCTCGCCGCTCGCAAGGGCCGCATGGACGGGATGAGCAACCACGGCACCGGCTGGGTGAGGATGGAGTTCATCGTGCCCTCGCGGGGGCTCATCGGCTTCCGCACCGAGTTCCTCACGATCACCCGCGGCACCGGCATCGCGAACGCGATCTCGCACGGCTACGCCGAGTGGGCCGGCCCCATCGTCACCCGCAACACCGGCTCGATCGTGGCCGACCGGGCGGGCGTGGCGACGCCCTTCGCGATGGTCGCCCTGCAGGAGCGGATGTCGTTCTTCGTCGAGCCGACGCAGGAGGTCTACGAGGGCATGGTCGTCGGCGAGAACTCGCGCGCCGAGGACATGGACGTCAACATCACCAAGGAGAAGCAGCTCACCAACATGCGCTCCTCGACCGCCGACACCTTCGAGCGGATGACGCCCTCCCGCCAGCTCACCCTCGAGGAGTGCCTCGAGTTCGCCCGCGAGGACGAGTGCGTCGAGGTCACGCCCGAGTTCGTGCGCATCCGCAAGGTCGAGCTCGACCAGAACGCGCGGGCGCGCGCGACCGCGAGCCTCAAGCGCGCGAACGCCGAGTAGCCGGGTCTCAGGCGCCGAAGAGTCCCGCGCCGAGGTAGCCGCCCTCGCGGCATCCGGGCGGCACGGCGAAGATGCCCGAGCCCACGTGCCGCACGTACTCGTTCATGAGGTCGGTGCGCGCGAGCGCGAGCTGGATCGGCACGAACTGCTTCCGCGGGTCGCGCTGGTAGGCGAGGAAGAAAAGTCCCGCGTCGAGGCGCCCGAGCGCGTCGTTGCCATCGACGAAGTTGTAGCCGCGCCGGAGCAGTCTCGCCCCGCCATGGAAATCCGGATGCGCCAGCCGCACGTGCGAGGCCTCGTCGATGAGCGGCGCGCCGCCCCGGCCGGCGAGCTCGAAGTCGGGGGAGCTGAACTCGGTGCCGCCGCTCAGCGGCGCCCCTTCGCCCTTGCTGCGGCCGATGATGGTCTCCTGCTCCCGGAGCGAGGTGCGATCCCAGGTCTCGATCGTCATCCGGATGGTGCGGGCGACGAGGTAGGAGCCTCCGGCCATCCAGGCGGCCCCGTCGGCGGCATCCGCCCAGAGCTGCTCGCGCAGGAGGGCCGAGTCCTCCGCCTTGAGGTTCGCCGTGCCGTCCTTGAAGCCGAAGAGGTTGCGCGGGGTCGCCTGCGCGCGCGTCGTCGAGGAGGTGCGTCCGAAGCCGAGTTGCGACCAGCGCAGGCTCGCGCGTCCGAAGGCGATGCGGGAGAGGTTGCGGATGGCGTGCACCGCGACCTGAGGGTCGTCGCTGCAGGCCTGGACGCAGAGGTCGCCACCGCACTTCTCGGGCAGGAGCGCGTCGCCGGGGAAGTGCGGGAGATCGATGAGCGCGGCGGGCCTGCGCGCGGCGAGCCCGAAGCGGTCGTCGAAGAGGCTCGGGCCGAACCCGATCGTGATGGTGAGGCCCGCGGCGGGCAGGTCGAGGGCCTCGCCGGTGTCGTCCGGTGGCGCGTCGTAGGGTCCGCCGACCGGGCCGAACCCGCCCGCCGGGCGACCCTCCGTCATCCTGGCGGCCGCGATCGTCCAGTCCTGCAGGAGCCCGACGAGCTCCTCCCGGGTCACGTCGGCGACATCGAAGGCGGCGAAGTGCAGGCGATCCTGGGCCGGCGTGACGATGCCGGCCTGGTGCGCGCCGTAGAAGGGGTAGCTGCTCTCCGCGCCGGATGACGCTCCCGCGGCGAGCACGAGCCGGTCGCCGCCGACGCCGAGCGCCGCGCCGGCGGCCCCGGCCCCGGCGAGGCCGAGGAGGCCGCGCCGGGAGAGACCGGGACGGGTTGTCACAGGACGAGCGTGGCCGTGAGCTTCGAGAGCGGCTCGGCGAGCGCGTTCACCTGGTCGGAGAAGGCCTTGATCTCGGCCGGCGAGAGCTCGGTGTAGAGACGGAACCCGTCGCCCACGCGCTGCGCGTCGAGCAGTTTCTGCAGGCTCGCGAACTCGGTGTCGAGGGTCGCGGCGAGTGCGGCGTCCTTCAGCTCGAGGATCGGCTTGACGCCCTCGAAGAGCACCTTGGCGCCGTCGATGTTGGCCTGGAAGTCCCACAGGTCGGTGTGCGACCAGAACTCCTCCTCGCCGGTGACCTTGCCGCTCGCGACCTCGTCGAGCAGGCCGATCGCGCCGTTGGTCTGCTGGTCGAGCGTGTAGTCGAGGTCCTGCACCTTCTCGTAGAGGGTGTGCGTGTCCTCGACGAGCTGGCTCGCGAGGGCCTCGCGCTTCTCGGGGCTGTAGGCCTGGAACCCTGGCTCGGCCTCCTCGGGCCAGAGGTCCTTCTCGATGGCGTGCCAGCCGGTCCAGTCGTCGCCTTCTTCGACATCCGCCTCGCGCAGGTCCATGCGCGGGTCGAGGTCGCCGAAGGACTCCGCGACGGTCTCGATGCGCTCCCAGTGCATGCGGGTGGGCGCGTAGAGGGCGCGGGCCGTGTCGTCCTCGCCCGCGAGGTAGGCCTTCGCGAAGGCCTCGGTGCCGGTCACGAGCTGTTCGACCTGATCCTTGACGTAGGACTTGTAGTTCGCGTTCGCGACCTCCACCTGCTCGGCGATGTCGCCGGCGAGTGCGAGGTGGGCGCCCGAGTCGGTGACGGTGAAGGCGGCGCGGCCGATCCCGGCGCCGATCATCCCCGGCTTGCAGACCGTGAAGTAGTCGCCGGGGAAGGCGTTGACGACGAGATCGCGGCTGATGCCGGGACCGATGTTCTCGACCTCGCCGACGATGCGCAGGCCGTCTCCGGCGAGCAGGTAGAACTCGGTGACCTGGTCGCCGGTGTTGGTGACCGAGAAGACGAGGCTCCCGCTCGGCGCCGTGGCCGCGGAGACCGCGCAGGCGTTCGCGCTGCTGTCGACCTGGAGGGTCGTCGCCCCGGCATCCGCTCCCGGGTTCGGCACGCAGCCGCTCAGGCCGAGTGCGGCGACGGAGGCCGTGGCGGCGATCGTGAGGAATCGGACGGTGGTTCTGCCGTGCATCAGGCTCCTTGTGAGACGAGGTTCGGGGTGGCGTCGGCGGGTGCCGAGCCGGGGGAGTCGGGCTTCCTGCGCAGGGCGCGCAGGAAGAGGATGAGCACCGGGGCGGTGTAGAGCAGCCACACCGCGGCCTCGAGCCACGTCGTCGCGGGCGAGAAGTTCAGGGTGCCCTTGAGCAGGGTGCCGTACCAGCTGTCCGGCGGGATGACGGCGCTCACGTCGAAGGCGAGCGAGTGCAGTCCGGGCAGCACGCCCGCCTCCTGGAGGTCGTGCACGCCGTAGGAGAGCACGCCGGCCGCGACGACGATGAGGAAGAAGCCGGTCCAGGCGAAGAACCGTCCGAGGTCGATGCGCACGACCCCCCGGTAGATGAGCCAGCCGAGCGCGACGGCGGTGAGGATGCCGAGGCCCGCGCCGAGGAGCGGGAGCGTCGTCTGGCCGGTCGCCTGCACCGCGGCCCAGAGGAACAGCGCGGTCTCGATGCCCTCCCGGCCGACCGCGAGGAAGGCGACGAGCACGAGCCCCCAGCCGGCGCCGGCGAGATGAGTGTCGACGTCGTGGCGCAGTGAGCTGCCGAGCGTCCTCGCGGTGCGCAGCATCCAGAAGATCATCCAGGTGACGAGTCCGGTCGCGACGATCGAGAGGCTTCCGCCGATGAGCTCCTGCGCCTCGAAGCTCAGGCCGTAGGCGCCGAAGGTGAGGAGGGCGCCGAGGCCGAGCGAGAGCGCGACGGCGAGGCCGACTCCGAGCCACAGGCGCGACAGCACGTCGCCGCGGCCCAGCTTGACGAGATAGGCGACGAGGATGCCGACGACGAGCGCGGCCTCGAGCCCCTCGCGGAGGCCGATGAGAAAGTTTGCGAGCACGAGTCCGATCCGAGTCGATCCGCTCGAGGTCGGTCGGGCGGGTGCGAGTTTGGTAAGGCTACCCTTACCTCACCACCGTAGCGCCGACGGCCTATCCTGTCCACTGTGATGCTCCCGGATGAGCACGTCCTGTTCGTGCACGCCCACCCCGACGACGAGACGATCGCCACGGGCGGCACCATCGCGGTCCTGCTCGGGCGGGGAGCGACGGTGACCGTGCTCACCTGCACGCGAGGGGAGCGAGGGGAGGTCGTTCCCCGCCGGCTCCGGCACCTCGAGGGCGACCGGCTCGCGCTCGGCGCTCACCGCGAAGGCGAGCTGGCCGAGGCACTGGGCGCCCTGGGGGTGCGCGACCATCGCATCCTCGGGAACCCCGATGCGCGTGCCGCGGGCGCCGCGCCTCGTCGCTATCTCGACTCCGGGATGCTGTGGGGCCCGGACGGCGCGGAGGCGGTCCCGGATGCCGACCCGCTGGCCCTCTGCTCCGCTGAGTTCGGGGAGGTCGTCTCCGACATCGCGACGGTCATCGCCGCCGTGCGGCCGAGCGCGGTCGTGAGCTACGACGAGAACGGCGGGTACGGGCATCCGGACCACGTCCTCGTGCACGAGGCGACGAGCCACGCCGCGCTCGTGCTGGGCGTGCCGTTCTTCACGATCGTCCCGCGCGGGGCGGAGGCGGCCGGCGACCGGGTCATCGACGTGACCGCCGTGCTGAGGGCGAAGAAGAAGGCCCTGCGCGCCCATCGCACGCAGCTCACGGTCAAAGGCGACTCGATCGTGCACTCCGGCGGCCAGATCGAGCCGATCGGCACGACCGAGACGTTCCGCCCGTTCGGCGACCCGGCCGCGCCCGGATTCGAGTGGGCGCAGCTCGGCCCGGCCTGGAAGGCCGTCGCGGGCGTCATGGCATCGGCTCTCGGCGTCATCGCCGGGCTCATCCTGACCGTCAACCATCAGCTCACGGCAGCCGTCTCCGGATTCGAGCTCCCCGTCGGGGTCGCCGTCGCGCTCGCCGCCAGCGCCGCGCTGCTCCTCGGAGCCCGGCTCTACTTCGGAGGGCGCGTCGTCGCGGGCTGCGCTGCGCTCGGGCTGCTGGCCGTCGTGACGCTGCTCGCCACGATCGGGCCGGGCGGCTCGGTGCTCATCCCGGCGAACCCCTCGGGCTGGACGTGGACCATCGGGTCGGCCGTCATCGTCGTGATCGTGCTCGCCTGGCCCCGGGCCGGATCCTTCGCCCGGGCTACGATGGGGAGGAGACCAGTCCCCGGGAAGGAAGTCGACTCGCCGTGACCTACGTGATCGCCCTCCCGTGCGTCGACGTCAAGGACCGCGCCTGCGTCGACGAATGCCCGGTCGACTGCATCTACGAGGGCGACCGGATGCTCTACATCCACCCCGACGAGTGCGTCGACTGCGGCGCCTGCGAGCCGGTGTGCCCCGTGGAGGCGATCTACTACGAGGACGACACCCCGGAGCAGTGGGCCGACTACTACCGGGCGAACGTCGAGTTCTTCGACGATATCGGCTCGCCGGGCGGCGCCGCGAAGATCGGCGTCATCCACAAGGACCACCCGATCGTCGCCGCGCTGCCGCCCGACGTCAACGCGCATCTCCTCCACTGAGGCCGCCGGATCCTCCATGGCACTGAACCTGCCCGACTTCCCGTGGGACGCCCTCGCCGTCTACGCCGAGCGCGCGCGGGCGCATCCGGAGGGTCTCATCGACCTCTCGGTCGGCTCGCCGGTCGACCCCACCCCTCTCATCATTCAGGAGTCTCTCGCCGCGGCGGGCGACGCCCACGGCTATCCGCAGACCGCGGGGAGCCCCGAGCTGCGCGAGGCCATCGTCGGGTGGTTCGCCCGGAGGCGCGGCGTCGAGCTCGGGGCCGCGAACGTGCTGCCGACGATCGGCTCCAAGGAGTTCGTGACGGGCCTGCCGCTGTTCCTCGGGCTCGGCCCGGGCGACACGGTCGTGCATCCCTCGATCGCCTACCCGAGCTACGCGCTCGGCGCGGCCGTCGTCGGGGCCGCGGCGCTCGCCGAGGACGACCCGGCGCTCTGGCCGGAGTCGACGAGACTCGTCTGGCTCAACAGCCCCGGCAACCCGGATGGCCGGGTGCTCTCCGTGCAGGAGCTGCGCGCGGCCGTCGCGCGGGCGAGGGAGCTCGACGCCGTCGTCGCGAGCGACGAGTGCTACGCCGAGCTCGACTGGACAGGCCCGGGGCCGACGTCGAGCATCCTCGACCCCTCGGTCATCGACGGCTCGCGCCACAACGTCCTCGCGGTGTGCTCGCTCAGCAAGCAGTCGAATCTCGCCGGCTATCGGGCCGGCTTCGTCGCCGGGTGCTCGCAGGTGCTCGGCCAGGTGCTCGGGGTGCGCAAGCACCTCGGCCTCATGGTGCCGGCTCCCGTGCAGGCCGCCATGGTCGCGGCGCTCGCCGACGATGCTCACGTCGACGGGCAGCGCGAGGTGTACCGGGCGCGGCGCGACGTGCTGCGCGGGGCGCTCGAGGCGGGCGGGTACCGGATCGACCACAGCGAGGCAGGGCTGTACCTGTGGGCGACGAAGGGCGCCTCGGGGTGGGAGACGGTCGGCGAGCTCGCGGATGCCGGCATCCTCGCGGTTCCCGGCGCCTTCTACGGCGACGCGACCCACGTGCGGCTGGCGCTCACGGCGAGCGACGCGGATGTCGCCGAGGCGGCCCGACGTCTGCGGGACTCGCCTCGCCGTTTAGAGGAGTCCTCCAGCTGAGTACCGGGCTTTTTAGCTGATTCCACGATCGACTCGCGCGCCAATTAGGCTGTAAAGGTGACCGACGCTCTACCTGACGACACCGCGCCCGGCGACATCGCATCCGGCAATGCCGTGGCGACCCTCACCTTCCCCGGTGGCAGCGCCGAGTTCCCGATCCTCCCGTCGACGGACGGCGCCTCCTCGATCGACATCTCGACTCTCACGAGGCAGACCGGGCTGACGACCCTCGACCAGGGCTTCGTCAACACCGCGGCGACCAAGAGCGCGATCACCTACATCGACGGCGATGCCGGCATCCTGCGCTACCGCGGATACGCGATCGAGGATGTGGCTGCGAACTCGACCTATCTCGAGGTCGCCTGGCTGCTCATCCACGGCGAGCTGCCGACCGCCGTCGAGCTCGACCGTTTCGAGGAGACCGTCCGCCGTCACACCCTCCTGCACGAGGACCTTCGCCGCTTCTTCGACGCGCTCCCGCACAGCGCCCATCCGATGTCGGTGCTCTCGAGCGCGGTCGGCGCTCTCGGCACCTTCTACGAGGACTCGCTCGACGTGCACGACCCGGAGCAGGTGGAGATCTCCACCATCCGGCTGCTCGCCAAGCTTCCCGTCATCGCCGCCTACGCGCACAAGAAGGCGCTCGGCCAGGCCTTCCTCTACCCCGACAACAGCCTGAGCTTCGTGGACAATTTCCTCAAGCTCAACTTCGGCAACATGGCCGAGCCCTACGTCGTCAACCCGGTGCTCTCGAAGGCGCTCGAGCGCCTGCTCATCCTGCACGAGGACCACGAGCAGAACGCCTCGACCTCGACCGTGCGGCTCGTCGGCTCCACCGAGGCCAACATCTTCTCCTCCATCTCCGCCGGGATCAACGCGCTCTACGGCCCGCTGCACGGCGGGGCGAACGAGGCGGTGCTGAAGATGCTCGGTGAGATCAAGGCATCCGGCGAGAGCGTCGAGAAGTTCGTCGAGAGGGTCAAGAACAAGGAGGAGGGCATCCGGCTCATGGGCTTCGGCCACCGGGTGTACAAGAACTTCGACCCGCGCGCGAAGCTCGTCAAGGAGAGCGCCGACGAGGTGCTCGACGCGCTCGGCGTTCAGGATGACCTGCTCGACATCGCGAAAGAGCTCGAGGAGGCGGCGCTCGCCGATGACTACTTCATCGAGCGCAGGCTCTATCCCAACGTCGACTTCTACACGGGCGTCATCTACAAGGCCATGGGGTTCCCGCCGAGGATGTTCACGGTGCTCTTCGCGATCGGCCGCCTGCCGGGCTGGATCGCCCACTGGCGTGAGATGAACGAGGACCCGGCGACTCGCATCGGGCGCCCGCAGCAGCTCTACACCGGGCTGGCCGAGCGCGCCTGGCCCCGCCGCTGAGCGGACGACTCCAGCTCGGGAGAGATAGCGAGACTGATTCGACTTTCGATATACCGGTCTGGCATAATGATGAGGATCCGACCGGTTCGCCTCCAGGGCGGCTCGGAAACCGTCGCATCGAAGGAACCAACGCAATGGCACCTCATCCCTCGGCCCGATTCGGCACGCGAAGCCCCCGGAGTATCGTCGCACTCGCCGCCACCGCAGGCCTCGTCGGCTCACTCGGTCTGCTGGGCGGCTCGGCCGCCCTCGCGGCACCTGCCGCAGACGAGGTCGTCGTCGCCTCCGACGGCACCATCGCCGGTTGGTACGACGGCGGCTCGGGCATCTCCGACCCGTGGTGGGTCGAGCAGCATCTCGATGCCTCGGCACTGAGACTCTCCACACCGGACAACAAGACCGTCACCCTCATGCGGGATCTCACTCCTGTGACTCCTCCGCCGTCCGGTCCGGCGACCGCCGCGTCGCAGATCACCGACCTCATCGCCAATGGCCTGAGCTACACGACGGACGGCGTCAACACCAACCTCCAGCTCTCGATCCGATACAAGCCCGCGCACCCGGCGGCAGGAGCCTCCATCTGCGGCAGCCATGCCGCCTTCACGGACGCCTGGGCCGGCTGGTGCTGGACCATCCTGAAGTACGAGCCCACGGTGGGATCGACGGGATGGTTCACGAAGACCCTCGTGAACCCCCTCGACTCCTCCGACACCGGATGGTGGGGCAACACCGGGAGGACCATCGGCGCCGATATCCCGGCCAACACCTGGTACAAGAAGGACATCACCTTCTTCACCGACGAGATGAGCGAGGTCGTCATCGCCGGTGTCGGCCTGTCCATCGGTTCCGCTGCGGGGGCGACGGGCGCGACCACGCTCGACTCCTGGGTCAGGGACCTCACCTGGGGCGGTGTGACCCACACCTTCGTGACCGCCGAGCAGGCGGCCGCCGCGCCGCCGGCGACGGACTCCACGGACCTCGAGGGCTACATCGCGACCAACAGCGTCGACGTGCCCGGCTCGACGGCCAACTTCACTCCGACGGGGACCTCCAACACCGATCTCGACAAGATCGACCCCACGAAGCCCCTCAATGGAACCTACGACAACTGGCAGGACCCGACCGACTCCTTCGTCGACGTCTACTCCTACTCGACCGCCAAGCTCGTGGGCACCTTCCCGGTCGTCGGATCTAAGGTCTTCCTGGCGAACGTCGACCTCTCCTCGCTGGCGGCGGGAAAGCACTACCTCCTGCTCCAGGGCCAGACCTCGGGGACCATCGGGATCGTCCAGTTCAACGTGCTCGCCCTCGCGGCGACCGGCAGTGAGACGGCGATCGTGCTCGGGCTCGCTGCGATCTCCCTGCTCGCGCTCGGCCTGTGGCTCGTGCTCTCGACCGTGTACGCGCGGCGGCACGAGGCCTGGTAAGCGGTCCCCCGCTTGGAGTCGCCGCCCACCCCCGAGGGCGGCGACTCAGGCGTGCAGGGCGGCGTTCAGGCGGATGCCGTCGCCTGAGCGGGTCAGCACCTCGACCGCGCCGGTGAGCGAGTTGCGGCGGAACAGGAGCCCGCTTCGGCCGGAGAGCGACTCGGCCTTGACGGTCGATGGCGCACCGGATGCCGTGGGGGCGGCATCCGCGACGACGACCTTCGTGCCTGCGGTCAGGTAGAGGCCGGCCTCGACGACGCAGTCGTCGCCGAGCGAGATGCCGACGCCCGAGTTCGCGCCGAGCAGCGCGCGCTCGCCGATCGCGATGCGCGCCGTGCCGCCGCCGCTCAGCGTCCCCATGATGGAGGCGCCGCCGCCGATGTCGGAGCCGTCGCCCACGACGACGCCCTGCGAGATGCGCCCCTCGACCATCGAGGCGCCGAGGGTTCCGGCGTTGAAGTTGACGAAGCCCTCGTGCATGACCGTCGTGCCGGGGGAGAGGTGGGCGCCGAGCCGCACCCGGTTGGCGTCCGCGATGCGCACTCCGGGCGGCGTGAGGTAGTCGACGAGCCGCGGGAACTTGTCGACCGAGTGCGCGCTGATCCCGGCACGCTGCAGCGCCGGTCGCAGGAGCGCCGCGTCGTCCGGATGCACGGGGCCGGCATTGGTCCACACGACGGTCGGCAGCAGGCCGAAGACGCCGTCGAGGTTGACGGTGTTCGGGGCGATGAGCCGGTGACTGAGGAGGTGGAGGCGGAGGTAGACGTCCGCTGTCGTGGCGGGGGCGGCATCCAGCCGGATCTCGGTCGTCGTGAACTCGAGGCGCACGTTGCGCCGCGCATCCTCGCCGACGAGCTTCTCGAGTTCGGCTGGTGCGATGTGCGGATCGCGGCCAGCGGGGATCGGGCCGAGCTGGGGGGAGGGGTACCAGGTGTCGAGTACCGTGCCGTCCGTGCGGATCGTCGCGATGCCGTAGCCCCAGGCTTCCGTGTCGGTCATGGCAACAGGTTAGCGGTTGGCGGTCACTAGTCTTGAGGGGTGCCGAGCCTCGACCTGACCGCGTCCTCGATCGACCTCACGAGGGCGCTGTGCGACATCGAGTCGGTCTCGGGGAACGAGGCGGCGATCGCCGACGCGCTCGAGGCGGCGCTCTCCGGATGCGCACACCTCGAACTCGTGCGCGACGGCGATGCGATCGTGGCCAGGACGAATCTCGGCCGTGACCGTCGCGTCGTCATCGCCGGCCACCTGGACACCGTGCCGGTCAATGGCAACCTCCCTACGCGCTTCGAGGGCGATGGTGCGGGCCGCGAGCTCGTGGGCCGCGGCACCGTCGACATGAAGGCCGGCGTCGCCGTGCAGCTCAAGCTCGCCGCCGAGCTGACCGCGCCCGCGGTCGACGTGACCTGGATCTGGTACGACCACGAGGAGGTCGCCTCCGACCTCAACGGCCTCGGCCGCCTCGCCCGCCACCGGCCCGACCTGCTCGCCGGCGACTTCGCGATCCTCGGCGAGCCCACGAACGCCCTCGTCGAGGGCGGCTGCAACGGGACCCTGCGCGTCGACCTCA
>JBIQHP010000067.1:0-6142 GCA_044508495.1 Clavibacter sp.
CTCAACAAGCTCATCGAGATGGGCATGGAAGGATCCGTCGGATAGCGATGCCAGCAACTTCACCGTCACCTGCGGCCATCGAGCATTCCCGGATCCTCTCCCGACAGCACAGCGACGGCGGCGAGGGACTCGTGCCGGTCCAGAGCCGTGCCGGTCGCTTCTCCTCCTACGACGTCGCCGACTTCGAGCCCGCGAGCTCCTTCGACGCCGAATGGAAGTACACGCCGATCGACAAGCTCGGCGCACTGCTCGACGCCAGCCAGGAAGCACGTCTCGATGGAGGCCGCTACGAGTACACCGTACAGGCCGGCCCCGGCGTCGCCGTCGAGTGGATCGACCGGGCGGATGCGCGCATCGGCAGCGTCGGCGTCCCCGAGGAGCGCGGCTCGGCGAACGCCTGGACGCACGCCGAGGGCGCCATCGCGATCACCGTGACCGCCCAGGAGGTCGGCGGGGGAGGGGCGGAGGCGACCGTGACGCGGAGCGCGCTCGGATCGTCGCCGCGCGCCGCCCACACCGTCATCGAGGCGCTGCCGAACAGCCGCGGGGTCGTCGTGCTCCAGAACACGGGCGGCGCGCTCCTGAGCGAGAACGTCGAGATCTCGGTGGGCGACGGCGCGCACCTCACCGTCGTGACCGTGCAGGAGTGGGCCCAGGACGGCATCCATCTCGCCACGCACTTCGCGAAGCTCGGCAAGGACGCCCTCCTGCGGCACGTCGTCGTCTCGCTGAGCGGCGCGATCGTGAGGGTCAACACGAGCGCGCATCTCGTGGGGGCCGGCGGCGACGTCGAGCTCTACGGCGTCTACTTCGCCGACGCCGGTCAGCACCTCGAGCACCAGGTCTTCGTCAACCACGACGCGCCGAGCACGAGGTCCCGCGTGAGCTACCGCGGGGCGCTCCAGGGCGACGGCGCGCGCACGGTGTGGATCGGCGACGTGCTCATCCGGCCGACCGCGACCGGCACCGACAGCTACGAGGAGAACCGCAACCTCCTCCTGACCGAGGGCGCCCGCGCCGACTCCGTGCCGAACCTCGAGATCGAGACGGGTGACATCGCCGGGGCAGGGCACGCGAGCGCGAGCGGCCGCTTCGACGACGAGCAGCTGTTCTACCTCGAGGCGCGCGGCATCCCCGAGGAGGAGGCGCGGCGTCTCGTCGTGCGCGGATTCCTCACCGGCATCATCCAGAAGATCGGCGTCCCCGCCGTCGAGGCGCAGCTCGACGAGGCGATCGAGGCGGAGCTACGCGCATGACCACTGTCCGCATCTGCCCCGCGGCCGACATCGAGCTCACCTCGGCGGTGCGCGTCGTGATCGACGACCAGCCGATCGCGCTCGTC
This sequence comes from Clavibacter sp., assembly GCA_044508495.1. Taxonomy (GTDB): domain Bacteria; phylum Actinomycetota; class Actinomycetes; order Actinomycetales; family Microbacteriaceae; genus Terrimesophilobacter. The sequence continues at coordinate 1,343 of JBIQHP010000067.1, forward strand.
AAGGACTCGGCGGGAGAGATCTACGCGATCGGGGACACCTGCACGCATGGCGACATCTCGCTCTCGGAGGGCTTCGTCGAGGGGGAGACGATCGAGTGCTGGGCGCACGGCTCCCAGTTCTCCCTCAGGACCGGAGAGGCTCTGACGCTTCCCGCCTACGAGCCCGTTCCGGTGTTCGCCGTGACGATCGTCGACGGCGACGTCTACCTCGACCCGACCCCCCGATTCGACTATGAGAGAAAAGAGGCCTGAGGCCATGTCGGTACTCGAGATCAAGGACCTCCACGTGAGCGTGGAGACCGAGCAGGGGACCAAGCTCATCCTCAACGGCGTCGACCTCACGGTGCGCGACGGTGAGACGCACGCCATCATGGGGCCGAACGGCTCCGGCAAGTCGACTCTGGCCTACACGATCGCCGGTCATCCGAAGTATCACGTCGAGAGCGGCTCGGTCGTGCTCGACGGCGAGGACCTGCTCGCGATGACCGTCGACGCGAGGGCCAGAGCCGGCCTGTTCCTCGCGATGCAGTACCCGGTCGAGATCCCGGGCGTCACGGTGACGAACTTCCTGCGCACCGCGAAGACCGCGATCGACGGCCAGGCACCGGCCATCCGGGGCTGGATCAAGGACGTCAAGACCTCGATGGCGAACCTCCGGATGGACGCCTCCTTCGCCGATCGCAACGTCAACGAGGGCTTCTCCGGCGGCGAGAAGAAACGCCACGAGATCCTCCAGCTCGAGCTGCTGCGCCCGAAGTTCGCGATCCTCGACGAGACCGACTCCGGCCTCGACGTCGACGCGCTCAAGGTCGTCGCGGACGGGGTCAACCGTGCGAAGGAGGGCTCGGAGCTCGGCCTTCTGCTCATCACCCACTACACGCGGATCCTGCGCTACATCCGTCCCGACTTCGTGCACGTCTTCGTCGACGGGCGCGTCGCCGAGGAGGGCGGCCCCGAGCTCGCCGACCGGCTGGAGGACGAGGGCTACGATCGATTTCTCACGGCCACGAGCGTAGGTTAGAAGCATGGCAGTCGCACTGGAACCGAACCTCTTCGACCGGGTCGAGGAGTCGCTCAAGGATGTCGTCGATCCCGAGCTCGGCGTCAACATCGTCGACCTCGGGCTCATCTACGACCTCAGCTGGGACGACGAGAACGACGCCCTCATCGTGAGCATGACCCTCACCTCGGCGGGGTGCCCGCTCACCGACGTGATCGAGGACGACATGTCCCAGGCTCTCGACGGCGTCGTCGATCAGTTCCGCATCAACTGGGTCTGGATGCCGCCGTGGGGTCCGGAGAAGATCACGGACGACGGGCGCGACATGATGAGGGCGATCGGCTTCGCGATCTAGCCGGATCAGCCCTTGAGCTCCCGATCGGCGCGGCGTCGATCCTCGCGTTCGACGTACCGCCAGCCGAGGGTCACGACGCTTGCGGCGATGACCGCCTTGACGATGCCGCCGATGATGAAGGGGTAGAGCCCGCCCGCGAGCGTCTGCTCGAGGTTCAGCCCGAGAGCGATGGCGAGCCAGGGGAGCCCGATCGCGAACGTCACGACCGTTCCGCCGGCGAAGGCGAGAAGCGAGCGGAGGATCCGGCGGTCCCAGGAGCGCTGGGCGATCCATCCGGTGAAGGCTGCGGCGAAGACGAAGCCGACGATGTAGCCCCCCGTGGGACCGAGGATGACGCCCATGCCGGAGGACGCGTCGCTGAACACCGGAAGCCCCACCATGCCGAGCACGGCGTAGAGGAGCATCGCGAGCGTCCCGCGGAGGGCGCCGAGCGAGCTGCCGACGAGGAGCACCGCGAGGGTCTGTCCCGTGATCGGGACCGGCCACAGCGGCACCGCGACCTGCGCCGCGATCGCGGTGAGGGCGGCTCCTGCCGCGACGAGGACGATGTCCATGACGACGCCGCGGGCGAAGAGCCGGTCGGCGAGCGTCGGACGGCCGATGGCCAGGCTCAGGGAGGTCATGCACTTAGACTAGACGTTCCCCCCACCGCATCGTGTTGTCGAACGGCAACGAAGGGAATGGACTACGCCTGTGCTCAGCGTGCACGACCTCGAGGTGCGCGTCGCGGCCCGCACCCTCATGGCCGGGGTGTCCTTCCGGGTGGATCGGGGGGACAAGATCGGCCTCGTCGGGCGGAACGGGGCGGGCAAGACGACCCTCACGCGCATCCTCGCGGGGGAGGGCCAGCCGACCACGGGCCGGATCGACCGGTCCGGCGAGGTCGGCTATCTGCCGCAGGATCCGCGCTCCGGCGACCCGGAGGAGCTGGCCAGGACCCGCATCCTCGACGCGCGCGGGCTGGGCACGCTCGTGCTCGGCATGGCGAGGGCGAGCGAGGAGATGGGCAGCTCGGACCCCGCCGTGAGCGCCGCCGCGATGACGAGGTACGGCAGGCTCGAGGACCGCTTCCTCGCCCTCGGGGGCTATGCGGCCGAGGCGGAGGCGGCGAGCATCGCGAGCAACCTCAACCTTCCGGACCGCATCCTCGATCAGCAGCTGAAGACGCTCTCCGGAGGGCAGCGGCGTCGCATCGAGCTCGCCCGCATCCTGTTCTCGGGCGCCGAGACCATGCTCCTCGACGAGCCGACCAACCACCTCGATGCCGACTCGGTCGTCTGGCTGCGCGAGTATCTGACCTCCTATCCGGGAGGACTCGTCGTCATCAGCCACGACGTGGCCCTCGTCGAGCAGACCGTCAACCGCGTCTTCTACCTCGACGCCAACCGCCAGGTCATCGACGTCTACAACATGAGCTGGAAGAACTACCTGCGCCAGCGGGAGGCCGACGAGGAGCGCCGCAGGAAGGAGCGGGCGAACGTCGAGAAGAAGGCCCAGGTGCTCCAGCTGCAGGCGGCGAAGTTCGGCGCCAAGGCGACCAAGGCGACCGCCGCGCACCAGATGGTGCGACGCGCCGAGCGGATGCTGTCCGGGCTCGAGGAGGTGCGCACGGCCGACCGGGTGGCGAAGCTGCGCTTCCCGGATCCGCTGCCGAGCGGCAGGACCCCGCTCATGGCGAGCAATCTGAGCAAGAGCTACGGCTCGCTCGAGATCTTCACGGCCGTCGACCTCGCGATCGATCGCGGGTCGAAGGTCGTCGTGCTCGGGCTCAACGGCGCCGGGAAGACGACGCTCCTGCGCATCCTCGCGGGCGTCGATCAGCCGGACACCGGACGGCTCGAGCCCGGGCACGGCCTCAAGGTCGGCTACTACGCGCAGGAGCACGAGACGATCGACGTCAAGCGCACCGTGCTGCAGAACATGGTCTCCTCCTCGCCGAACCTCACCGAGACCGAGGCGCGCCGCGTGCTCGGCTCCTTCCTGTTCACGGGCGACGACTCGCACAAGCTCGCCGGCGTGCTCTCGGGCGGCGAGAAGACGAGGCTCGCCCTCGCGATGATCGTCGTCTCGGGGGCGAACGTGCTCCTGCTCGACGAGCCGACGAACAACCTCGACCCGGCGAGCCGCGAGGAGATCCTCGACGCCCTCGCCAACTATGCGGGCGCCGTCGTGCTCGTGAGCCACGACGAGGGGGCCGTCCAGGCGCTCAACCCCGAGCGCGTGCTCATCCTGCCCGACGGCGTCGAGGACTTCTGGAGCCCCGACTACGCGGACCTCGTGAGCCTCGCCTAGCGATCCGCCGGCGCCCCGTCGAGGATGGCGTCCTCGATCTCGGCATCGGTCGGCATCCGCTCCGCCCTCCTGCGCTCCCGCTCGGCCGCGCGCTCCCGCTCCGCGGGGTCCTCGGCGTTGACGAGCCGGTACTCCTGCCGTACGGCCCAGCCGAGCCCGAGGAAGCCGAGAAGCGCGAAGACGAACCACTGGAAGGCGTAGGAGAGGTGCGGCCCCTCGTCGCGCGCGGGCTTGGGCCGGGGAGTCGGCCTCTCGAGGGCGGCCGGCGACTCCGTGACCATGAGCCCGTAGGCGCCCGTGTAGGTCGGCTGCCCGAGCAGCTCGGCGATGTCGTCGAGCTCGATCGTGGCGATCTGCCCCTCCGGCGCCGTGCGCCCCGGGAGCCTGGGCTCCCCGGGCTTGAGGCGGGCGATGACGGTCACGACGCCCTCCGGCGCCGCGGGCACGGCATCAGGTGCGTCCTGGGCGCTCCCGGTCGGAACCCAGCCGCGATCGACGACGAAGACCGCCCCGTCCTCGAGGCGGAACGGGACGAGCACCTCGAAGCCGGGGTTTCCGCCGAGCGGACGCGTGCGCACGAGCAGCTGCGCATCGGAGAGATAGCTGCCCCGCAGCTCGACCGGGCTCCACTCCTGGGACTCCTCGAAGGATCCGAGCGTCGGCAGGAGGCTCCCGAGGGGGACGGGTGGGCTGTCGTAGTTCGCGTCGAGCTTCACGACGGCGGCGTGGGCCTCGGCGCGCCGGGCCAGCTGCCAGGCGCCGAGCGCGCTGCACGCGATCGCGAAGGCGATCACGAGGGCGAGGTAGCCCGCCCAGCGGGCGCTCAGCAGGAATCGCCAGCCGGTCACGGAGCCGCCTCGACGCGAGTCACCGCTACCCCGAGCGGGGTCACGGTCACCGGGAAGCCGCGCGAGGAGAGGTAGTCGCTCAGGAACTCGCGATGCGCATCGCAGGCGAGCCAGATCTTGACCCGGTCCTCGCCGTGGATGCGGGGATTGCGCCAGTTGACGTTCCAGGCGGCGGGGGTGCGGCATCCCGCCCTGGAGCAGTCGGGCACGGAGCAGTCGGGCGCGGAGCTCACGGTGCGCCGTCCTTCGGGCGGGGCAGCGGCACGATCGAGCCGGGTCGCTCGACCTTCGAGGTCCTCGTGTCG
>JBIQHP010000067.1:6242-11572 GCA_044508495.1 Clavibacter sp.
GCGGGGCAGCGGCACGATCGAGCCGGGTCGCTCGACCTTCGAGGTCCTCGTGTCGACGACGTTCGCGAGCACGACCGCGATGTAGGGGAGGATGACGGCTCCCGCCGCGCACAGCAGCAGCCACCACCCTCGGACGAAGATGCACAGGACGACGCAGACGAGGCGGATGCCCATCGTCACGCTGTACTTGATCATCCGGGCGCGACGATCGTCCTCGGGGGACCGGGGGAGTGTCGTGATCGTCGTGGAGTTCTTTGCCATGGGCTCGAGACCAGCCTAGGAGGTCCCGCCGGGCGCCGCCGCCTCTAGGATGGGCGAATGGAAAGTGCAGCCCAGCCCAGGACCGTGCTCGTCACGGGAGGCAACCGCGGCATCGGATTCGCCATCGCCGCCGAGTTCCTGGCCCTCGGCCACCGGGTCGCCGTCACGGCTCGCTCGGGGGACGGCCCTCCGGGGAGCATGACCGTCCGCGCCGACGTCACGGATGCCGGCTCGATCGATGAGGCCTTCAGCGCGGTCGAGGCCGAGCTCGGGCCGGTCGAGGTGCTCGTGGCGAACGCCGGCATCACGAAGGACACGCTGCTGCTGCGCATGTCGGAGGAGGACTTCACCTCGGTCGTCGACACGAACCTCTCCGGCGCGTTCCGGGTCGTCAAGCGGGCTTCCAAGGGGATGCTCAAGGCGAGATACGGGCGCATCGTGCTCGTCTCGAGCGTCGTCGGCCTCCTCGGCTCCGCCGGTCAGGTCAACTACTCGGCGTCGAAGAGCGGACTCGTGGGGCTCGCCCGGTCGCTCACCCGCGAGCTCGGCGGACGCAACATCACCGCGAACGTCGTCGCGCCCGGCTTCGTCGAGACCGAGATGACCGCCGTGCTCCCGGAGGACCAACAGGCGGAGTACCTCAAGTCGATCCCGGCGGGCCGCTTCGCGACCCCCGAGGAGGTCGCGCGCGTCGTCGCATGGCTCGCCTCGGATGACGCGGCGTACATCTCCGGCGCCGTGATCCCGGTCGACGGCGGGCTCGGAATGGGGCACTAGCCGTACTGATCCGGCCCGTCAGCCCCGCAGGCCGAGCAGCGGCAGGAGCTGCGAGAGGTCGCGGACGTCCATGACGAGGTCCGCCTCGTCCCGCACGGGCGCCTTGGCGTCGAATCCCACCGAGAGCCCGGTGATCTCCATCATCGGCAGGTCGTTCGCCCCGTCGCCGACCGCGACGGTCTGCCGCAGCGGTATCCCGTAGACCGTCGCCCACTCGAGCATCGTCGCGGCCTTGGCCGCGGCATCCACGATCGACCCGCGAAGCCTCCCGGTGAGCGCGCCGTCGACGATCTCGAGGCTGTTCGCCCGCCAGCGATCGAGCCCGAGGCCCGCCGCGAGGGGGTCGATGACCTCGTGGAAGCCGCCCGACACGACGCCGACGCGTCCTCCCGCGGCGTGCACCCCGCTCACGAGCTCCGGCACACCCTCCGTCACCCGGACGAGGGCGCCGATGTCGGCGAGCACGCTCTCCGGCAGTCCTTCGAGCAGGGCGACGCGCGTGCGCAGGCTCTGCTCGAAGTCGAGCTCCCCGTTCATGGCGGCCGTCGTGATGGCCGCGACCTCCTCGCGAGAGCCCGCGGCATCCGCGAGCAGCTCGATGATCTCGTTCTCGATGAGGGTGGAGTCGACGTCGAGGACGACGAGGAATCGGGGCATGGGGGCATCCTCCGTGGGGCGCGAACGATCGCGCCGGGGTCAGGCGACGACGTGAACGCCCTTGCCCACGACCGTGATACCGGGTTCTGCGACGGTGAAGCCCCTGGCCTGGTCAGCCACCGGGTCGACTCCGACGGTCGCGCCGGGTTCGACGACGACCTCCTTGTCAAGGATAGCCCGGTGCACGAGGGCGTTCGGCCCGATATGGACGCGGTCGAACAGGATCGAGTCGACGACCTTCGCTCCGGACTCGATCGTGGCCCAGGGCCCGAGCACGCTGCGCTCGATGTGGGCGCCGGAGAGCAGGCTCCCGAGCGAGACGATGGAGTCGATCGTCGTCCCGAGGTTGCCGCTCGCGTCGCGCACGAACTTGGCCGGGGGAGAGTTGAGCTGCTCGCTGTAGATCGGCCACTCCCGGTTGTAGAGATTGAAGACCGGCAGGGCCGAGATAAGGTCCTGATGGGCGTCGAAGAAGGACTCGATCGTCCCGACGTCGCGCCAGTAGTAGCGGTCGCGATCGGTCGCGCCGGGAACGTCGTTCCGGATGAGGTCGTAGACTCCCGCATCGCCCCGGGAGACGAAGTCGGGGATGATGTCCCCGCCCATGTCGTGGTCCGAGTCCGGTCGCTCGCCGTCGCGCAGAACCGCGTCGATGAGCCGGTCGGCGTCGAAGACGTAGTTGCCCATCGAGGCGAGCACCTCGCCGGGGGAGTCGGCGAGCCCCACCGGATCGGCGGGCTTCTCGCGGAAGGCGGCGATCCTCGCCGGGTCTCCGGGCTCGACCTCGATGATCCCGAACTGGTTCGCGAGCGCGATCGGCTGGCGGATGGCCGCGACGGTCGCGCCGGCCCCCGATTCGACGTGCGCGTCGATGAGCTGGCGGAAGTCCATGCGATAGACGTGGTCGGCGCCCACGACCACGACGATGTCGGGCTTCTCGTCGCGCAGGAGGTTGAGACTCTGGAGGATGGCGTCCGCCGAGCCGGCGAACCAGCGCTTGCCGAGCCGCTGCTGGGCGGGCACCGAGGCGATGTAGGAGTTGGTGAGGCTCGAGAGGCGCCAGGTCTGCGAGACGTGGCGGTCGAGGCTGTGCGACTTGTACTGGGTCAGGACGACGATCTGCAGGAGCCCCGAGTTGATGAGGTTCGAGAGCGCGAAGTCGACGAGGCGGTAATTGCCCGCGAAGGGGACGGCCGGCTTGGCGCGGTCGGCCGTGAGCGGCATGAGCCGCTTGCCCTCCCCGCCGGCGAGGACGATCCCGAACACCTTCTTTGGGCTCATCGTCCCAGAGTAGATGAGCCATGCTGTGGATGAGCACCGTGGACTGTACTAGCGTCGCAGGGGTGAGAGTGGATCTGTTGACGCGGGAGTACCCGCCCGAGGTGTACGGCGGCGCCGGCGTGCACGTCGGGGAGCTCGTGGCGGCTCTGAGGCGGGACCTGCGTGTCGTCGTGCGCTGCTTTGGTCTTCCCCGGCCGGAAGAGGACGTCTACCCCTACCTCGTTCCCGCGGAGCTCGTGGGCGCCAATCCCTCGCTCGCGACGCTCGGCGTCGACCTCCAGATGGCGCAGGACGTCGCCGGCGCCGATCTCGTCCACTCGCACACCTGGTACACCAACGGAGCCGGCCGGCTCGCCCAGCAGCTCCACGGCATCCCGCACGTCGTGACCGCGCACAGTCTCGAGCCGCTGCGGCCGTGGAAGGCCGAGCAGCTCGGCGGTGGCTACCGCATCTCGAGCGCGATCGAGGAGACAGCGTTCCGCACGGCGGACGCGATCATCGCGGTGAGCGACGGGATGCGCCGGGACATCCTGAGGGCGTACCCGGGACTCGACGAGGACCGGATCACGGTCGTGCACAACGGCATCGATCTCGAGCGCTGGCGTCCGGCGCCCGACGAGGAGATCGCGCGAGCCCTCGGGATCGATCCGACGCGGCAGTCCGTCGTGTTCGTGGGGAGGATCACGCGTCAGAAGGGGCTCCCGTACCTTCTCCGGGCGGCCAGGGAGCTGCCTCCCGACGTGCAGCTCGTGCTGTGCGCGGGGGCGCCGGACACGCCGGAGATCCTCACCGAGGTCCAGGAGCTCGTCGCGGCGCTGCAGCAGGAGCGGACCGGCGTGGTGTGGCTCGACCGGCTGCTGAGCCATGACGAGCTCGTCGCCGTGCTCTCCTCGGCGACCGTCTTCGTCTGCCCCTCCGTCTACGAGCCGCTCGGCATCGTCAACCTCGAGGCCATGGCCTGCGGGGTTCCCGTCGTCGGCACGGCCACGGGAGGGATCCCCGAGGTCGTGGATGACGGCATCACCGGCCGGCTGGTGCCGATCGACCAGGTCGACGACGGGACGGGGACGCCGAAGAAGCCCAAGGCCTTCGTCGCCGAGCTCGCGGCCGCGCTCCGCGACGTGCTGAGCGATCCCGTGCGGGCGCGGATGATGGGCCAGGCCGGCCGTGCCCGTGCCGAGCGGGACTTCGGCTGGGACCGCATCGCGCGGGACACCCGGACGATCTACGACTCCCTGCTCTGAGGCAGGCCGCCGCCGTGACGCAGTGGCTTAGGGTTGAAGATATGGCCAGCGTCCTCCAGTTCGATGAAGTCTCCGTCGTCCGGGGCGGCAACCGCATCCTGGATTCGATCGGCTGGAGCGTCGACAGCGCAGAGCGCTGGGTCGTGCTCGGGCCGAACGGCGCGGGCAAGACGACGCTCCTGCAGGTGGCCGCGGCCATGATCCACCCCTCCGCCGGGATGGCGACGGTGCTCGATGAGACGCTCGGCGACGTCGATGTCTTCGAACTGCGCACCCGCATCGGTTTCGCCTCGACGTCGCTCGCGCGCCGGCTGCCCGCGAGCGAGACCGTGCTCAACGTCGTGCTCACCGCGTCCTACTCGGTCACCGGCCGGTGGAACGAGGAGTACGACGCGGTCGACACTCGTCGTGCGCGGCGCGTTCTCGCCGAGTGGAGGCTTGATCATCTCGAGGAACGGCGGTTCGGGCAGCTGAGCGACGGCGAGCAGAAGCGGGTGCAGATCGCGAGAGCCGTCATGACGGACCCCGAACTCATGCTCCTCGACGAGCCCGCCGCGAGCCTCGATCTCGGCGCGCGCGAGGAGCTCCTCCAGCTCCTCAGCGGATACGCGACCGCGAAGAACGCGCCCGGCATCGTCATGGTGACGCACCACGTCGAGGAGATCCCGCCGGGATTCGGCCACGTCCTGCTGCTGCGCCACGGCCGGATCACGGCGGCAGGGCCGATCGAGGAGGTCCTCACGCCCGAGAACCTCGAGAAGACCTTCGGGATCGCGCTCGAACTCGAGCGGCACGAGGGACGGTATGCGGCGCGATCTCTGGTAAAGTAGGCAGTCGGCCTCGAGCCGAATCGAGCGCTCATCCTCTTTCCACGCCAGGCAGCCCAAGGAATTCCCATGAAGTCAGACATCCACCCCGACTACGCGCCGGTCGTCTTCCGCGACCTGGCCTCGGGAGCGACCTTCCTGACGCGTTCGACCGTCACGAGCGACAAGACGATCGACTGGGAGGACGGCAACAGCTACCCGGTCATCGACGTCGAGATCTCCTCGGAATCGCACCCCTTCTACACGGGCAAGCAGCGCATCCTCGACAGCGCGGGCCGCGTCG
>JBIQHP010000068.1:0-5096 GCA_044508495.1 Clavibacter sp.
TTCCTCGCCGCGCTCCTGAGCGCCCAGCCCATGGGGTTCTACTCCCCGAAGAGCCTCGTGGCCGACGCCCGCCGGCACGGCGTCGAGGTGCGCCGGCCCGACGTGCTGCTCTCCGGAGTGGATGCCGGGCTCGAGGCGCTCGGACGGCCCGCGCCCTCCGGGTCGCCGGGTTGCCTCGCGCATGAGCAGCCGCCGGTCCCGGCGACGTTCGATCCGGCCGCGCCCTTCGACACCGCCGACCACCGCCGCGACGCCGGCTTCGCCGTGCGGCTCGGGCTGGCCGCGATCAAGGGCGTCGGACGCTCGCTCGCCGAGAAGATCGTCGCCGAGCGGGACGATCGAGGAGAGTACCGTGACATGGCGGACCTCGTGCGCCGCGTGGGGCTCAGGACGGCGCAACTGGAGTCGCTCGCGGCGGCCGACGCCTTCGCACCCTTCGGGCTCACGATGCGGCAGGCGCTCTGGACGGCGGGCTCCGCCGCGCAGGACCGCGCGGAGTTCCTGCGCGACACGGTCGTGCCGGTCCAGCCGCCGCTCTTCGCGCTCCCGACCGAGGTCGAGAAGGTCGAGGCCGATCTCGTCTCCACGGGCATCTCGGTCGACGGCGACCCCATCGAGCCGCACCGGCCGGCGCTCGAGGAGCGGGGCGTCCTCACCGCCGCCGGCCTCCGGACGGCCGAGCCCGGCCGGCGCATCGAGGTGTGCGGCGTCGTGACCCACCGGCAGCATCCGTCGACCGCGGGCGGCATCACCTTCCTGACCCTCGAGGACGAGACCGGGCTCGCGAACGTCATCTGCTCCCCCGGAGTCTGGAGGCGCTACCGCAGGACCGCGCTCGAGTCACGCGTGCTCATCGTGCGAGGCATGCTCGAGCGCTCGGCGGAAGGCGTCAGCAACGTGCTCGCCGACCGTTTCGAGGCGGTCGGCATCGTGACGCACGGGGCTTCCCGCGACTTCCGGTGACAGGATGGAGGAGTGACCACCACGCCCCCGCTCGGCCTGCTCCTCGACGTCGACGGGCCGATCTCGAGCCCGGTCGAGCGCCGCATCGCGATCCCGAGCATCGTCGAGGACCTCGTCGCGCTCGCCTCCCTCGGCGTGCCGATCGCCTTCATCACGGGGCGCAGCGACACGTTCATGCGCGAGGAGGTCGTCGCACGGCTCGTGAACGCGGGACTGCCCGAGGGCGCGCGGATGTTCGGCGTGAGCGAGAAGGGCGGCGTGTGGTTCCCGATCGCCTCGGAGGGGATCGGCGAGATCGCGATCGACCGCGAGCTCGCGCTCCCGGAGGACTACACCGCCGAGTTCCGCGAGCTCGCCGAGCTGCGCTTCTCCGACGCGATGTTCTTCGACGACACCAAGCACGCCATGATCTCCCTCGAGCAGAATCCGGACGTCGACCACGACGACTACGTCCTGGCCCAGGAGCAGGCGAACCAGGCCGCGTTCGACCTGCTCGTCGAATACGGGCTCGGGGCGCGCTACGGCGATCAGGAGTTCCCCGACGCCCAGGGGCTCGTGACCTTCCGGGTCGATCCGACGATCATCTCCACCGATGTCGAGTCGGTGCTCCTCGACAAGGATCGCGGCGCGGCGCGGGCGCTCGACTACTTCCGCGGGAACGGGGACCTCCCGACGCTCTGGCGCACCGTCGGCGACTCGCGCAGCGACTACCTCATGGCCGACCACCTGCACGCCGAGGGCTTCGATGTCGCCCACGTCGACGTACGGCCCTCCGACGGCATCCTCGAGCGGCCCTACCGCGTCATCACCGAGGGCGACCTCATCCACGACGACGCGGGAGCCGCCTTCCTGCGGCACTGGGTGCGCACGCTGAGCTAGGAACCCGTCACGGACGACGCAGGAGATCGATTCTGGCCTGCAGCTGCGCGACGCTCGCCTGGGCCACCGGCGGGCCTCCCGCGCGGCGACGGAGGTCCGCGTGGATGTGCGCATGGGGCTGCCCCGACCGCCTGGCATGCACCGCGACGAGGCTGTTGAGCAGGCTCCGCTGCTCCCGAAGGGTGCGGTAGAGGGGCTTCGGCTCCTCCGCCCCGGTACGCGCGGCGCGCGCCTTCGATCGGCGCGACTGGCGTGCCTGCCGCTGCCGGAGCAGCTCGCGCACCTGGTCGGGCTCCAGAAGGCCGGGAAGGCCGAGGAAGTCGAGCTCCTCGAGGGTGCCGACGTCGGCGGAGAAGCCGAACTCGCCGCCGTCGTAGAGCACGCGATCGAAGTTGGCCTGGGACTCGAGGGGCATGAACTCGAAGAGCGCCGTTTCTGCTGCTGCCCGCTCCGGACGGTTCGCGGCGTCGAGGGCGGCGTCGTCGAGCACGAGGTCGCCCGGCCCCCGATCGAGCGCATGATCGCGCTCCAGCTCGAGCTGGCCGGCGAGAGTCAGCAGGCTGGGAACGCTCGGCAGGAAGATCGAGGCCGTCTCCCCTCGGCGGCGCGTGCGCACGAACCGGCCGACGGCCTGCGCGAAGTACAGCGGCGTGGCGGCCGAGGTCGCGTAGACGCCGACCCCGAGGCGGGGGATGTCGACGCCCTCCGAGACCATCCGCACGGCGACCATCCAGCGACGGGTGCTCCTCGTGAAGTCGGCGATGCGATCCGAGGCCGCCTTCTCGTCGGAGAGCACGACGGTCGGCTTCTCTCCCGCGATGCCCTCGAGGATCCGGGCATAGGCGCGGGCGGCGTGACGGTCGGTCGCGATCACGAGTCCGGCGGCATCCGGAACGTCGTCGCGTACTTCGCTCAGCCTGCGGTTCGCCGCACGCAGCACCGCGGGGATCCACTCCCCCTCCGGGTCGAGGGCGGTGCGCCAGGCCTGGGCCGTGACGTCCTTCGTGTCGGCGTTGCCGAGCCGCGCCTCCATCTCCTCGCCCGCGCGGGTCCGCCAGCGCATCCGCCCGGCGTAGGCCAGGAAGATGACCGGGCGCACGACGCCGTCCCGCAGCGCCCTCCCGTAGTCGTAACTGTAGTCCGCCCTCGAGGTGCGGATGCCGTGCTCGCCCGGGTGGTAGGTCACGAACGGGATGGGGGCGGTATCGGAGCGGAACGGCGTGCCGGTGAGCGAGAGGCGGCGCGCGGCGGGCTCGAACGCCTCCCGGATGCCGTCGCCCCAGCTCAGCGCATCCCCGCCGTGGTGCACCTCGTCGAGGATGACGAGCGTGCGCCCGGACTCGGTCATCGTGCGATGGAGAGCGGGACGGAGGGCCACCTGGGCGTAGGTCACGGCCACCCCGTGGAACTGGCGGCCGACACGCCCCTGCGCATTGCGGAAGCCGGGGTCGAGCCGGATGCCGACCCTGGCCGCGGCATCCGCCCATTGCCGCTTGAGGTGGTCGGTCGGGGCTACGACCGTGACCCGGTCGATCGCGTGACGGGCGAGGAGCTCGGCCACGAGCCGCAGTGCGAAGGTCGTCTTGCCGGAGCCGGGCGTCGCGGCGACGAGGAAGTCGCGCGGGCCGATCGCTTCGCCCCCGAGCTCGAAGTAGCGGTCGATGGCCTCCGCCTGCCAGGCGCGGAGCTTGTCCGCCGTTCCGCGAGCGGCGCGTTCCGGGAACGCGGGTCCAAGACGGAAGGGCTGCTCGGAACTCACTTAACGGAACACTACCGGCCCCGGATGACGACGGGCTCCGCGACGCATGCCGCGGAGCCCCTCGTGCCGAACGACGACTAGGCCTTCGCGCGGCTCCTCGTGATGAAGCCCCAGATGAGCAGGACGACGACGGCACCGCCGATCGCCCAGAGCCAGGCCCCGATCGACCAGAAGCTCGTGTAGGCGTCGGCCACGCCGAACAGCCCGGCGAGCCAGCCGCCGACGAGCGCGCCGACGAGCCCCAGGATGAGCGTCGCGATCCAGCCGCCGCCCTGCTTGCCCGGCAGGATGAGCTTCGCGATGGCTCCTGCGATGAGTCCGAGGATGATGAACGAGATGAATCCCATGACGACCTCCCAGTCGGTCATTCACGGCCCCCGTGGTTCGGTGGCCTGCGCCAAGCCTTGCATGTCCCCCGATCGGGGGGCAAGGCCGACACCCCGATCCCGCCGAACCTGAGAGTTCACCCGGTTTCGCGCGAGAGCGACGGTGAGGCAGGCTGGAAGCATGACGCAGCAGCACCCGTGGTCCCGCTATGTCGCGCTCGGCGACTCGTTCACGGAGGGCATCGGCGATCCGGAGCCGCGCAGCGAAGGGGGCAATCGCGGCTGGGCCGACCGGGTGGCGGAGGTGCTGAGCGCGAAGACCGACGACTTCGCCTACGCGAATCTCGCCATCCGGGGGCGCCTGCTCCAGCAGATCGTCGACGAGCAGGTCGAGCCCGCGCTCGCCCTGCGTCCCGACCTCGTGACGATCTCGGCGGGAGGCAACGACATCATCCGGCCCGGCACCGATCCGGATGACATCGCCGGGAGACTCGAGGGCGCGATCGCACGGCTGCGCTCCGACGGCGCGACGGTGCTGCTGTTCAACGGCCCCGACATCGGGATGACGCCCGTGCTCCGCCGCTCGCGCGGCAAGGTCGCGATCTACAACGAGAACCTCCGTGCCATCGCCCAGCGCCACGACGCGATCATCGCCGACATGTGGGCGCTCCGGGAGCTCAAGGACCCGCGGATGTGGGCACCCGACCGCCTGCACTTCTCCCCCGTCGGCCATCACACGATCGCCCGAATGGTGCTCGCGGCGCTCGGCGTCGAGAACGACCTCGAGCCCTTCGAGCCGGAGCCGATGCCCGCGGTGTCCTGGCGGCAGGCGCGCGTCGAGGACATCGGCTGGGCGCGCGAGTACCTCGTGCCGTGGGTCATCCGTCGCATCCGGCACCAGTCCTCCGGGGACGGGATCAGCCCCAAGCGGCCGGGCCCGACCGCGATCGGGCCGGGCGCGGATCGCGGCTAGCGACCGAACTGCGCGGCCGCCGGGCAGTCGAAGGGGTCGCCGCCTGCCGCGAGCCCGACCCGGTTGAGGTAGCGGACCACGATGCCGTAGGACTCGAGGATCGTCGTCTGCGTGTAGGCGATGCGGTGCGTCTCGCAGTACTCGCGGGCGATCTCGGCGGCGCGCGCGAGGTGCGGCCGGGGCATGTTCGGGAACA
>JBIQHP010000068.1:5196-11524 GCA_044508495.1 Clavibacter sp.
TCGCGGGCGATCTCGGCGGCGCGCGCGAGGTGCGGCCGGGGCATGTTCGGGAACAGGTGGTGCTCGATCTGGTAGTTGAGCCCGCCCATGAACGAGTCCATGAGCCAGCCGCCCTTGATGTTGCGGGAGGTGAGCACCTGCCGGCGCAGGAAGTCGACCTTCGCGTCGTGCGGGAGGATCGGCATGCCCTTGTGATTCGGGGCGAAGGAGGCGCCCATGTAGACCCCGAAGACCGCGAGTTGCACGCCCACGAAGGCGAAGGCCATCCCGATCGGCAGCACGAGGAAGATGACCGCGAGATAGGCTCCGAGCCGGGAGAGGAGCATGCTGATCTCGACCCAGCGGCGATCCACCTTGCGCTTGCCGAAGACCGTGCGGAAGCCGTGGATGTGCAGGTTGATGCCCTCGAGAAGCAGCGCGGGGAAGAACAGGTAGCCCTGGCGCCTCGTCGCCCAGGCGTAGAGCCCCCGCGACTTCGCGGCGTCCTCCTCGGTGAAGGAGACGAAGTCGCGCTCGATGTCGGGGTCCTTGCCGAGGATGTTGGGGCTCGCATGATGGCGGCTGTGCTTCGTCATCCACCACGAGTAGCTGATGCCGACGAAGAGGTTCGCGAGGGTGCGGCCCGCGTGGTCGTTGAGCGGCCCGGACTGGAACACCTGACGGTGCGAGGCCTCGTGCGCGAGGAAGGCGTACTGGGTCAGGATGACGCCGAGCGCGCCGGCCATGAGGAGCTGCAGCCAGCTGTCGCCGAGGAGCACGAACCCGGCGACGGTGCCGCCTAGGGCGAGGGTCACGATGCCGAAGACCATCCAGTAGAAGCCGGTCCTGCGGCGCAGGAGGCCGGCGTCGCGCACGGTCCTCAGGAGGGCGGAGTACTCGGTCGTCGGACTCGCGCCGTTTCCTCCCGGGCGGGTTCGTGTGAAAGTGACGACGGGTGCGGCGATGGATGTGGACACGGAACCTCGATTCGGGGTGACGTCCCGGTCGCGGTCGCGAGTGAGATGCCTCGGCAGATAGTTCGACTCTAGGGCATGAGGGCAGGCCCCAGCGGCAAGCGGGGCGGATTGTCAGCCAAAGGGATGCGCGAAACGCCACCAGGGGCCGGGATCGCTGAGGGGCGAGTCGAGCGCCAGCGGGACGGTGACGACGCGGTCCGCGACCGTGAAGGTCACCGAGCCGAGGACCTGGCCGCGCTCGGCGACGAGCACCGGCGAGGCCTCGGCGTGCTCGCTCACCGGGGTCCCGGCCCACACGAGCAGGGAGGCGTCCTCGGTCGCCACCGCCCGCGCCTTCTGCTCCCACGGCGTCGTGTACTCGTAGTACACGTCTCCGGCCTTCACGAGCGGGAGCTCCCGGAACCCCGCGACCGCGCTCGCGAGCAGAGCCCGCACCGCGACATCGAGGGTCCGGTGGTCCGGCCCGCCGAGCATGACCCCGACGACCTCGACCGGATGCTCCCCCACCGTGATCGACGCCGAGAACAGCAGGCAGGCGCCCGCCTCGTCGAGGGTCCCGGTCTTGATCCCGTTGATCCCGTCGATCCCGAGGAGCTCGTTCGTGTTCTCGATCGCGCCGACGTAGGGAAGATGCGCCGTGGGCATCCGCACGATCGAGGAGACGACCGGGTCGGCGAGGGCGATCTTGGCGAGCTCGACGAGGTCGCTCGCGGTGCTCATGTTCCCGGGGTTCATCCCCGTCGAGTCGAGCAGCGTCGTGCGCGTGAGGCCCTGCGCATCGAGCCAGGTCCGCGCCGCCGACAGGAACGCGCCCTCGGAGCCGAAGGCCCAGGTCGCGAGGGACTCGGCGTAGTTGTTCGCCGAGGAGACGAGCACGACCGTGAGAAGCTGCCGCTCGGTGAGCTCGAGCCCCGCGCGCACCGGCTCCACCTTCCCCTGGAGCGCGAAGTACTTGTGGTAGAGGGCGGCGTCGGCGCTCGTGAACCTGATGACCGGGCCGTCCTCCCCCTCGCCGAGCGGTTTGGCCTCGAGGACCACGAGGCTCGTGACGATCTTGGTGATGCTGGCTATCGTGCGCGGCTCGGCGCTTCCACCGGCGGCGAGCGTCCCGGGGAATCCGACCGCGCCGATCGCACTCGCCCCGTACCCGGGCCAGACGAGCTCGACCGGCGGGTTCTCGAGGGCATCCCCCTGCACGGCCGTCGCCGTCGCCGGCGCGAGCGGGGCGAGGAGGGTGAGCGGCAGGTAGGCGAGGCCGGCGAGAAGCGCGCCGGAGACCCCGAAGACCACGATTCGACGGCGGAGGTAGGTCCCCCGCGACTCCCGTCGGCGCTGAGGCAGGGATTCGGCTGGCACCGATACAGGATATGCGGGTACCGCGGTTCAGTGGCGCAGCGCCCACAGCGCGACGGCGCTCGCCGCCGCGACGTTGAGCGAGTCGACGCCGTGGAGCATGGGGATCGTGACCGTCGCATCGGCGCCGAGGAGCGCCTTCCTGCTGAGCCCGTCGCCCTCGGTCCCGAGCAGGAGCGCGACGCGCTCGGGCGGATGCCGCGCGAACTCCTCGAGCGGCACGGATGCCCCGTCGAGCGCGAGCGCCACGATCGTGAAGCCCGCCTCGTGGAGCAGCCGGGAGCCCCCTGGCCACTCCGGGAGCCGCGTCCACGGCAGTTGCAGCACCGTGCCCATGCTCACCCGGACACTGCGCCGGTAGAGCGGGTCGGCGCAGCGCGGCGTGACGAGCACGGCATCCGCCCCGAGAGCGGCGGCCGTCCGGAAGATCGCCCCGACGTTGGTGTGGTCGACGACATCCTCGATGACGACGACCCGGCGCGCGCGGGCGAGGAGGTCCTCTGGCGCGGGCAGCGCCGGCCGGTGCATCGAGGCGATCGCACCCCGGTGCATCGTGAAGCCGGTGATCGACTCGAGCACCTCGGGACTCCCGACGTAGACCGGGATGTCGAAGGGCTCGAGGATCGGCTCGAGCGCAGCGACCCACTTCTCGAGCAGGAGCACCGACCTCGGCCGGTGGCCGGCCTCGACGGCTCGCGTGATGACCTTCTCCGACTCGGCGAGGTAGAGCCCCTCGGCCGGCTCCCGGACACGCCGGAGCGAGACGTCCGTCAGGTCCCGGTAGTCGTGCAGCGCGGGATCGTCGGGGTTCTCGATCCGGATGAGGCGCGGCACAGTCGGAAACATATCGGAAAACTTCGGCGTTTACCCTGTGAGGGGCACGGGTCACGCGAGAGGAGCACGATGGCGCATTCGATGGCTGCGGCCACGACGATCGAGCCCTCGGTGCTCGACGACGCGGTCTCGGCGCTCCGGGGGCGTCAGCTCGCCGTCCTCACCGGGGCCGGCGTGAGCACCGACTCCGGCATCCCCGACTACCGGGGCGAGGGCGCCCCGGCGCGCTCCCCGATGACCTTCCAGCAGTTCCTCGCCGACGAGGGGCACCGGCGGCGCTACTGGGCGGGGAGCCACCTGGGCTGGCGGCGGTTCGCGGGCGCCGGACCCAACGCCGGGCATCTGGCCCTTGCCGCGATGGAGGATGCCGGGGTCGTGGCCGGAGTCCTCACCCAGAACGTCGACGGGCTGCACCGCCGGGCGGGCTCCCGGCGCGTCGTCGAGCTGCACGGGGCCATGGGACAGGTTCGCTGCCTGCACTGCGGCCAGCTCTTCGCGCGGCAGGGAATCGCAGCCCGGCTCACGGCCGCCAATCCCTGGCTCGACACCGCCGCGGAGGTCGAGCTCGCCCCCGACGGCGACGTGCTGGTCGACCGTCTCGAGGGATTCGTCGTCCCCGAGTGCACCGTGTGCGGGGGCATCCTCAAGCCGGATGTCGTGTTCTTCGGCGAGCTCATCCCGAACGACCGCTTCCACGCCGCGGCGGGGGTCGTGCGCACGGCGGGCGCCCTGCTCGTCGCCGGATCCTCCCTCGTCGTCAACTCGGGCATCCGCCTTCTCGACATCGCCGTCAAGCGGCGGATCCCGATCGTCATCGTCAACCGCGGGCCGACGAAGGGCGACCTCCGGGCGACCGTTAGGCTGGAAGCCGGAACCTCCGAGACGCTCGCTGCTCTCGCCGAGCGCCTGTAGCGGAGGCAGGACGGCGAAAGGCGGCGGGGTGACCCTTCTCTACCTCGTGCGCCACGGCGAGACCGACTGGAACCGCACCCACCGCATCCAGGGGAGCACCGACATCCCGCTCAACCAGACCGGGCGCGACCAGGCGAGCCGCGCCGCGGGGCTGCTCGCCCGCCGCGAGTGGGACGGCCTCTACTCGAGCCCGCTCTCGCGCGCCCTCGAGACCGCGACGATCATCGGCGACGGGCTCGGCCTCGGCGAGCCCGTGCAGCTTCCCGAGCTCGTCGAGCGCAACTACGGCGAGGCCGAGGGCCTCACCGACCGCCAGGTCATGCGCCGCTACCCCGGTTCGACTCCGGTCCCCGGCAGGGAGAGCCGCGAGGAGGTCGCGGCTCGCGTCATGCCGGCGCTCCTCGCGCTCGCCGAGGCGCACGAGCACGGCCGGCTCATCCTCGCGACGCACGGGGCCGTCATCCGCACGGTCCTCATGGTCGTCGGCGCGCCGGTCGAGCGCGGCGTCGCGATCACCAACGGATCGATCCACAGCTTCCGGCACGCAGGAGGCACGCTCGAGCTCAAGGAGTTCGACGACCCCATCGAGTTCGAGTCGGTGCAGGCCGGCGACGAGGACCTCGACGAGCAGAACCTGCTCGAGGAGCGCGAGACGAAGGGGGCACGCTCATGACGGACGCGGTCGCGAGGTTCACGGAGGCGGCGAACGCCCTCGGCTTCCCGGTCGAGGTGCGCACGATGGCCCAGAGCACTCACACGGCCGTCGAGGCGGCGGCCGCGGTCGGCTGCGAGGTCGGGGCGATCGTCAAGAGCCTCGTGTTCCTCGCCGACGGAGAGCCTCTCATCGTCCTGGCCTCCGGACCCAACCGCGTCGACACCGACGTGCTCGGCCGCCTTCTCGGCTCCCGGATCTCGATGGCGGACGCCAAGAGCGTCAAGTCGGCGACCGGCTACTCGATCGGCGGGGTTCCGCCCTTCGGGCATCCGGAGCGCCTGCGCACGGTCATCGACGCCGACCTCCTGCGCTACGAGCTCGTGTGGGCCGCCGGGGGCTCGGCGACCGCGGTCTTCGGCATCGAGCCGGACGCCCTCATCGAGCTCACCGCGGGCGAGGTCGTGCCGGTCAGCTGACGAGCGAGCGAGCCAGCTCCAGCAGCCGCTCCGCGGAGCGGTCCCAGGTGAATCTCGCGGCCTGGGCCGGGGCCTTCTCCGAGAGCGCCGTCCAGACGGCGTCGTCCTCGAGCGAGCGGACGACCCGCGCGATGTCGGCAGGGTCGCGCGGATCGAAGAACGCTGCGCCCTCGCCCCCGACCTCGCGGAACACCGGGATGTCGCTGCACACGACGGGCGTCCCCATGGCGAGCGACTCGACGACGGGGATGCCGAAGCCCTCCTCGAACGACGCGGTGGCCAGCGCCGTCGCCTTGGAGAGCAGCTCCGTGTACTGCTCGTCGGTCACGCCGTCGAAGAACTCGATCGCGCCCTCGGGCGCGAGGGCGGAGTAGCGGGCGCGGTCGGCGTCGCCGATGCGGCTGAGAAGCTGCAGCCGGTAGCCGGGCAGCTCGTGCATCGCCTTCGCGAGGGACTCGACGTTCTTGTAGGGCATGAAGGAGCCCATGTAGACGATCGTGCGGTCCCGCTCGCTCGTGCGCAGCCGGGGGGCCGGGTCGACGGCGCTGCTCACGACGGTGATCGGGCGGTCGGTGAGCCGGCGCTCCTCGATCTGCGCCTTCGCGGCGTAGGTGCCCGTCACGATCGCGTCGGCGCGGTTGAGCACGAGGCGCTGCGGCCAGTAGGCGAGGTGGTAGATCCGCCAGCCGAGCCGGATGAACCAGGGCAGGTCGCGGGGCGGGGTGGGGTTGTTGTAGTAGATGAGATCGTGCAGGGTCAGGATGAGCTTGTACCGGCGGCCGCCCGAGCCCATGGTCTGCATGGGGCTGAACACGACATCCGGATGCGCGCGGTTGACGATCCTGGCCACCCACGGCTCGCGCAGGCTCGTCGGGTCGGTCCCGAGGATCCACGGGAGGTCGGGGAGCATCTCGAGCTGGCGCTCGTCGCTCACGAGCATCGTCACCGGGTGGAGCCTGCCGAGCGCCTCCACGACGCCCGCGGTGTAGCGACTGATCCCGTCGTGCCTGCCGAGCCTCGTGTAGCGGCAGTCGAAGACGAGCTTCACGGGGCGGGAAGCGAGTCGACGAAGTCGCGGATCGCCTCGGCGGCGAGCTGCGGGACCTCGTAGTGGATGAGATGGCCGACTCCGCCGAGCACCT